>JABXJX010000009.1 GCA_013375375.1 Desulfobacterales bacterium | reverse complement strand
GAGATTGTGGGCGTTCATGATGTCATTGATGTCGCCGGTAAGCCCCAGGGAAAACTCGGTCATGGGAATAAGCAGGGATATGCCGCCTCCGGCCGCAGTGCCCTTGATATTCATGGTAGGGCCGCCTGAAGGCTGCCTGAGGGCGCCGCCGACGTTTACGCCGCGCTTGCCAAGGCCTTCCATAAGGCCGCATGAAGTAGTGCTCTTTCCTTCGCCTAATGGCGTGGGGGTGATGGCGGTAACTTCTATATACTTTCCATCGGGCTTGTCTTTCAGGCGGTCAATGATTTTAAGGAAGTCAAGCTTTGCCAGCCTCCCCATGGGAAGGACCTCTTCTTTTTCAAGGCCCAGCTTTTCCCTCCACTCATCCGGCATGGGCATGCTTTTTTCCGCATCTTCAGAAATCTGCCAGTCCTTGTACTTGGTTGGATCAAGAGCCATGGGAATCCTCCTTTGCTTTTATGTATAGAAAATCCTACACCTTAGTGAAATTATGAGCCTTTTAACAGCCGCTCTTCTCTGCATACTCCCTATTGCCTACTCCCTTACTGTCCAGCGCCCCTCGGACAACTTGCTTTAGCTGTTCCGGTGAAAAAGGCTTGGCAAGGTAGCTCAGGGCCCGGCCTTTTCGGATAACTTCTTTTTCCAAATCGACAGCAGTGTTTCCTGTCACCACGACCTTGATGATCCCCGGGCTGATCTCATTCAATCGATCCATGACCTCAAAACCAGAGGTGCCGGGCATATCAAGATCCAGCAACACGATGTTGGGACATATTTCTCTGACCTTGGCCAGGCCTGCTTCTCCGTTGATGGCCGTTTCCACGCGATACCCTGCTTTGGTCAATACCTGACAACAAGAATCTCTAATGCATTCTTCGTCATCGATAATCAGTATGACTTCGCCTTTGCCTGTGAGGGACATAGTTGACTTTCGGTTGGTGCAAACCCTACAATCGCTTGGTGTAGGTGAATATCTTAATACCAATTTTGTGCCAACTGTGGCCGAAAGAATCCTCTTGGCAAAGAACATTGTAACATCCGGATATTATAGCTAATTTTAAAATTCAAAATATATCCAGTTTGTGTCGGCAATGCGCCTGGCGGGGAATTTTGCCCCAGTAGCGATTCAAAATACCCCGATACAGCAGGGGTACCCCCATAATAATGGGCACATACATATTGGATGTTTTAAAGCCGTCAAGCGCAACCAAGGCTTCACTTTGTGGCCCCATACCATATAACGGTTGCGTTTTCCAGCAAAATTTGAAGCTCGAACGATCGCACCCGGCTTTCTTGTGCCCCTTGACAGCCGGCAAATATCTCTGCAATATTAATTAACCGCCCATGAGCTCCTTTTTTGCCATTGTAATATCTTCATTTCTCGCTGTTGCAGCCTTTCAGTACACACTCATCCGTTACATGCTTCCCAAAGGACTTTCCGCCACGGCAAGGCGCATCATCGCCTCTTTTGTTACCCTCGGCATAAACACTATTCCGTTTTTGTACTTGAGAACAGACCACATCATGGATCAACTTCCCTGGTGGCACCGGGAGCTTATCGTATCTATCTATGCCGTCTTCATGGTCGCATCGGCCTTTTCCGGCGTACTCTTTCTAATCGTTTTACTTGCAAGATCGATGTTCCGGTTGCTCAAACCGGGGCCCGGATTTGACAAGTCTAAGCGAGATTTCGTCGGAAATGCTGCAAGGACACTGGTTGGAACTTCTTTTGGCGTACTCGCCTACGGCACCTATCATGAAAACAAGCTCCTCGAAATATCCAGGATAGCCCTATCATACAAGGGGCTTCATCCTGATCTCTGCGGATTCAGGATTGTGCAAATCACAGACATTCATGCCGGCCCATTCATATCCTTTGAATCGATTGCCAGGACAATCTCCACGGCAAATGCCCTTAAACCGGATTTGATCGTGCTTACAGGTGACTATGTCAACAACAACCCGGCCTATGTGGACGGTTGCGTCCAGTTACTCAACGATCTCAAGGCAAACGCCGGGGTATTCGGCGTGTATGGAAACCACGATTACTACACGGGGATCGAAAGTGTAAGGGAAGGCTTTTCAAAGACTCACATATCCATGCTAAGTCACAGCCGTAACGCCGGGAAGGGACTGGAGGGGTTGTTGAATATCATAGGGGTTGATGACCCTGTCTCAGGCTGGGCAACTGATGCGCGTTTCAAAGACTTAAGGACTGTTTTCCGGCTTGCTGATCCAAATCAATTCAATTTGCTTCTTTCTCACAGGCCGGGGATATTCAGGGTATCCAAGGATTGGAACGTTCAGCTAACCCTGGCTGGTCATACCCATGGAGGACAGGTAATTATTCCCGGGGTGGGGGAAAGGGGTTTTTCACTTGCAAGACTCTTTGTCACTTACACCCACGGCCTTTATGAATCGGACAAAGATTCCGAGGCGCGCATGTACGTCAGCCGCGG
Source organism: Desulfobacterales bacterium (assembly GCA_013375375.1). GTDB lineage: Bacteria > Desulfobacterota > Desulfobacteria > Desulfobacterales. Next base: position 39,174 of record JABXJX010000009.1, on the reverse strand, counting down.
TATTGGTACCATTATCGCGCCGAGCAGGATTTTTTGCAAACCCGAGATCGTAGAGTTTACCCTGATAAGGGCCTGATTGGAAAACCGAAGCTTGACAACGGCAGATAGAATCGCTATGATCAGGTGGATAATCTGAAATACGGAGAATCAGCATGAATACCACGACAATCCAGCTCCGAAAGCGCGGGACCATAACACTCCCAGTGACAATACGGGAGAAATATCGTCTGGAGGAAGGAGACCCTCTGACCCTAATAGACCTCGGAGAAGGTGTGTTTCTAAGTCCGAAGCGTTCCTTGCTGCCAAAGCTTGCGCAAGAAATTGAGCATTTGAGGCAAAAACACGGTGTCTCAACCGAAGAACTGATTGCCGGCGTGGCAGAGCAGCGTGCGAAATACGGAACGGACGTGGAATAGGGGTGAAGGATCTCAATTTCCCAGTACCCGTTTTCTTCGACTCAGACGTCATGATTGCCGGAAGCGCTTCTGCCGGCGGCGCCTCCTTTGCCCTCCTTCAGTTGGCTGAGTTGGGTCTTATTAAGGGTTATGTTTCTGTCCGGGTGTTGGAGGAATGCCGAAGAAACCTTGCAAAGAAACTGCCCGGCGCTATTGCCCCTTTTGAGAACATCGTTGAAAGGTGTGTGTCGATCACGACAACCCAGCCCGACAAAGCTTCACTGTCTCTTGTCTCAAACCAGGCCCACAAGAAAGATGTTTCCATACTGGCATCGGCATTTGAGACAAAAGCGCAATTTCTCGTTACCTTTAACGTCAAGGATTATTGGCCTCACGACACCGCACGATTAGAAGTCTTGACGCCTGGGGAATTGTTGTCTTGTATTCGATTGGCTTTGAACAAGGAGTCTGGCGGTTAACCAAATATGCAAGGCCTCCCTGCCCTACCCCCCATCAGACTCCTTCATTAATTCGCAATCCGCAGTCCAAAATCGCTATGGCCTTATCTGTCACAGTGCTGTTTTACAATACAGGCAAATGCAACAGTGAATAGGGGCTTAAGCCTTTACTTTAGCGCTTATTCCTGATAAAAAATCGTCCTAAATCATTAAGAAACAGGGCAACTTAAAGGGCAAGCCCCGATTACCACGATTACCACATTTGTCAAGAGTGTAGACGCGACCCCCTGTTTTCGGTTTTTTGGCCTATGATTACCAAAAGAAAAGTGCTGGAATGCCTTACAAAAAAAGGGCTTGTTGACATCTGTAGGTATTTCGAGGTTTCTGGGCCTTCTGTGAATAAAAAGGCGGATATTGTTGACGCCTTGATGAAGATCAGGAGCCTCACTTTAGAGCAAATTCTTGATTTTTTGAGAGTTTCGGAATTAAAGGAAATCTTGCATGCGTTTGAACTTACAGCAGAGTCTCATAAAAAACATGATTTGATAAGGGCTATTTTGGGAAACACCAGCAGGAAAAGAACCAAGGCAAAACAGGCAAACAGTAAACGTGCAAAGCAAAAAACCGGCAAGACAGGAAAGGATGTGGGCATGGCGACAAGAAGCAAGGGTCAAAAGCCGATTGAACAATATGAGCACAAGGACAAAGAGCGGCTGAACAACCCCCCTGTAGGGCTTGTGAATCCCAAGACCGATCCGCTACAGTCTAAGAAGAACAAATATGAATACGACCCGCATCTTGACCCTCAGCTTCAGTGGGCCGGAAAGGCGGAACACACAAGCCTTGAGGTAGACACCGTCTCATTGCATGTCCACGAGCGGATCGATCCAAAAAGAATAATTGAGACTGTCAAGAAAGAAGAAAAAGGCCCTGTCCAGGCTTCTCTTTTTGAACAGTTTGAAAGACCGCTCAGACAGGCAATTGAATTCTACAAGCACAAAGAGGGTTGGACAAACCGTTTGATTGCAGGAGACAGCCTGCTTGTGATGAATTCTTTGCTGGAAAAGGAAGGCATGGGCGGCAAGGTACAGATGGTCTATATTGATCCGCCGTATGGCATCAAGTACGGCTCTAACTTTCAGCCATTTGTGAACAAGCGGGATGTCAAGGACGGAAAAGATGAAGATCTGACTGCCGAACCAGAGATGATAAAGGCTTTCAGGGACACCTGGGAACTGGGGATTCATTCCTATTTGACTTATCTGCGCGACCGGCTAATGCTAGCGCGAGAGCTTCTACATAATAGCGGAAGCTGCTTGGTGCAAATCGGAGACGAGAACATACATCATGTTAGGGAGTTGCTCGGCGAGGTTTTTGGGTCGGAGAACTTTTTTAGCCTTATAACATTCAAGAAAACCCTGCCGCTCGGAAGCTCAGGGCTAGCCGGCGTGTCCGATTATATTCTTTGGTATGCAAAAGATGTGCGAAATATTAAGTATAGAGAGCTATTTGAGGGAAAGCCAATTGGTGAAGGAACTGGGTATACATGGGTTGAGCTTTCAGATGGAACGCGTCGAAAAATGACGCTGGATGAAAAAAGAAATCCGAGGAATTTACCCAAAGATGCTCGAGTCTTTTTTACGAGTTCCCTCTCTTCCTCGGGCTATACCCCGACGTGCATGTATGATTTTGAGTTTGAAGGCCGCACTTTCAAATGTGGAAGAAAGAGCTGGAGAACGCACAAAGAAGGGATGAGCCGTTTAGTCCAAGTAGGGCGCATCACGGCACCCGGCAATCTCCCTTGTTTCGTGCAATATCACGATGATTTTCCTGTGCAGCCCCTGCATAATTTATGGAATGATACGCATGGTGCAACTGATATTCAGTATGTTGTTCAGACATCAAACAAGGTAATTCAGCGTTGTCTTCTTATGGCTACAGACCCTGGTGATCTTGTCCTTGACCCCACCTGCGGAAGTGGCACTATCGCCTATGTTGCCGAGCAGTGGGGCAGACGATGGATCACCTGCGATACATCCAGAGTGGCCCTTACCTTGGCGAAACAGAGGCTCATGACTGCCATCTATGATTACTATGAGCTGGCACATCCTGACGAAGGGGTTGGAAGCGGCTTCAAATACAAGACAGTGCCGCACATCACCCTCAAATCCATTGCCAACAATGAACCACCCAAAGAAGAAACCCTTTATGACCAGCCGCTTGTTGACAAGAAGAGAAAACACATCACCGGGCCGTTTACTGTTGAGGCTGTGCCTGCGCCGGTTGCAAAGTCCTTTGAAGAAATTGCGGAGGACAAAGAGGTCGGGGACGAAAGTGTAACCCGCTCTGGAGAGACCTTGCGACAGGACGAATGGCGACAGGAGCTTCTAAAAACAGGCATCCGTGGGAAAGCGGGACAGCGGATTATGTTTTCGCGGGTTGAACCTCTTGCAGGAACACGTTATTTGCACGCTGAAGCAGAAACCAAGAGAAGCGATGCTGGTGCTGACACAGTTGCAGAGGCCGTTCCTATCTGGAAGCCTGAAAAGGTTTTGATCTCTTTCGGCCCGGAACATGCACCCTTGGAGCAACGCCAGGTCGAGGAAGCCTGGCAGGAAGCACGGCCTTTTAATCCGCACATACTGCTTTTTGTTGCCTTCCAGTTTGATGATGAGGCAGCCAAGGATATTGACGAGATGCCACCGGAAACTGCCGGTATGAAGTTTCTAAAGGTGCAGATGAACGCCGATCTTCTCACAGATGATTTAAAAAAGAAGCGCTTAAGCAATGAGAGCTTCTGGCTTGTAGGTCAGCCGGATGTAAGGGTGTTGGACATCAAGAAGGGCGAGCACAAGGGTAAGCTACAGGTCGAGGTGCTAGGCTTTGACTATTACAACACCAAAATCGGCAATGTGGAATCTGGTGGCAAGAATAACATTGCCATGTGGATGCTCGACACGGACTATGACGGAAGGAGCCTTTTCCCTTCACAGGTTTTCTTCCCCCTGGCAGGCGCAAAAGAGGGTTGGAACAAATTGGCGCGAAACCTGAAGGCACAAATTGATGAAGAAAGAATCGAGGCATACCGGGGAACAGTCAGTCTGCCTTTTGAGATGTCAAAGCAAATTGCAGTTAAAATCATTGACGACCGTGGAATTGAGAGCCTGAAGATTATGAGGTTGTGATATGAAAAAGAGAACTACAATAGACAGGCTCATCATAAATCCGCCGTTTGAAGAACCCACAAAGTATTGGTTGTATAACCGCGAAAGCCGCACCTTTTCAAAGGCTGACGGTCGAAGGCCCGCCGGATATGTAATTGCAACACCTGGCTCCAGGGCTTTTGACGATCCAGGAATATTTGTGCCCATAGAACTTGTCAACAAGATCAGACCGCGTGTGAAAGAATGGCAGGAGAACAACTATTCCGGTGTTACGGGAATTACCAAGCGCCTTCTCAATCACTGGCGTGACCTGGAAGAGCGAAAAGACAGTCGTTTTTTCTTCTGCCAGCTCGAGGCTATTGAAACCCTTATCTGGCTTACTGAAGCGCCAGACTCAGACAGGGTGGGGGTAGAAATACCGTCAGATGGGGGAGACTTTGTTCGCTGGTGTTGCAAGATGGCCACGGGCTCTGGCAAGACAGTGGTAATGTCGATGCTAATAGCCTGGCAGGTACTCAATAAGGTGGCCAATATCAAGGATACGCGTTTTTCAAAGAATGTGCTGGTAGTTGCTCCCGGCCTGACAGTCAAAAGCCGTTTGTCTGTGCTCAATCCCAATGATCCGAACAATTATTACGAAGAGTTCAATGTTGTTCCCCCAGCCCTGATGGATAAACTGCGACAGGGGAAGGTGCTAATTCAAAACTGGCATGCACTTTCCTGGGAATCTGAAGAGCAAATTGCTAAAAAGAAAACCGTAGATAAACGTGGCCCAAAAAGCGATGAGGCCTATGTCCGGGAAGTGCTTGGCGATATGGCAAACGCCAGAAATATCGTTGTGATAAATGATGAGGCACACCATGCCTGGAGAGTTCCTGCCGAAAGTAAGGTAAAGGGAGTCAAAAAGGAAGAAATAGAGCAAGCTACGGTGTGGGTGAGCGGATTAGACCGAATACACAGAAGCAGAGGCATCGTGCGCAGCTTTGACATGTCGGCCACTCCCATTGCACCATCAGGTAAGAAGAGCACCGAAGAGGCACTTTTCGGTTGGATTGTCAGCGATTTTGGACTGAATGATGCTATTGAGTCAGGATTGGTCAAAACGCCGCGGGTAGTGATAAGAGACGACAGTAGAATGACGAGAGAACTCAAGCCACGACTTTACCACATCTATATGGACGATGAGGTTAAAGATGACATAAACAGAAGGGCTAAGGAGAGTGAGCCCTTGCCAGACTTGGTCACTAATGCTTATTACCTGCTGGGCAAAGACTGGCTCGTAACCAAAGAGAATTGGGAAAAGACCGGCCATAAGGTTCCGCCTGTGATGATCACGGTGGCAAACAGGACAGAGACATCCGCACGGATCAATTATGCCTTTGAGCATAATCAGGTTTTGATTCCTGAGCTCTGTGATTCAGAAAAGACGCTACAAATAGACAGCAAGGTTTTGAAGAAGGCAGAGGAAGAAGCAGAAAGCATTTCTGTCGATTGGACAGACAAGGCTGAGAAAAAGCTTACCAAAAAAGAACAGGCTGAACTGCTGCGCAGACAGGTGGATACTGTGGGTAAGATTGGCGAGGTAGGAGAGCAGATTCAAAATGTGGTTTCTGTTGGAATGCTTTCTGAAGGATGGGATGCCAAGACAGTCACACATATTATGGGACTCAGAGCTTTTTCCAGCCAGCTTTTGTGCGAACAGGTTGTTGGCCGCGGATTAAGAAGGACATGCTATGATGTGGGTGACGGCGGGCTATACGAGCCCGAGTATGTTAATATTTTCGGTGTGCCATTTACTTTCCTGCCACACGAGGGCGGAGACGAGGTCGCACCTCCACCACCTAAGCCTAAAACTACGATTGAGCCGGTAAAGGAAAAGCAGGAACACAAAATATCATGGCCCAATATCATCCGTATAGAACACGTTTATAGAACCCGACTTGCTCTTGATTATGACAAGGTTGCGCCAATTGAGCTTGATCCTTATGACAGCATTACACATGCCGAACTGGCAGCAATTATTGCGGGCAAACCAAATCCAACAGTTATTTCTGAAATCGATCTGAAGCGGATTGCGGAAGAGAACAGGCTGCAAACCATAATATTCAAGATTGCCTCCCAGATTTACAATAATGAAAAGCCTAACTGGAAGGGGACAAAGGAATATCTTCTTGCTCAGCTTGTAAGACTTATCCAAGGCTTTGTAAATTCTAACAAGATTGTCATTAGAAACGACTTGTTCGGTCTTGAAGAATGGAAACGGCGAGTTCTTATTCTGCTGAACATGAATAAGATTGTTCAGCATATATGGGACTTAATCAGGGCGGAGAACACTGAAGAATTGGTGCCGGTCTTTGATTCGGAAAATCCTATTCGATCAACATGGCAGATGAGGACATGGGATACCAGTAAACCGTGCGAGTGGGCACAAAAATCACATATAAATCATGTTGTGTTTGATAGCACATGGGAAGCATCGGAGGCCTATGCTTTTGATAAGAGTCCGCTGGTAAAATCCTATGTAAAAAATGACCATTTGGGCTTTACCATACTCTACAATTATCAAGGCGTAATAAGGAAATATTACCCAGACTTCATCATCAAACTGACAAATGGCCAGCATTTGATTCTGGAAACGAAGGGACAAGATAATGCACGGAATAGAACAAAAAGGGCATATCTGAAAGAATGGGTGAATGCCGTCAATTCACACGGTGGCTTTGGAAAGTGGAATGCAGATGTATCTTTTCACCCGAGCGATATTGAGGGAGTAATTAGGAAACACTCGAAATAAGTTAGCCCTCCTCTATAGCTCCGTTTGGGAAAGAAAGGTGTCAGTACCTACACATTTGACAAAACTGTCCTGAGATGAAAAACTGGCTCGACAGGTCAAGCTGTATTTGTGCCACAGCTATAGCGGTAAGAAACCAAGAAAAATTGCAGAGCGACCCCTTTCTCTGAACTGGAAGAGCTCTACGGGGAACCTCTGCATTACGAAGACGTCGCAGCAAGGCTTGGATTCTGAGATGAGCTGACATGAACGACAACCAGTTACAAGGAAAACTCACCATATTCACTGTTGGTCATTCCAACCATTCGTTGGAGGTGTTCATCAATCTACTACAATCCCACAAGATTGAAGTGCTCGTTGACGTACGTTCCAAGCCGTTTTCGCGGTTCTCACCCCAATTTAACAAGGGGGGGTTTGAGAAGGCACTTAAAGCAAGTGGCATTAAGTATTTATTTCTGGGAAGGGAGCTTGGCGGAAGGCCACAGGGCTCGAAATTTTACGACAACCAAGGGTTTGTTTTGTATTCGCGGATTGCTGAATCTCCGTTGTTTCTTGAAGGCATTGATCGCCTGATAAAAGGAATCAAGAACTATCGCGTGGCTGTGATGTGCAGTGAAGAAAACCCTGCAAATTGCCATCGCCAGCTTCTTGTCGGTCGGGTGCTCGCGAAGCGAGGAGTAAGTGTTCGGCACATTCGTGGAGATGGCACGGTTCAAGATGAAGACGAACTTGCCCAGGAGGCATACCAGAGCAAGGGTGAGCAGGCTCAACTAAGCTTTTTCGAGCCCAAGGAGGAGGTCCCCGAGTGGAAGTCTACACAATCGGTTTTGCCAAGAAAAAAGCTCGACAGTTCTTCAGCGCATTGAAAAAGGCCGGAATCAAGCGTCTCATAGATGTGAGACTGAACAACTCTTCCCAGCTCGCGGGTTTCACCAAGCGAGATGATCTCTCCTTCTTTCTCCAGGAACTGTGCGCCGCGGAATATATCCATATGTCCATACTTGCCCCCACCAATGATATCCTCGACGACTACAAGAATAAGAAAATAACCTGGCAGGATTACGAGAGACGTTTCATGGCACTGATGGCAGAACGCAGGATTGAAGAAAAAGTTGACAAGGCACTGTTTGAAGTCCCGGCTGTTCTCCTTTGCAGCGAGCCGACGGCAGATCATTGCCATAGACGCTTGGTTTCGGAGTACCTCAAAGACAAGTGGGGGAATATAAAGATAGTCCACCTGTAGAAAAGCCGCATGAGGATCGTCGTTAATCATCTAACCCGGATGCAGCGGGGCTATATGTGTGTCGCAGGCGTCGATATGGATACTGGACACCATGTGAGGCCAGTGTCCGTAGCGGGGAGGCTGAGTACAAATCTCCTGGTCCGCAATAATGGTCCGTTTGACATGCGTGTCGTTGTGGATCTCGGCACACCCAGATCTCTCCAAAGGAGGCCCGAAGTCGAAGATCATGTCGTTGATCTATCCAGAGCAAGGACCATCGGGACGCTTAAGGCAGGAAAATTCTGGAGCCTCCTTACCCAGATCGCTAAGCCGAGATTAAGGGATGTTTTTGGGGATGATCTAACGGCAGTGGGCAGCGAGTCTTACGCTGTTGAGGTTGGCAAGGGGTCGGCTTCCCTTGGATGCGTTGTACCGCGGGGACGTCCGATGCTTTACATTCGAAAGAGGTCAGATAGGCCGAGTCAGATTCGCTTGCAATTCAATGATAGCGATTTCTATCCCGACTGTGGCGTGACGGATATACGCCTGTACGGCGATGATCACGTCACCCCCAATGAGGCCCTTGTTCAGCACCTCGTGAAACGATTACAGAGCAATGTGGCAGTGGTATTGAGTGTGGGACTCACAAGGGCGTACGCAAGCAGGCCCGAGTTTGATCCTGTGCATTGGCTCCAGGTGAACAATATCCACTTTGAGGACGAGCCGACGTGGCAGTTGGGGTAGATGAAGTGAGGAAGCTGAATGCGACGCTTATCAAGTGTGCGTTGAAGTAATAGAGGAAGGATCCTGCATTAGGCAACATCATGCAAATGTTTTCAATGACAAGACCCCTTTGTCGTTTTCTGACTGTTCTCCATTTTGGAGGTTGTAAGTTGCATTAGAGATAAGTAATTCTATCTGTTCGGCTTCCCAAGTAGGGTACTGCTCATAGTCATTTGTGTAAATCTGCCAAGCCCAATTGAGCAAACGCACAGGCGAGTCGGAGGTTGGACTCCAGCCACCAGCGGTTGCTTCAGAATCAGTGTGTTTTCGGGGTGAGGCTTCTGTTAGCATGTCCTGGATGGTATCCTTGATCGCCTTCGATAATGTTTCATGGTAAAAGCCATGATAATCTTCCACTGCGCCGATAATCTGGGCAACCATGCTCCATTCTTCTTCTATAGCTTTTGCTAAGTCAGCAAAACCGGAAGTTGCCGCCCACTCTGCCAGAAAGCGTACACGCAGCCAAGTAACTGGGTGGTCACTCAGCCGCAAGTCTTTTGGCTGACGGGAAAAATCTCCTTGATGCAACCCTCCGACGAATGAAGAAAAAGCATATAGAAAACTGGGACCACCTATCTCAAAGCCCACCGCGTCACAGAATAATTCCTGAGCCCAGATATACCATGTATCCGCAATTACTTGGCGCTTTTCCGCCTGTTCTTCCGCATAGCGATCATTCCGCTGTGAGACAGGCACGAGTAAATCAGTAACGTCCTGCCGGAGTTCGGATACTAGATCATCCATCTCAGGCTTATGGCGAACGTAGAGAAAATGACCGAATTCATGAAAGAGTAAAGGCTGATATAAAAGCCCTCGCTGTTCAGCCGACGGGAAAAAATAGACAGGTGATAACTCAAACGGAAAGACTGAGCAGCCTCCGTCAACAAAGGCTGGTGGATAATTCGCCGTCTGAGGATGCTCTTTGTGCAACCACCCGATGATGTAGAGAGAAAGCCGGTCGGACGACGAAGCACGCAGAAGTGGGGTGGACAGGCGCGAGCTCAAAAGACGGACATATTGAGTGACTTGCTTTGTGTTACTAAGCACATCGTCCAAAATGTCTATTTGGTCTAATCGTAGGTGGGCAATATTTCGATTGATATGTCCTTGGAGCGTTTTACACATTTGTACAACATATTTCTTGTAGGGCTGAAGCTCCTCAGGGATTTGCACCTTATCTATGGAATCGAGCAGCACCTCAATATTGTGAATAAGTTCCTGATTGCGTCGCATCAAAAGGTCTTGCATCTCTACACGTCTCCGAGAAGATCGACTACATCAGCATAAGCGTGCTGCTCCACCAGCGAACGCAGGTCCCTTAGACATGATATAAGATCGGGTAAGCTTTCCGAATTATCCACTTTAATCAGTTCCCTCAGTCTATCAAAGGACATCTCATATAGAGGTGTTCGATGCGATAAACGCCGTTTGTGAGATAGAAATCGCAGGGCCAGCTCGCCCAACCGTGGATCAGCACCGACAACGGTGGCACCACCTTGTTCAGCATTTTGGATTAGGACTTGAAAGCGACCCAGAAAAGTTAACAGACGATCCCTAGCCCGTTGAATATCGGCTTGATCAGTCGGGTCTATCACTTTGGCTTTCACAAGTTTTGCGTGAATAGATAGCACATTAATGGCAGAGATCACCTCATGCATGCGCTCAAAACTCGATGTGGTCATCCAGTCATTCTTCATTAGAACCGTTCCTTTCTGACAAGAGGGGTTACCGGAACCGTTTTATCTCTTGGTCAGCACGTGCTTTGAGCTCTTCATCTGCGCGTTTGGCATTCAATGGTAGCCGTTGAGCCACTCTGGGACTAGACCAGTTAAGCTGAGACCCGGCAAAGGTGGCTTGAGCTGCGTCAATAAGACGAGAACAGCCACCGTTTCCAACAATCATAAAAGGTTGTGCTGTCCCCTGATGCAATGTAGCAGCGCCGGTTGAGGTCACCACTACCATTTTGTCATTCAACTGTACCGCTCTACCATCCAGAGGATTTTCAGCAGTACCTGTGTTCTCATTTACCTCCCAAAGACGTACCGCCTTTAGGCTGTCTTTACGGAAATCTGCCACGTCAACCCGGATTTCTCTCGCAAACTTCTTCTTATCGATCAAAGATGCCACTGCATTATCAATCCCTTGACGTTCTTGGCCACAGAATTGACCGTCGCGTAACACCAACAACGACTCTATTGGAACGCTATGGCGACGCAAGATTTTCTTGAAAAGCCTCACAATGTGATCAGTTAATACTTTAGGGTTAATAAATTCATGCTGATGGTCAGCCTTAACCTGAATATCAGAAACAATACAGAAGTCTGGTTTCTTATCCCTGTCACGCGAAATAAGCAAGGAAAGTGCCGAGTGGCGGCGATCATATCCCACATCAATAATCAACTGCGCTTCGTATGGACCTGCCTGATCAAACCTAAACGGAACCGCATCCAGGAGCTGCAAAACTCATAGCGCATTCTGTTTAACAAAGTCTTCCCAGCGTCTCTTACCCGAAGCTAAGTCCAGTGCCTTTTTTTTCTTACTCCAGTAGCCTTCTTTGAGATATTGGTAATGCTCCTGGAGAGAATGCTCGGTAATTCGTTTGACACGCCAGCGTTCAAGCTGGAAAGCAACCTCGTGATATGCAGTAGGCTCAGCACTTAGAACGAATACCGCAATGCCGTCGCGTTCTGCAGTCCTGAGTTTTTCGATGCCACTGGAGACCGAGTCGTATCCAATCGGCTGAGCAGCTTGAACCGAACACCCCGCCCACGCAGTCCAGGTGCGGACAGCTTGAGTCAGATCACTAGCAAATTGCTCACATATCTTTCCATCGAGGTTGTTAGGATAGGCAAAATGCAAAGTACGTGGCATGTCTGGCGGTACATAGTAACAACCGATTTCTTCCAGATACTCCAAGCGCTGCATATAATTACTCCGATAAGCTTTCGCTGAGGGTGTTGACGGTGCGGACAGGACCTTATCTCGGCCAAAGGTTAGGTCGGGAATTGAAAACTGACGAACGCGCTCTGTCTTAGGACGCCAAAATCCTCGGTATAGACTGGGGAAACCTGGCCCAAACGGGCGTGACCCAAGCTTCGCCCAAAACCCTTGTAATAGCTCGCGCCGCATATTGGGTTTGATTTTGTCAATCGAGCTGAGTTCTCTTGGCAATGAGTCGTTCATCACACGGACGCGCACTTGCTGGGCAGCCACCCATTGCGGCTTGCGTATGTTGCTGAAAGAGACGCTCACAGCCTGTGCATCCTTATTAACTTTCAACTTGGGATATACGGCTTTATAATAATCATACAGAGAGTCATAGCTGTGTCCCTTCGCCCGAATTATTCCGGTAGTTGCACAGGTAATGCCAGGAGGGGCTGACTCGAAATAGCATTTCACTTGCGATTTGCTGTTATCATACAGAAGCGTACCTTTTTGCCCTCTTTGTCGATTTGTCAATTTGTCGAATAGTCTCTCACGTTGCTGTTGTTCCATGCGGGAGACATCTGGGTCAAAGAAGTAAGCGAGGGTATCGACAGTGAAAAAAGCTGTGCCCACGTCCACAGCAATGCCAATACCCTGATCACCCAACGGCAGACCGGCTATGCGATACCGCCGATAGACAGAGATGCCCCTTTCAATGCAGAAAGGCTCAGGTTCATACCAGTTACGCGGGCTATCAAGTGTCCAAAACTTGGTGTGACGTGCAAGTTTTGCCATGAGCGCCCGCTCTATCAGCAAAGGCAAGAAGGTCTCCCCTTTCTGATCGGATAGCGTTAGACGCCACGCATTCCGGCCGGCATCTGATATTTCCAGTTCCCAGTCCTCGTCCTCCATTAGCATGGTTGGAATAGGACGCGAAGTCGCTACCAGCAGACTTGCTGGCGGACCAGGGCACAGAATTGAAGCAAGCCCCTGTTGGTAGCGTAACCTACCACATGCCCGCTCAAGCAGATCAACCGAAAGGTCAGATCCTTTCACTTCAGCATCCTTGACTGACACGTATAAACCCTTACCTGGATAGACAATTCGAATGTTCGTTTCAATCATAGCAAACTCTCCTAAATACACACAGGTTGCATATAGAAGGCTTCTCACAGCGAGTAAACGCCTCAACTATAGCTTCCTTGCCGTATTCTTCTAGCGCTACCATTCGCTCTGCATCTTGGATTATACGGGCACGCACAGAAGCAAGTACCTGAGTATTGATTCTAAAATCAGCCGTTTCATTGGATGATAAATGCACTTTGCACACGCGTATTGCGTCTGGGGCGCACTTGAAATGGTCAGTCGCCCACACTGCATAAACTCCTAGCTGTAAGCTATCATCACCCGTTCCGTCCCCAAGCCCTAACTTCCAGTCCACAACAGAAACTCCAGCATTTGCTTGGTAAGCAAGATCAATTTTGCCCGCAACCTTGCAAGGAAAGTCCCCTAATTTAATCTTGCGTTCAACCAATGCGGCGGGTGCAGAACCAGCCACCCGGAATTGATCGTATAAATCATTTGTTGCAAAGGAATGCAGGGCGTTAACAAGACGGTTTTCCTCGGCGGCACAAAGGTCTTCCGCCTCGGGATGCTCGTAATAGTATTCTTGGAGCAAGATTGGTGGGTACTTCTGGTTTGGAGTGACTTTGCCATCTGGATGGGCTTGAGAGTATGACCAGCTTTCTCGGAAGATTTTCCGAGCAAAGCCTATTAGACGATCCACGTCCCACAGATCACCCAATTGTGCTTTATCGAAGTAGGTTTTTACCACTATGTGGAGCGCAGAACCAGCGAGCATATAACGGTTCTGTACCCTGTTTTTGAGAAAATGGAGCGTTTCTTTTGCCAGCTCCCTTTTTGCTGTGCGTTTGTTTGCGCCAAAGTAGTGATAGTAATAACGTCGGGCACACTGTTCCAATGTTGAGCGCCGACTGTGAGACCAGGTTATATTTTGGATAGCCTCTCGTACAGAAACATGCTGTGGCTTGTCTTCAAATAACGACGTTTGATATGTCTTGGCCACATTCATCAGTCGTGTCCTCTGAGTTTTCGTAGCGATTTAACCATTGTTGTCCACTCATCGTCAGTAAGGCCCATTCGTTGTGCCTCGCTTAGGAACTCTTGGGCGGTCTTGCTGCTGCTAACAATTTCCCTGACTTTAGATGGAATTTTGCCAGTGAGGGCAAGAAGTTCTTCCGGCTCGATCTCTAATACGCGACAAATTTCTACGATGGTGTCAGCCGATGGGGGAGGGAGTCGTCCATTCTCAATCTTGCTTATATATGAAAAGTCCAACCCGATCCGATTTGCCAGCTCTCTCTGACTAAGTTTGGCCGCTCGCCGACATTCACGAAGTGCGTTACCGAATGAATTTGTCATTGTTTTTTACCTCCGCTTTTAAAGCATAATACATGTTGAGTTGTTAGTCAACTCCATATTTGGGTTATTGTCAACAAAAAATTAGGCGGCATGGGGTCAAGTCTGCTCTTGACTCATGTTAGCGTGAAATCCGAGATGCCCATGGAATGTTGGCATTTTTGGGGTGGGACGGGGCGGTCTGGCGAAAAAGGGGTAATACCCTTAAAAAAGGGTAATAAAGAGGGTAACAAGTTGACGAGCGACAAATGACTAACGACACTCCCTATGCAACAGCCTCTGAGATCTGATATTTTTTTATCTTGGTCCTGAGTGTCTTTCGGTCAATACCGAGCAATTGAGCGGCCCGGCTCTTGTTCCCATCCGTGCGCCGAAGTACCTTCATAATGTGCAGGCGTTCCATTTCCTCCAAACGAATCGGTTCTCTCGCAAGCACGTTTGACAAGACTGTATTCGAATAAACAAGGTCCTGTGTGGTAATGGCATTACCACGTGCAAAGACCACCAGTCGCTCCATGGTATTTTCCAATTCCCTGACGTTGCCGGGCCAACTGTATTCTGTTAGGGCCTTCATGGCATTTGAGGAAATGCCGTCAATCGGCTTCCCCTGTTTCCGGCTAAACCTGTCTAAAAAATGATTGGTCAGCAGTGGGATATCTTCTTTGCGCTCCCTCAGGGGGGGAAGGTGAATGGAGACCACGTTAAGCCGAAAGAACAGGTCTTCACGAAAGAGTCCTTCGGCTGCAGTCTTTTGAAGATTACGGTTTGTAGCCGATATGATACGGACATCCACCTTTATGACCTTGTGGTCACCAACCTTGGATATGCACTTTTCTTCCACGGCCTTGAGAAGCTTGGCCTGGATCTCCAGATTGATGTTGGATATCTCATCAAAGAACAGGGTCCCGCCGTGTGCCATCTCAAACTTGCCGTGCTGTGTGGTGTCTGCCCCTGTAAATGCGCCTTTCACATGACCAAAGAGTTCGCTTTCAAACAAAGTCTTGACCAGAGAGCCACAATCCACTGATATAAAAGGGTGTTCCCGCCGCTGACTCTTTTCATGGATTTTGCGGGCCACAAGCCCTTTGCCTGTACCGCTTTCACCCTGTATCAGAACCGTGCTGTCGGTCGGTCCTACCATCGCGATCATATCCTTTACCTTCGCCATGGTATCGCTACAACTGATAATATCGGTACTGGGCGTATCCTGCTTGAGGCTTTGTTTGAGATAAAGGTTCTCGATGGTGAGCTGGCGGTTCTTCAGCGCCCGCCTCACCAGTATAAGGAGTTCGTCCGGAGTAAACGGTTTGGCAATAAAGTCCAAAGCGCCGAGCTTGATAGCCTGAACAGCGGTCTTAATCGTGCCGTATCCGGTAATG
The DNA here is from genome assembly GCA_013375375.1 of Desulfobacterales bacterium. Taxonomy (GTDB): domain Bacteria; phylum Desulfobacterota; class Desulfobacteria; order Desulfobacterales. Next base: position 23,618 of record JABXJX010000009.1, on the reverse strand, counting down.
ATGACCACAATCGCTTCTGGATCCCTTTCCTTGATCTTAGGCAAGACAGTCAAACCGTCTCTATCCGGCATCTTAAGATCAAGAAGGATAAGATCGAATGACCACCTTTTAAGCAATTCCAGACCCTCGCCGCCGCTTTTCGCCAGGGTTACGCTGTGACCATGTCGGTTAAGGGTCTGGTGGCAGGCATCCCGCATGAATGCATCATCGTCGACGACCAAAATGTTGCAACTGGTTTTCATCAATCAACACCCTCTTCGGCTACAGGGAGAAAGATGATAAACGTGGAACCCTGTCCTCCATTACTCTCAGCGGCAATGGTCCCGCCGTGCAGATCCACAATACCATGACTGATCGACAGGCCGAGTCCGGTCCCTTTGCTACGTCTCTTGGTGGTAAAGAAGGGCTCGAAAATCCTTTCCTTGTGTTCGTCGGCAATCCCGTTGCCCGTATCTGAGCACTCGATCCTCACCTGGTTCGCATCTGGCTCAAACCCGGTACGTAGGGCAAGGGTACCATCGCCTTCCATCGATTCTCCAGCGTTGAGAATCAGGTTTATAAAAAGTTGTTCAAGTTTGTTTTCATTAGCCGTAACCATAGGAAGGGCCGGATCGAGATGGGTTTGAATGGAAATCCCTTTAAACAGCACATGATCCTCCATGAACCCTATGACACCACGCAGAGCCCGGTTTACGTCAACCGAGCCCATCTGAAGGCTTTCGTGCTTTGAAAAATCGAGAAGGCCCTGCACGATGATTTTACATCGATGTGCCAGCTTGTTGATCTTAACTATATTCTCCCGGCACGGATCGTCTTCCGGCATATCGTCCAAGATAAGATGGCTGTACATCAAGATCCCGCCAAGAGGGGTATTCAATTCGTGGGCAATCTCGCTCGCCAGCCTTTCAGCGGCCTTCAACCGTTCGGCTGAAATGAGTTCCTGATGCCTTTTGGAAGATTTCATGTCCTGCTCAGAACCTATTGTCATCTTTATATATTCTTACGATAAAAAATTGACCTTAAACGAATATTATATCAATGCCCATTAGTAAAGCAATTTTTCGTCAGTAAATCTTGGCCTCCCTGCAGGCATTCGGATACTCTTTCAGCAGGCAGGGGATCTCTTTGGGAAAAAAGGTATGCAGATCGATAACATCCTTGACAGGGATCTTAACGGGTTGTGTATTATCATTGTTGCCCGGGCCTTTTTGCATGAACTGCGAGGGTACCTTTTTTGCCAAAAACGCAAGCATGTTGCAAACAAAAAGAGATAATCACAACGATCAGATGATTCTCATAGGCGCCCATTTCTCCATAGCAGGCGGTCTGCATAAAGCCCTTTTTACCGCCCATGGTTATGGCTGCACCTCTTTGCAGATTTTCACGAAGAACGCCAATACCTGGAACGAGAGAACCCTGACCGACCAGGATATTGAGCTGTTTAACGCAGCAAGAGAGCAAACCGACATCAGGTCGATCTGCTCACACACAGCCTATCTGATCAACCTGGCCTCGCCCGAACCCCATAAATATGAGCAATCCATAAAAGCCCTTGAGCAGGAGCTTTTACGTTCATCTCGGCTCACGATACCCTATGTTATCATGCATCCGGGCGCCCACATGGGAATGGGTGAAGATAATGGCTTGCGCCGGATTGCAGAAGGAATCAACAGAGTATTTGACCGTGTTCCCGGCGCGACCTCTCGGCTTCTCCTTGAAACCACGGCAGGCCAGGGGTCGAATTTGGGTTACACCTTTGAGCAGTTGGCCGCTATCTCAGATATGGTAAAGGCCAAAGAGAAGATCGGATTTTGTTTTGACACATGTCACGTATTTGCAGCAGGCTATGATTTGCGGACAACAACGGACTACCAAAAGACCATGAAGGCCGTTGACAGAGCCTTTGGCCTTGAGCGGCTCTGTGTGATCCACCTAAATGACGCCAAAAAAGAGCTTGGCAGCCGCGTCGATCGACACGAGCACATCGGGGAGGGGGCAATTGGAATTGATGCTTTTCGATTTATTATGAACGACCCATATTTCAAGGCCGTTCCAAAGATCCTTGAGACACCGAAAGCAAAAGGAGCAGTTGACTACAACCACATAAACTTAGAGCGGCTGAGGGCCCTCGTCATAGACTGAGGGGCTATTTTTCCACTATTGTCTCTTCGATCTTTACCCCGAAATGCCTACCGGCTTCCTCCAGGTAGGCAAGTACTCGGTCGCCGACTTTCAGTTGGGTAATGGAGACGGGCTCACCTCCAGGCTTGGTCAACCTGATGGTCTCAGCGTTTTGCATGACCAATGACAATGGCTTGCCCTTATGGGCGGCTTCCACCAGCATCATGGGCCTTTTTTCTACCTTTGCCCGGCCCACGAAGCCAACCTCGGTTCCCCCCTTGTGGTCTACTATCAAAACCGGGTCACCAATGCTCAAGTCGGCCAAGTAAGAGGTCTTGCTGTCCGGTACGCGTATGTAGGCGTGGACGGCCCCGGCATTTACACGAAAGGGACGGGTGGCGCAATATGGTGTCTCAACGTTTTCGGCATAGGCCAGAAACATGCCCGAACTGGAGTTTCCAACGAGCATGCCCTGTCCTGGCTTCATGTTGGTAATGGTATCAACGCAGACCCGGTCTCCCATACCCAGCGGCCGAACTGATTTGATAGTGGCCTGAACTATATGGAGCCGCTCTCCCTGTTCCCGGACTACGGCCGCCGTTCGCTTGATCTCGGAAAGATCGCTTGTAGCGAGAACTACCCCGTCAACCCCGCGCTCCATGATCTCTAACGCGACTTTGGCCTCTTCCGCACTGCGCACCCAGGCCAGCAGGCCCTTGCCCCTCTTGGCGATCAGGTTTTCAAGCGGAATCACCTTCCAGTCGCTGGTCTTGATCAGGAGCAGCTTCTCGGCCGCAACCTTGAGCGCCTTGGCCTCGTCTTTTTCAGAGGAAATAGCGATCTCGATCACGTCCTCACCGAGTTTCAAGTCACCGTCCGGCGACACAGTCTTGATAAGCCCGAGCTCATGGACCTTTTTCGACTGGCCCAGGGGAACAATCACGGCGTCAGCCCCGCTTTCCAGCGCAGTGGTCACTAATTTCTTTTTATACGGCTTCGCATTAACCCAAAACAGCCTCGGCATGATATACTCCTATGCCCCTTATTAACTTCTTAGAAATTAAATTCGTATCTATTGCAAAAAAGTTTTGACTATTTTCTCAAACAGTTTGAACTGGCTAAGGGCAAAGGGCTAAAGGCCAAGGGTTCTTCCTCTCGCCCTTAGCCTTACGCCTTACCCTTGAGAATCTTCATTGCCTCTTTCGCGCTCTTACCGTCGTGAACAATGGCGCACGCAGCAGACACCAAGCGCACCGGATTCTTGTGCTGAAAAGCATTGCGGCCCATTGATAGGCCTGCCGCCCCCGCATTCACGGCACCCTCAACCATCTTTAAGGTGTCCTCATCAGAGAGCTTTGATCCGCCAGCTATTACCACGGGAATGGGACATCCATCAACCACATCCTTGAAGGTCTCGGGAGACCCGGTGTAAGGAACCTTGACTATGTCCGCCCCGAGCTCGGCGCCCACCCGGGCCGCGATTTTTACGTTCTCAACATCTTTTTCGTCGGCGACCTTGGGACCACGGGGATAAACCATAGCAAGAAGCGGCACGCCCCAGTAATCAGCGGCTTCCGAGACTTCGCCGAAAGCTTCAAACATTTCGCCCTCGTTTTCGGCACCGATGTTGACATGGATACTTACAGCATCCGCCCCAACTCGAACTGCGCGCTCCACAGAACAGACCAGCACCTTGCGGTTAGGATCCGGGGAAAGAGTGGTGCAGCCGGAAAGATGGACGATCAGCCCGATATCACGCCCGTAGCGGCGATGCCCCTGGCCGACCATACCCACGTGTTCGACCACGGCATTAGCCCCGCCCTTGGCTACCAGGTCCACGGTCCCGGGCAGATCGATCAGACCCTTGATCGGACCTACTGTCACCCCGTGGTCCATTGGAACAATTACGGTCTTGCCGGTTTCCTTGTTCAGGATTCGTTCTTTACGGACTTCCTTACCTATACTCATTTTTTCATCCTCCACTTTGACGGCTTCGTAAAAAGTCCATCTGCGGTGTTGCGCTTCATCTTTCGTCATTGCGATCCGCCTGAGGCGGACCTCATTCCTCAAGATTCGCGCGCCTTGCATCTGAAGCTTTTTACTGTGCCGTCCATTTGATGACTTTTTACGAGACCATTATCTTTCTTTCGCAATACTTTATTGCTTACAGGTTGTTGCCCAAACAGCCCATTTACATTAAATAATGCAGAAATGCTTGCTGGTCGCAATCCCTATATCACGCTTTTGATATTATGTGGAGCAAAAATAATTCATGCAACAAAAGCCTATTACAGAGCGTCTATTTTCCTTTCCAGGCCGGTTTTCTTTTCTCAAGGAATGCAGAAAGCCCCTCTCTTGCGTCCTCGGCAAAAAGATTGGCAATAGTAACCTGCTTGGCATAATTCAGGTTCAATGCCTTCTTGAGATGAATACCACCGCAGCCATGGGAAGCACGGAATATTTTCTTTCAAGGATCACCGGTTTCCCTTTATCCTTATCCAAGATGTCTTCCGGGGATGGCCTGCTGGTATCTATGATGCGAAACCAGTTCCTGCCTCCTGGAGGCCGCGGTATCTCAAAGCTGTGTTTTACCCTGTCCCCATTCAGGATCACAAAAAAATCATCATCTCTCTCGCCACCGGCAAGTTCTGACCCGTCCAACAGAAAGGCAAGGACTCCGGCATCTTCAGACCAGTCCGGCCTACCAAGTTCAAGTCCTTGCCAGCTGACGTCAGGATACTTATCTCCATTCCTGTCCTCTCCGGTCAAAAAACGGGGCCTGCGAAACACAGGATGTCCGTTTCTCAGGGCAATCATTTTCCGGAAAAATCTCAGCAGGCCGGCATTCTTTTCGGCTATCCGCCAGTCGATCCAGCTCGTCACATTGTCCTGGCAATACGGGTTGTTGTTTCCCAGCTGGGTCCGGCCAAACTCGTCTCCGGCCAGAATCATGGGCACACCATGGGATACCATAAGAATGGTTGCAAAGGTCTTGATCCGTTGCAACCGCATGGCATGCACCAGGCTGTTGTCCACGGGGCCTTCAACTCCGCTGTTTGAGCTAAAGTTTTGGTCGCTCCCGTCCTTGTTATCTTCACCGTTTTCCTCATTATGCTTGTGGTTGTACGATACCAAGTCATAGAGCGTAAAGCCGTCATGGCAGGTTATGTAGTTGATGCTGTTGAACGGCCGGCGGCCGCTCGCCTGATAGAGATCAGAGCTGCCCCCGATGCGTGTAGCCAGCACAGGTACCATGCCCCGGTCTCCACGGCCAAAACGCCTGACGTCGTCCCTGTAATGTGAATTCCACTCAGCCCAACGTCCTGGAAAATGTCCAACCTGATTAGTTTTGGCATCCCATGCTTCTGCAATGATTTTTGTTCGGGCAAGCACTTGGTCCTGCTCTATGGCATCAATGAGTGATGGACCAGGGAGGAGTCCGCCCTTGTGATCCCTCCTCAGAATAGGGGCCAAGTCAAAACGAAACCCGTCCACATGCATCTCCACGACCCAGTACCTGAGGCAGTCCAGGATGAATGCCTGAACCACAGGGTGATTGCAGTTGACCGTGTTGCCGCAGCCTGAAAGATTCAGATAACGCCTTGATTCCCGTTCCAGGATGTAATAAATTGAATTATCTAATCCGCGGAAGCTGATAACCGGCCCCTTTGACTTACTCTCTGCCGTGTGATTGAAGACAACGTCAATGACTACTTCCAGGCCCGCACGGTGAAAGGCCTTGACCATCTCCTTAAACTCTTTCACCTGATTTCCGTCCCAACCATTCGAGGCATAAGAGGCCTTGGGCGCAAAGAATGCCATGGTGCTGTATCCCCAGAAGTTTTTAAGCCTCTCCCCTGTCTTTGGGTTCACCCGCTTGTTTTCCAGCTCGTTGAATTCAAAGACAGGCATTAATTCCACAGTTGTGACACCCAAAGATTTTATGTAAGGAATCTTTTCGATCAAACCTTTGTAGGTGCCTCGCTTTGTAACCCCGGAAGATTCATGAACCGTATATCCCCGTACATGGAGTTCATAAATGACGCAGTCTTTCAAAGGCAAATTCAGCGGCCTGTCGCCTTCCCAGTCAAAATCGTCCTCAACAATCAAACAGCGCCGTTGAAATGAGGCACCTTTGCCAGCCTGAAACCTTTTGCTTGCTTGGCCTCCCCAAGTCTCCCCTCCTTCCAAGGCCCGGGCATAGGGATCAAGAAGAATATTCTTCTTGTTGAACCGGTGTCCCTTCCCCTTGGGATCAAACGGGCCGGCGGCTCGATAGGCGTACCTGAGTGATCGATTCGCACCGATCAGGTGAATGTGCCAGATATCGCCTGTCCTGTTGATATCGGGATCTAGAGGAATTTCAGCTATGGCTTTTGGGGATGCTTTCTCAAAGAGGACAAGCGTGACAGATTCAGCGTTTCGGGAAAAAACGGAGAAGTTCACCCCGTCAGGTGTAATGCTTGCACCTAGCGGGAGAGGCCGGCCGGGTTGACGGTTCCATGTTTTCAAATTTCTGCAACTCATTGAGATAACAGGTAGCACTTGGTTGCCAGGATTCTATCCCGGGACTGGTCATTGGTCAATATCAGACTTTTCAATCTCTATCAACATCCTGTTATGCCTTTATACTAACGAGAGCATAATATTGTTTGCGGTAAACAGTAGGGTGCCTTGAAAAAAGGGACAAGTCCCGGCAGTAATAATGGATTGACATGGAAACCGATATTTAATAAGAATTCTTCATTGAAGCCCCTGCAGCCCGCCTGGGCGGGCAGGGAATGCGCCCACTTTTTTGCAGTTCAAACTGAAAATCGGAAAATAGCTCGGAAGCTATGGCTTCCTTTAAACCTGCATATATAGAAACCCACAACAAAGGACTCCTGAAGGAGAAAGTCGCCCGGGCTTATAAAATCCTGAAGGCCTGCGCCCTTTGTCCCAGGGGATGCGGAGTAGACCGGCTCTCAGATGAAAAGGGAATATGCCGGACAGGCAAACACGCTATTGTATCAAGCTACAGCCCTCATTTTGGGGAGGAGGCCCCCCTGGTCGGGAGCCACGGTTCGGGGACTATATTCTTTGCCCGATGCAACCTGCTGTGCATCTTCTGCCAGAACTACGACATCAGCCATGAAGGCGAAGGAGTTCCCTGGTCTTCGGAAGAGCTTGCCAATGCAATGCTGCTCCTTCAGGACAGGGGCTGCCATAACATCAACTTTGTGACGCCATCTCACGTAGTGCCGCAGATCTTAGATGCTGTTGACAGGGCTGTTGAACTTGGACTGCGTGTACCCCTGGTCTATAACACCGGCGGCTATGACAGGCCTGAAACCCTGAGAATCCTGGAAGGAGTGTTCGATATCTATATGCCCGACTTCAAGTTCTGGGATACAAAGATAGCCGAGCAGCTATGCGAGGCGCCGGATTATCCTGAAGTGGCCGGGAAGGCATTCAAGGAAATGCACCGCCAGGTTGGGGATCTGGTGACGGACGGGGAGGGGATTGCCCGGAGAGGCCTCCTGGTCAGACACCTGGTGCTTCCCGGGGGGCTGGCTGGTACCCGGCAGGTCATGCGTTTCCTGGCCGGAGAAATCTCTCCCAATAGCTATGTAAATGTCATGGCACAGTACAGGCCGTGCGGCCGGGCCTCTGAAATGCAGGCACTGGGGCGCACTATCACCGAGGAAGAATACCGGGAGGCGATTCAGGCAGCCCGTGAAGAGGGAATAACACGGCTGGATGAGCGAAAACGGGCCTTTGTACTTCACTGGATGTAATGGAAAAAATCTTTGCCGTAGGCGACATACATGGCTGCCTCGACAAGTTAATCTCCTTGATGGACGTCATAGACATTGACCGGGAAAAAGACACGCTCCTGTTCATAGGAGACTACATCGATCGAGGCCCTCACTCAAAGGAGGTGGTGGACTATTTAATTAATCTGGCCAAGCAACAAAGTCGAGTGGTCTTTCTTAAGGGGAATCATGAACTGATGCTCGAGCGTTACTTGTCTGGAGTCGACCGTTTCAACTTTCTGACAATCGGCGGGCAAGCAACACTCGATAGTTACTTGAAGGAAAGCCCACTGGCCGGAGCCGGCCCTATACCTGATGCGCACCTCGACTTCTTTGACAACCTGCGCCTATATTATGAGACAAACGAGTACATCTTTGTCCACGCGGGCATGAGGGCTAATGTACCCCTTGAAAAACAAGATGAATCAGATATACTCTGGATACGGGAGGAATTTATATATTCTGATTTTGATTTTGGAAGGCGCGTAATCTTCGGCCACACGCCTTTCAGGGAGCCGCTGGTCCTCGACAACAAGATCGGCATTGATACCGGTGCCGTCTACGGCAACAAGCTGACCTGTGTGGAACTGCCGGCAGTAAAGTTTTATGGTGTGTAACTCGGTTTTTATAGTAAGGGAGGAACCGGTTATGGGAGTAAACGATGTTGTTAAGAACATCGCCTGGCTGGGTCATGATGGGTTTCTAATCAAGGGGAACGGCAAAGCGATCGTTATCGACCCTTTTCAGGTCAAGGAATGCGAGCCCGCAGATATTATCTTGGTTACCCATGAGCACTATGATCACTGCTCACCAGAGGATATCAATAAGGTTCGGAAGGATTCGACAATGATCGTGACCGAGGCCGATTCGGCCAAGAAGCTTTCCGGAGATGTGCGGGTAGTGCGACCCGGAGACAAGCTCACGGTTTCGGGAATCGAGATCGAAGCTGTTCCGGCTTACAACACAAACAAGAATTTTCATCCTAAACAAAACGGCTGGCTGGGGTTTATCGTGGCAGTGGATGGCGTGAGGATTTACCATGCAGGCGATACTGATCTGATACCGGAAATGGGTTCCCTTGAGGTGGATATTGCGCTCCTCCCGGTATCCGGGACCTATGTTATGACCGCTGATGAGGCAATAGAAGCCGCTAAGATAATTAAGCCCAAGCTCGCGATCCCCATGCATTACGGTGCCATCGTCGGTTCTGCGGACGATGCCCGACGGTTTTGCGACGCCCTGGCCGGAACCTGCGAAGCGGTTCTGTTAAGCTCATGAACAGGCTAATGAAAAAGGCCCTCATCTTCACCTTGTTGACACTCATGGCGTGGGTCGGCACCGCCAGCGCCAAACGGCTCAGTGTTGCCGTAGACAAGGCTAATGTGCGCTCAGGCCCTGGGACGAATCATGAAACCCTTTGGTCGGTTGGAAAGTATTATCCGGTTGACATCATAAAGAAATCAGGAAACTGGTACCGGGTTCGCGATTTTGAAGGGGACATAGGCTGGATTCACCGGAGGCTCCTTAAGGAGATCCGCGCCGTCATTGTTAAAAGTAATATAGTTAATGTTCGGGAAAGACCGGGAACGGGCTTTAAGGTCTTATTCCAGGCCGAAAAGGGGGTCAGCTTCAAGGTTCTGAAAAGAAAGAAAAGGTGGCTTAAGGTCCGGCACGCGGACGGTGATGCTGGGTGGATATATAAACCCCTGGTCTGGGGGTATTAATAAACAGGAAAGCGGTGTAACGAGCTTTACGGTAAGCAAACTTCGCTCAACCGGCGGTCGTACATCTTGCCTATGCCATATTCCTCGCGTCTTAGAAATTTTTCTTGCGACGGCCCTATTATCTGCATTTCAGGGTGTTCTTTTTGAACCTCAACGGCAATCCCCATCTCCTTTGTGCAACCCGTACTGAATGTGGCATCCTTGCCTACCCATTCCGGTGGAATCCTGGCCTTCATGATTTGAAAGGCTTTTACAATATCATCATAAGCCTGGAACCGCCATATGTCGATCAACCCGCTTTGTTGAACAATCTCCCACATGTACATCAAGTCATCGGCATCCATCCCCGGCTCATAATGTTCTGAGGGATTGATAATGAAGGTGCCGGCAGTCTGGTCTTTCAGGTACTGGGTATAAGTCTTCATGATCTTTTTGGCTATTGTCACCTTACCAGGGATAGAACCGATAATGCCGCTGTAAAATATGACCGTCATTCCTTTCTCTTTGGCTGCTTCCATCTGCGAGATGATTGTTTGTGCCTTCTTTTCGAGATCCTGGTGTGAGAACTTTATCACGGCAGGGTGCCTGGCCTTGTACCAAACTGAAGTTGAGCCGTCTTCATCTCTTGCGACGCTGTAAATGTCTTGGGTAAACCGGAAGTGGGTATCAAAAAAACGCCGTCTTTGATCAGGCCCCTTGGAGATGACTCCGTCCACCTCCTTGAAGGCCCGCGCAAAGGTTGTCGAGGCAAGCAGAAGGTTGAGGTTCTCACGTGTACCATCGGAGATAACCATGATATTCTTATCGCTTTTAAAAATATTGACCAAGTCATTCTTGCCCAGGCCCTTTTCCTTGATCAAGAGGGCATGTTCGAGTTCCCGACAAAGCATGTCGTCTTCCTGCGCATCATAAAAATCAGCCTTGGTAAACAACGGGCCGCCTTTGAATGCAACTATGATCTTGTGGCCAAGTTGTGCCAGGTATTTTATGATGACCAGGTCCACCATCACCCCGCCTGTCTCATCGACCAGCCAAAGGATTTTCTTAGACTGCGGTACGTGTGAAGCACTCTCTTCCCCTTGAATCCCTAAGAGTTGCCACAATGGCTCGATACCATCTCCGGTGAAACGACGGTTGAAGAGCCTAAGGTAATCCTCCGCGGTGTATTGTAAGAGCTCAGCAGATTCCCAGAGCGCGCTTTCAACAGACAGGGCAAAGAGGCGCCGTAGTTTCAGGTAGTCCACTCGCCCCTTGATCTTATTAAGGCTAACAGGGGAGGAAAGGAGGACGGCATCGTCAACAAGGTTCAATGCCTTCTGGAACACCTCGGAGCTGAGCACTTCAAAAGCCCGATTGTTTCGCTGTGTCTTTTCGTATTGATACGGGTCCTCTATCTGGGTACGATCAATGTAGATTTTCAGAAGGCTCTTTTCCAGACGGGAAGGGATTATCAACCCATCCCTTGTCTCGTGTTCGTACTTGGTCTTTAAAAGAGATTTCAAAAAGGCTTTGTCCCATTCATCCTCGATCTGCCGGTCAATCAGACCTAGCATCCTATGTAGGACCTTTTCATATTTTTCCTGTAAAAATCCTGAATCTTGGCGCATCATGAGTGTGCCGAACATGCGATCAGTGCACGGATAGTACCGCTCGTCTCCCTCGGTATAGACCATAAAACGGACCTGTTCCGGAGAAGCCACAAGATTAGGATAGGCATAGTAATCGAGGTGATTTTCTATGAAAAACGTCGTGTACCAGGCATCAGTAGCAGGCTCTTGGCCCGGCTTGTAGGGATGTTCGGGATCAAAGGGGGATGCCCCCGTGGAGCCCTGATCGTCAAGTTTCATCTTTCCCCTTTTCATCTTCGGAACGGAACAAGTGTGAGCGCTTTCTTACAGATTCTTCTATCACATAACCTGGTCTCAACCCAACGAAATAATCACTATGGCCGGGGCCCAAGCCATCAAAGGATTTGGTTAAATTGTCCATCTCAAGGATTTTATCCATTATCGATGCTTTTCTTAACACAGTCGAAAACAGAGTCAATATCTGCGTGCGAGCTGTTTAGAAAGATGACGAAATAGTACGGCTTGCCGGATCTGCCTTCGATGTATCCGGCTCTCGTCTTGACACCCTTTAGGGTGCCGCTCTTGTAATGGGCCCGGCCTTTGCGGACAAGGAGATCCCGATACGGCTCAAAGCGCTGCAAAACAGCAAGCATATCAAGGGCTGACAACCGGTTCTTTCTTGAGATCCCGGATCCCTCTGCAATCTCAACATTGTTTAAGTGTATCACCTCTCGGGCATAGTCGGAAAGTACCCTTACCCCTTTGGCCAGGGTGCCGGGCGGGCCATGCACGTGGGCACCAAGGGCGATCAGGATTTGATTAGCCATAAAATTGTTCGAAAACTTAAAGACCTTTCCCAGGGCCTGTTCCAGTGTAAAAATCGAATGATAGGTGTAAACCAGCGTGTCTCCGGGACCCACCACGCCCGTGCGAACCTCGCCCCGGCAAACCTTGCCCATCTCCTTCAAGAAGTGCAACATCAGATCCCCGGTATACCGCGCGGCATCACGCCCGTCCTGTAAAAAGGTGTAACGCCCCTTACTTAAACCGAGCAACCGGATCTTCTCAAGGGCAAACGGGGTCATGGGGGTCTGGGGTTCTGCCGAGACAATCCTGCCCCTGTCATCCTGCCTGAAAAAAACCGTGCTAAAATTGGCACACAATGCCCCAACAGGGGCATCGTAGGGATTGGTAGAGGGGCCGACTCCGGGGATCCGGATGTCGTGCGCAAAATATGTGTCATCAAGGACAAGATCCTTGAAGCCCCGGAGCTTCGGGGCAAGGGCTTGTGCTATTTCTTGCCACACCTCGGAGATAAGGAGTGGGTCCCCATACCCTTTTACCTTCAGGTTTTGGTCAGGGCCCTGATAAAATTCAGTCTTGAATCTGTAAGTTGTTCCCATGTGATGAATAGCTGCAAGGGCCGATAGAATCTTCAGGGTCGAGGCTGGGACACACTTTTTGGTTTCATTCTTGGAGTAGATGATGCGGCCGTCAGGGCCTGCTACCAGCAAAGCATCCTGCGAAGAGATTCGGTTTAAAGGGAAAGATTCCTGACGGGCCGGTGAGATTGCAGGCTGCAACAACCATACTGCACAAACCAGTATGATGAAACTCAATGCAACAGTTATCCGCGCCTTTGTCGCTATTCTTATTAAGAAAGGCATAATATTGTTATAATATAGCAAAAACACAGCTTTTGTCTATTCAATTAATTTCCGTGCCCCGTCCGGCTATCTCGATCTTTGACTTAAAAGAACAGGTCTGGTATTTCGGTGACGTTAGAGGAAAAGACATCATGTACCCAAACCAATGTCGAGCAGAAAAGGTTCTCATTAGCAATCAGGAACCCCAAACCGATGAGGATAAATCATGAGCAAATACATGCAATTAAAGGTGAGTATTAATCCTTATTACAAGGAGGGTTTAGGGAAGGCTTACCCCGAAATCGCCCGTCGCTTTGGTTATCTGGACGAGGCGTGGCTGGAGGAGAATCCCTCGTTTTTTAAAATCGCAGGAAAACTCGACAAGCTCCTGTACCAACTGGAAGGTGATCCCCCCTTCAGAGAGATCCTTCTTCGCCACAGATCATCACTACACAGGCTCTACGAAGAGATTGAAGAACAAATCGCCGACTGGCACCTGGCAAAAGTCGACCAGCTTCTATACAAGATGGAAGACATTTTTGACGAGATAGAGTTAGAACTGGGCAAAGTATAAGGTATGATATTGGACTGGAAGCCTCTATTTTGATTTTTTTTTCGATGTCATGGCCTCTATCTCCCGACGGATAAGCTTCTTTTTGGACCAGCGGTCGAGCTTTCCGATCAGGCCGTACTCATAGGCCCTGTCCACCTTTTCTTCCTGAAGTTTGAGGCCTTCCGGGCTGCGCATGGCAGCCTGCAGGCACGACTTAACAAAAGAACAATTCATGCATTCGGGCGGGCTTGTGCGTATTCCCTCTTCGTCCACGGGAAAAACCGTGTCAAGCCGGCCAAAGCAGTCTGGATGTTTGCTGGTTTTGGATTGCGGATTTTGGATTGCGGATTTCATTTTTTATCGATCCGGTTCTTATGTATTGCAGAATTATAATCTAAGATGAGGCATTAGGCCAAAGTGAGCGGACGAGAAACATATTACTACCAGTAAAGAAAATCATAAACATAGCTGAAGGCTTTAGATGTTAATTAAACATGGCAGTAAGCTTTAAAGAGATTCAGAAAGTATCGCCGTTTTTAATTTTTATTTGAATCCTGTGTGTTTTTTTGTTGTAAACAAAACCCACTTCTTGCCCCTCTTGTAGGGCCTTCATATATATTGGACAAATCCTTTCGGCCAGATCTTCTTTTGATTCAGTATTTGTTACGCCCATCTCGGCCCACTTTTTTTCTGCAATTGCATAAACTTTGTCAACCAAGATATTAGCTTTCTTCTCATCCTGTCGGCCGGCACTCTCCGAATGTTCTTTGCGAGGCGCTGCGGCATCCTCATCAAACCATCGCTTCCAATCCTGTTCATGTACGAGTAACGAATACATGAGACTGTCAAGCCGTAATTCAATTTCAGTGTTGCGAATTTTATGTGCCTCATTTTCAAATCTTCGGATTTCGTTAATCAAGTCCTCATAGAGGGGGTGCGGATTATTTTCCCTATCTGAGAGATATTGCTTTACACTGTAATCCATCTCCCGGATTTGGCTTTGATAATCCATTAATTTTTGTATTATTCTGTCTTCGTCTGGGGAGTTCATGATACTTACTTAGGAAAAAGAACCTTGTGAGTCAAGGAAAAGGTTATTGTAATCAGGCCCCGCGACGGGCCTCGTACTCGCGGTTCATCTCGGCGATGTAACCGTGATCCGCGAAACTGAAATAGGTGTTGTCTCCGATGATCAGGTGCTCGTGGACCGTGATTTCCATGACCCGGCAGGCATGGATCAGATCCCGTGTGATGAGCCTGTCTTCACGGGAAGGCCTCGGCTCTCCTGATGGGTGGTTGTGTATGAGGAAAAGGCCGGCAGCATGATACCTGAGCGCGGTCTGCACTACCTCCCTGGGGTAAACGCTGCTGGCAGTGAGCGTCCCCTCAAAAAGGTCTTCGATGGCGATAATCTTGTTTTGGGCATCCAAGAAGACGACCTTGAAGATTTCACGTTTCTTGTCTCGAAGTGAGTGGTAGAGATAACTGAAAAGTTCCTTTGAAGACCGGATAGGATCCTTTTTGATCAGCTTCTTTTGAAGGTAGCGCTCGGCAACAGCCCGGACGAACTTGATCCCAAAGATATTTTTAGGACCGACCCCCTTAATCTCCTGGAGTTGTTCAGGCGGGGCTTCAATCACCGCTTGCAAGGTCTTAAAGCGTTTCAAGGCCGCCTTGGCCTGGTCTTTACAGTCCTTTCTGGGCGTCCCAAGCGTGAGTAGTAGCTCTATGACCTCGTAGTCGTGGAATCCGACAAGCCCGGAGGCGAGGAATTTTTCCCTGAGTCGCTTTCGATGGCCGGCACTTTTGTGAGGTTTCTTTTCTTCAGGCATTAGCCTTGCAGGCATCCTTAAGAAAATTGACGATCAAAAATCATCAATCCTAAGCTTCATTCCTCATCGATCTCAGATCTCAGGTCTCTGCTCATGAGGGTTTGAAGCGCCTGTTTCGGATCAAGATCTTCGTACAACACACGGTAAAGCTGCTCCGTGATAGGCATCTCCACCCTTATCTTTCGGGACATATTGTAAACCGATTTTGTGGTCTTGACACCTTCGGCCACCGTGCGCATATCGGAGAGGATCACCCCAAGCTTCATCCCTTGTCCGATCTTGTAACCAACAGTCCAGTTGCGGCTCAACTTTCCGGTGCAGGTCAGAACCAAATCACCGATCCCCGCCAGGCCCATAAAGGTTTGTGGGTTTGCACCGAGCCTTGTACCCAAACGCTGTATCTCGGTCACACCCCTGGTGATGAGGGCCGCCCTGGTGTTATATCCAAGGCCAAGCCCGTCTGAAATTCCTGCCGCAACGGCAATCACGTTCTTCAGTGCCCCGCCCACTTCCACACCGCGCACATCATGGCTGGTATATACACGAAAATATTGGGTGGCAAAAACACCCTGCACGACCTTTGCCGCCTCAAGATCAAAGGCCGCCACGGTAACAGCCGTTGGAACCTTTTTCGCCACCTCCTTGGCAAAACTCGGGCCGGAGAGGACCGCAATCCGGCTTTGAAGTCTCGGGGGAAGAAGCTGTTGCAAGATACCTGATACGGTCAGGTGAGTCTCGTTTTCTATTCCCTTCGTGGCAGTGACGATGATGCCCTCTTCTGTGGGGTGGTGTACCATCCTCACGGCTACGGACCGAAATACATGTGAAGGGACCACAAGAACCAACATCTCTTTGTTTGCAGCAACATGATCAAGATCGTTTGAAGGTCGAATGTTTTCGGAAAGGGAAACCCCCGGGAGAAAGACCTTGTTTTCCCGCTCGTTGAGTATGTCTGCGCAGACTTCTTCTTCAAAAACCCATAGATCGACCTTAAAGCCTTTTTCGGCCAGCAGGTTGGATAGCGCGGTCCCCCATGCGCCGGCTCCGATCACACCAATTTTCATACCCGCCCCCCTCATACATCCTTTTCCGCCAGGCGGGCCGCACTCACCACCCGCTCCCCGGGCTCCATGGCTATCAACCGAACCCCTTGCGTGTTTCGCCCAATGACGGAGATGTCCTTTACAGGCATCCGGATGATCTTTCCTCGATCAGTCATCAGCATGATATCTTCCTCATCCGTTACCAGAATAATACCGATCACCATCCCGTTTCGCTTCGTGGTCTTGATGGTAATCACGCCTTTGCCGCCACGATTTCGCACAGGATATTCGTCGATGGAGGTTCGCTTGCCGTACCCGTTTTCGGTTACCGTCATCAAGGTCTTCCCGTTGGTGAGTACCTCCATGCCCACTATATGATCGCCTTTGGCAAGGTTCATGCCGCGAACACCCCGGCTAACCCTGCCCATGAGCCGCACGGTCGATTCGTGAAACCGGATCGATTTCCCATGCCCGGATCCCAGGAAGACATTCTGCGTGCCGTCTGTAATGCGGGCTGCAATGAGTTCGTCGCCTGAAACAAGATTCAAGGCAACAATCCCACCTGACCTGGGGCGGCTGTATGCCATAATGTCTGTCTTTTTCACCATGCCGTTTTTGGTCGCCGTGATAATGGCGTGCCCAGGCTCAAACGACCGCACAGGGAGCACGGTAGCCAGTTTTTCTCCCTTACCAAGGGCAAGGAGGTTAACAATCGCTTTGCCTCGTGCCAGCCGTCCGGCCTGGGGCAGTTCGTAGACCTTGCGCCAGTAAACACGCCCAAGGTTGGTAAAAAACAGGAATATGTCATGGGTGGAGGCCACAAACAGGCGATCCACGAAGTCTTCTTCTCTGGTAGCCATGCCGGTTTTCCCTTTACCCCCTCGGCGCTGACTGTTGTACAGGGTTATGGGATTGCGCTTGATGTAACCGGCATGTGAGACCGTGACCACCATGTCCTCTTCAGCAATCATGTCCTCTATGCTGATTTCCTCGGTTTCATCGACGATCTCGGTACGGCGTTCGTCCCCGTATCGCTCTTTAAGTTCAGCGAGCTCCTCCTTGATGATGTTCAGTAACAAGCGCTCGCTGGCCAGGATTTCATGATACCTGGCAATAGCCTGAATGGTTTGTTCGTATTCTTCTACGATCTTGTCGCGCTCTAAGCCGGTCAAACGCTGCAATCGCATCTCTAAAATGGCCTGTGCCTGGATTTTGGTCAGTTCAAACTGCGAAATGAGGCGTTCCTTGGCCTCGGCCGGTGTCTTTGAAGAGCGTATAACATCAATAACCGAATCAATATGATCCAGGGCTATCTTAAGCCCTTCCAAGACATGGGCACGGGCCTCTGCTTTTTCCAGGTCAAAGCGCGTGCGGCGAACAACGATCTCTTTTCGGTGCTCTACAAAGTGGGCAATGAGATCTTTTACGGGGAGGATTTGAGGCTGCTTGTCGACTATGGCAAGCAGGATTATACCAAATGTGGATCCCATCTGGGTATGTGTGTAAAGCTGGTTGATGATCACGCCAGACTTTGCGCCTTTTTTAAGAGCGATTACGATCCGCATACCTTCACGGTCTGATTCATCCCGTACATATTGAATCCACTCGATCCGTTTGTCCCTGATCAGATCAGAGACCTTTTCAATCAATCTCGCCTTGTTCACCTGATAAGGGATCTCGTTCACGATGATACTCTCGCGTCCGGTTCTGGGGTTCTTTTCGACCATGACCCGGGCTCTGAGCCTGATGATCCCGCGCCCCGTACTGTACGCCTTCTCAATACCCTTGCGACCGTAAATGATGCCTGAGGTGGGAAAATCAGGACCCGGCAAAAAGGTCATCAGCTCTTCGCAGGAAATCTCCGGGTTGTCGATGAGAGCGACCGCTGCATCAATTATTTCACTGATATTGTGAGGGGGGATGTTGGTTGCCATCCCTACGGCGATTCCGGAAGAACCGTTTATCAACAGGTTCGGGAGCTTTGACGGAAGCACTGAAGGTTCTGCCAGGGTTTCATCATAGTTGGGCGTAAAATCAACTGTCTCCTTATCAAGGTCTTCGAGCATCTCATGTGCCAGACGCATCAGCTTGATCTCGGTATACCGCATGGCAGCAGCCGCATCGCCGTCAACCGAGCCAAAATTTCCCTGACCGTCAACCAGCGGATAACGCAAAGAAAAATCCTGGGCCATACGCACGATGGTATCGTAAACCGCTGTGTCACCGTGTGGGTGGTATTTACCGATCACATCACCCACAATGCGAGCCGATTTCTTATACGGTTTGTTCCAGTCGTTCTTAAGCTCGCGCATGGCATATAGAATCCGGCGATGAACCGGCTTCAGGCCGTCGCGAACATCGGGCAGGGCGCGGCCGATGATTACGCTCATGGCATAGTCCAGATAGGACCGCTTCATTTCATCTTCGATCTTGACCTCGACCTGTCTATCCAACATATTCATCAAAAAGCCTTGCTTTCTCCGTCGTATCCGCAGAAATGTGGCAGGGGGAACCTCGCCGGCCGGCAACTTCCCTCACAAAAATAGGAAAGGCGTAAACATGTACTTTTAAAAACTCTCCGTCCTTTAGTCAAGAATTAAAATGGCTGGAAGACTTCTTGGGTGCGGGTTGGAAGGTATTAAGCGGCCCTCGTGGAAACCGTGTCTGTTTGTTGCAAGGAAACCGCGTCAGCGCCCTCGATCACCGTCTCGGATAGGTTGTTCATATAGTTTCGAAAGGCCCGGCAGGCCCCGGCATCTTTGCATCGATGCCGGCATATTTCCACATGAATTCTGGGCTGGTTCCCTCTTTTTTCGCAAACAATGTAATTTTCCATAGTCAACCTTTATGTTAGCATATTAAATATAATTAAATAACACTTACCTATACTTTTAATAAATTTATTATAATATTATATGTAATTCATGTCAAGGGAAAAATGCTATTTTGAAGATTTCCGCCCTGCTAATCTTCGTCCCGGCAGCAATTATTCTACGCGGCAACAGACCGGATTATATCCCCCTTCTGACTTTTGGAAACGGTTCGCTTGGATACGCAAAGATGAATCCCTGGCCCAAATTTATGTTCATCTTTAACAAGGTTTTTAGCTCGGCCTTGGTTTCAATTCCTTCGGCTATCATGTTTACGTCCGTTTCTTGGCTGAATCTTCTTAAGGCTTTTACCAGTTGTTGTTTTACATTGTCCGAGTCTATGTCTCGAATCAGGGACATGTCAAGCTTTAAGAAGTCGGGTTTTAGTTCTATTATGGATTGAAGGGTTGCATAGCCCGCCCCCCCATCGTCGATTGCTATTTTAAAGCCCAAGGCCCGGAAGTATTCAAGGGCATTTCTAAAGGCCGAAAAATTCATTATGGCCGAGCGCTCTGTAATCTCCAAAACGATGCGATCAGGGGTTAAGTTGGAATCGAGCAAAAGTGTAGAAGCTGCTATTTGTCTTAGTTCCGGATCGTCTACCGAGCCGGGCTCAACATTCAAAAAAAGCATGTGCTCGGGATTCATATCGGATGCGGCGGTTAAAGCCTTTTTTCTACAGAGTCTATCAAGCTCGATAAGCAATTCAGTTTGATAGGCAACCTTGAACAGTTTGTCCGGTCTTTCGAATTCACCTTGCCCCGGCCCCCTACTTAAGGCTTCGTATCCTATGATCTCATATCCCGGAAGCTTAACTATTGGGTGGAAGAGGGTGTAAACCTCCTCTTCTTTAATTATCTTTTTAAGTTGCTCCA
Organism: Desulfobacterales bacterium; assembly: GCA_013375375.1. GTDB lineage: Bacteria > Desulfobacterota > Desulfobacteria > Desulfobacterales. The sequence continues at coordinate 3,591 of JABXJX010000009.1, read as the reverse complement.
TTCTTCTCTTAGCATCTTTATCTCGTTCAGATGCCGAATCTTCGAGTGCCTCCTCCATAGCAGTGTAAAGTTGGCGTTCAAGGCGGATGGCCTTGTCATAATTGAGGATAGCACTCCCTACATAACAGCCGAATTTTTGAAATAACGCATAATCGACAGAGTCGCGAATGGCGTTGGTTATTTTTAAATTTATCCTTTTTTTGATCCTTAAAAGGTCCTCTTGTCCAAGTTCACCCTTCTTGCGAGGTGGTGAAAGCAGGATGGCAAATGTGTTGCCGCTTATCATAAGCTGGGATATAATATCAGCTTCCCGGAGTGATCCTCCAAGCAGTGACCCAAGGATATCGGCCACCATTGTCATTACCTTGTCAAACATTTTATAGCCGTAAATTTCTTCGATTTTGCTGTACTTAACAACGTCCACGCAGAGTAAGCCCACCTGGTTGTGGTCTTTCAGTATCCTTTCAATTTCAGCAAAAAGAAGTGGAATAGTTGGAAGGCCAGTGACTCTATCGTGGAGCAATCCCTCTAAATTCTTTTTTTCCTTTAAGAGTCGGTTTAACTCAATCCATGATTTTAAGGTCGAAGAATTTGGCTGTTTCAACGTTACCTCCTGTTTAAGATAAGGCTCTTTCTCTTAATATCTTTTTCGTTAATTGAAACTCCCTGCAGCAAGCCGAGGGAGATTCACCTATTCTTTACTCGGCTCCATAGGACTCCAATTTCCTGCGAAGTGTATTCAGGCCGATTCCCAGGAGCTTGGCCGCCCTGGATTTGTTTTTGCCCGTCTCCTTGTAGGCCCTGAGAATATGGGCCTTTTCCGCTTCTGCAAGGGAAACGATGGGTTCAAAACCTGCCTGAAGGTCACGCCTTGACGTGGCCTTTCGCTTTCGCAAATGATCCGGGAAAAAATTGACGGCCATGGGCTTCCCCTGGGCCAGGTTCACTGCCGACTGCACAATGGACCTGAGTTCCCTGATGTTTCCAGGATAGTCGTAATCCATTAGAATGGATACAGCCTCTTTCTCAATGTCTCTATTTCCGCCGGCATTACAAAATTCTTCTAAGAACTTTTCTATCAACAGGGGGATATCCTCTTGTCTTTCCCTGAGGGGTGGCAGGTGGAGCCACGCCCCTTTGAGACGGTAGTATAGATCCTTTCGAAACTCCCCTTTGGCCATCAGCCGTTCCAGATTTGCGTTGGTGGCCGCGATAAAACGAACATTTGCCTTTTGTGTCTTGCTCGTCCCGACCTTGATATATTCCCCTTCCTGCAACACCCGGAGTAATTTCCCTTGGAGGTCAAGCGGCAATGTACCGATTTCATCCAAAAACAGGGTCCCCTGGCCGGTGTGTTCCAGGTAACCCACACGGTCCTTTTCCGCACCTGTAAAGGCACCACGGGTATGCCCGAAAAATTCGGCATCAAACAGACTTCCCGTGACCGAGGCCATGTTGACGGGCGTGAAGGGAAATCTTGCCCTGGGGCTGGCTGAATGGATGGCCCTGGCCAAGAGCTCCTTTCCGGTCCCGCTCTCCCCCGTAATCAGAACATGGACATTACTCGCGGCATGGAGTTCTGCCTCTTTCAACACCCTGAATATGTCGGCAGACCTGGTTACAATCGGTTTAAATGCTTCCACGTGTTTCAGTTTGGGGAGGGACTTCTTTTTACTGAGGTCAAGGATATCAAGCAGCCGTTTCCTTTCCAGGGCGCGATTTATTGCCAGGACCAGATCATCTCTGGAGATCGGCTTGACCAAGTAGTCATAGGCCCCTTTTTTCAGGCTCTCGACAGCTACCTTGGCCTCGTTTATTGCCGTGACCATGATGCATTCGGTGCTCGGGCTGGAACTCTTTATTGCCTCCAGCAGTTCCACGCCATTCATCCCGGGCATGGTTATATCTATAAGGGCTATATCAACGGCCCCTCCCTGTTCAAAAAGGGCCGCCGCCTTTCTGGAGTCGCTCTCCAGTCGCACATTTTTAAAACCAGAAGTAACCAGCCCTCTCCTGGCGGTCTCCAGAAAGTCCGGCTCATCATCAACGACAAGTATGCTGTTGCCCATTTGTACACCCCCGCTTAAACGATGCATTCTGTTTCGTAACTGTTGCTTAGAGCTCTATGCCAACCCGCGCGGCCTCTCCCCGGCTGAAATAATGCTTTGTGCATTCCATGGTGGTCACCAGATCAGCCTTGTCTATGAATGATGCAGGGGCATCACGCCCTGTAAGAACCAGTTCCATGTCGTGAGGCTTGTCATTCATAAGTTTCAGGACCACATCTTCGTCAACAAGCCCCAGCGAAACAGCTACATTGACCTCATCCAAAATGAGTAAATCGCACGCCTTATTATCAAATATTTTCCGGGCCTCTTTTAGGGCTGTCTGCGCCAGGTCTATATCCCCGGGATCAGAGTTAGACCGATCCACAAAGCCGTCCCTTCCCATGGGTTTGATGATGAATTTCGGAGAGAGGCGCCGGGCTATGTTTAGCTCACCTGTTTCGCGGTCCCCTTTTAAAAACTGGATCATCACCACTCTCAACCCGCGGCCCACGGCACGCATAGCCAAACCAAGCGCAGCCGTAGTCTTTCCTTTCCCGTCGCCGGTATAGACTTGGATGAGGCCTTTTTGAAGTCCCATTTATTTCCCTTTTAGTTAATAGTTCACCAGGCGCAAAGACTGCTGAGTTGGGGCGAAGCCCCTAAGTTCCTTCCTTCCCAGAATATTCCGGCCTGTAAAACGGGGTAAATACAATTTTATCTATGGTTCCCAGTCTATATTGTCTTCGTCTCTTTCTTTCGACTGCATAGGCATCCAAAAAGAGTTTGGACTTCTTAAAACAGAGCGCAAACGGGTCAAGCGCGGTTCGGCTCCCTGTAGCGGCACGCCTAAAGTGCACCAGGATACGCCTCTTTTCGTCAACCGCGCGCACGATGTCTTCGAAGACGTCAGGCCTGCAACCAAAGCCGTCATTGATAATAACACCCTGTATGACCGACCTCAAAAGCTGTTTCCGGGACTCGGGTAACCGATCAATAATGTTGTAAAGCCCTGTAAGCGCACGCCGCACGACTGAAAAATCTCTTGTGGCAAACAAATGGCGAGTAGCCAGGACAAGGGCCAGGAGTTCACTGAGCGGGAGATTCCCAATGGTGACCACAGGATCTCTAAGGATAGTGAACCGGCCTTTTTCACGTGAAAACCGAAATCCCATTTGGGCAAGTTGATCTCGGTCATAGTAGAATTGTCTGGTAGATATCCCAAAGGCCTTTGCGATTCGATCGGGGGGGTTGTCAGGCTGCGCCCTAACCTCGACGATGATTTGCAGAAGACGTGCAAGTCTGTGACTTTGCATGAAAAAACTATAGATTCAAATAGATTCAAAGTCAAGATAAAAATAAGCCCGTCGAGACTGTATTCTTATTGACAGGTTCAAAGCCCCTTGGTAGTCACACATTTATGGCTCACAAGATCCGCATCGGTGTCCTGCTCTCAGGAGGCGGGACCAATCTTCAGGCTATTATCGATGCCTCTGAGTCGAACCGAATAGACGCAAGTGTCGTCTTTGTGGGTTCGGATGACCCA
>JABXJX010000082.1 GCA_013375375.1 Desulfobacterales bacterium | reverse complement strand
ATGAGGTCCGCCTCAGGCGGATCGCAATGACGAAAGATGAAGCGCAACGCCGCAGATGGACTTTTTACGAAGCCGTCGACGTTAAGACAGGCGACGAGTAAGTACCATGTCAAACGTTCTGATCATTGATGACGAGAAGGTGGTATGTGACGCGCTATCTGCTATGACAGAGCGCCTGGGGTATGATGTTACATCCGTGCTGGCATTGAATGATGGGGTCAGGGAGGCGTCCACCGGAAGATTTGATGTTGTATTTCTGGATGTGCGGATGCCGGATGGAAACGGGCTGGATGCGTTACCGGAGATTCTATCAGCGCCATCCGCACCCGAGGTAATCATTATGACGGGGTTCGGCGACCCTGACGGTGCTGAGCTCGCCATCAAGAGCGGCGCATGGGACTACATTGAAAAGCCGTTCTCCATGGAAAAATTCACGTTGCCTCTAATCCGCGCCCTCGAATACCGGAAGGCAAAGAAGTCCGGAATGTCTTTGGCAGCCCCAACCCTGCGAAGTATCGTTGGAAGCAGTCCGCAGATGAAGACCTGCCTTAATCTTTTGGTTCGGGCGGCAAGTAGCGACGCCAGCGTCCTCATCACCGGCGAAACCGGCACCGGCAAAGAACTTTTCGCGCGAGCAATTCATGACAACAGCCGCCGCTCCAACAAAAATTTTGTGGTAGTTGATTGCGCGGCCCTTCCCGAGACGCTTGTCCAGAGTGTACTCTTCGGCCATGAAAAGGGGGCCTTTACAGGGGCAGACAGGGTCCAAATAGGCCTGATCAAGCAGGCTCACGGCGGGACGCTCTTTCTCGATGAGGTGGGCGAGATCCCCATGTCTGTTCAGAAGGCCTTCCTTCGGGTCCTTCAGGAACGCCGTTTTCGTCCCGTAGGAAGTAAACGAGAGGTCAAGAGCGATTTCAGATTGGTTGTAGCGACCAATCGCGACCTTGATCAGATGACACAAGCCGGGCAGTTTCGCAAGGATCTCCTGTTTCGTCTCCAGTCCATTACCGTTGAACTCCCTACATTGGGGGAGCGCCGCGAAGATATCAAAGAACTGGCCTTGTACCACCTGATCAAACTGTACAAGCGCTCCGGGACGGGAACAAAGGGTTTTTCTCCCGAGTTTTTTGAGGCACTCACTGCATATGAGTGGCCGGGCAATGTGCGAGAATTGATCAATACCTTAGAAGGGGCACTTGCCGCGGCAGGCGATAGCCCCATTTTATATCCCAGGCATTTGCCTGTTCAGATGCGCATCCGGGTGGTGCGGAACTCGGTCAGTCAGGGGCCTTTGACCGGCCAGGAGGCCCCGGACAAAGGCAGTCCTGAAGAAAGCAACAGTCATTCCAGGCCCCTGCCTGCGCTGCGTGATTTACGAGAGAGTATGGAGCGAAGATATTTTCAAGACCTGATTTCACTCACCGACGGCAACATCAAAGATGCCTGCCAAATATCCTGCCTGTCCAGGGCCCGTTTGTATGAGCTTTTGAAGAAGTATAAAGTAACCAGACCGGGTTAGATTGAAGCTCAAAGGTAAAAAAGGCTACTACGATTCTTTCATACTTCCAAGTTTTTGAACATGTTGCAAAGATCTCACAGTCTGGTTTTTCGGACTCCGTCTGATTTTTCAGACAAAATCCGGTTTTCCAGACAGGTTCCGTTGGACTAAAGACCTTGTTGTCTCCTGCCTATCTTTCCTAAGCCATCCTAACCGACTGAACTCACTCAGTATCTACTAACATCTACATCCATCACAGCATCTACGTCCATCACAACATTTGGCACGTTTGTTGATATATATACATTTATTTGTTTTATGCGCAGTTATTCACATGAAACAGAATACCATGTTGGAACAGGCAAAAGGAGAGAAACTCGAAATGAATTTACTTTTCTATGCCACGGTCACGAATGGACCCGGGAAACGGCTTCAGAAAGTGATTAAAGGGCTGGTTCCGCGTAACATGAGGACAGAGAATTACCGGACGATCAACAGCCTTACCCACAGACTTCGCCGGCCCACGCATGACCTGGCCGTTGCCGTCCTTTTTGCGGCCAGCAAGCAAGACCTTTTGGACATTCTTTCCGTTCGCGATTTACTTGAGGATCTTCGCATCGTTCTCCTTATCCCAAACAGACAGAAGGATACCATAGCCAAAGGACATACCCTGCGGCCGCGTTTTTTGACCTACGCGGATAGTGATTTCTCGGATGTTGCCGCGGTACTGAGAAAGATGCTTGAGAATATCTACAATAACAAAATGAGCGGCAAAAAGAAGAGAAACTAAGGGAGGTGATGCATATGATGTATAGAGGCTGAAAGCTCAAAGCTCAAAGCAAGAGACTGTCTTCTCCTACTTTAGGCTTTGAACTTTCGGCTCAACAGGATTGCAGGGTAACACAGATTACGACTGATTCTGCAGATTACACAGATTATTAGGAAAGGCACACAGAAGCTTTCCATAAATCAGTGTAATCAGCGTAATCCATGTAATCAGCGGCGATACATTATTGCCAGAATAACTTCAGGGGATGCAAAATCTACAAACGAGTTTTAAAATAAACAGGAGGATCGACAATGCCAAACATTCTGATTGTAGATGACCAGGCGTGCGTTCGGGAGCTTTTTTCACAAGAACTGCTCCGTGAGGGATACCGGGTTGCGTGTATCGGTGATGCTGGTTCCGTCACAGGACATCTGCGATCTTCGCGGCCGGATTTGGTGCTTCTCGACCTGTGTTTAGACGGCCTCGAAGGATTTGATGTGTTGCGTGATATCAAGAGGGAATATCCAGATCTGCCTGTTATTATCATTACCGCTTATGACAGCTTTATGGATGATCCACGGCTGTCTCAGGCGGACGGTTACGTGATAAAGAGTATTCACCTTGACGAACTCAAGCAGAAAATAGGTGAAGTGCTGGAGGACCAACCGGCCCGAGAAGTGGAGGTAGAGACTGAGCCGTGTTTTCTCCGATTTGCCGAAGCCCACTGCTCTTGATCATATTCGGGCAAACAGCCCTTATAGGAGCGTTATGAACAAGATCCTTGTTATCGACGATGAAGCTGTGCTTTGCACGCTCTGCGCGGATGAGCTCACGAACGATGGGTATGAGGTCATTACCACCGGTGACTGTGCAGGGCTCATGGAGTTGATCGGGCAGCAGGGGCCGGATGTCATTGTATTGGACATAAGGATGGGGGAATACGACGGCCTTGATCTCCTCCAGGATATCCGAAACACCTACCATAACATGCCCGTGATTTTGCACACGGCCTATTCAGCCTTTAAATCAGATTTAAGAGCCGTTGCCGCCGACTATTACGTTGTTAAGAGTGCGGATTTAACAGATTTAAGAGACACGATAAAGACGGCCATAGAAGTGTAGTGCATGGTTTTTGGTATGGAAAAATGGGGTCAGGTCTACACTCTTGACAGTTTGTGCATGGGTAGCACGTCTATACAATCATTTTCCAACTGTCAAGAGTGTAGACCTGACCCCTATGACTGGAAAACATTGGAGGCAGAGCCATGATGAACAGACCGACACGCAACCCCATGCGCAGGCAGGGCAGCAGAAACATCTATTGTTCTTACTATAACGCTTGTTTAGATCACGCGGTCAAGCACTCCTGGCAATACTGGGATTGCAGCGATTGTATCAACAAATCAACGAAGCGACCAATGGCTCACATCCATGAAGCCAAGGACTCATTTACCTACTGTGAGTTGCCGCTGAGGTTCTGCCGGGAACTCATGGAAGGGCTTTATTGAGTACAGATACCATTGTGGATTTGTAGTGATTAGCCGGGCGCAGGGGTCTTTTGCACCCGAGACTTGCAAAGGGAAACTTCCATTTCTTTCTTGGAGGCCGAGATGGGACACGATGAGACAACCGACCAAAAAGACGGGAAAGGTCAAAGAAATTTTAGTCTGGAAGACCTATGTCCTTTTACTGAAGATCCCCATGAGGCCTGTTACTGTTATGACATGACAAAGAGGCAGAATATAAGCCTGGCAATGTATTATTGCGGGAAGAACTTTAAGGAATGCAAGCTCTATAAAAAGATTTTAAAAGAAAGAAACCGTATATGAACCGCAATAGCGAGCGTATATAGAAAACGAACTTTCTTATGGTCGAAAATCCCCTGCAGCAAGCTGCCGGGGATTTTCAATGCGGAAGTGCTGGTGATGGGTCAGGCCAAGGTACTTAACGTAGCGATTGTGGGTGGTGGTCCCGGGTGCAAGGCGATCATGGATATGATATTTGCCGAGAAGCTCAGCCAGCTCCGCATGAAGCTCATAGGGGTTGCCTGCACCAATCCCAATGCCGTGGGTTACCTGTACGCCGTGGAAAAGGGGATTTTTACAACAAAAGATTACCGTGACCTGTACAAGCTAAAAGACCTTGATATGATAATCGAACTGACGGGCCACAATGAAGTAGCCGATGAGATCTCCCGAACCAAGCCGGGCCGTGTGAGGTTGATGGGCAATGTAGCCGCCCGCCTCTTCTGGGATATCTTTCAGATTGAGGAAGAAGGGATCGCCGAACGCAAGCAGGCAGAGGATGCATTGCGGAAGGGCGAAGAGCGGTATCGGCGCATTACCGAGGCGGTGACCGACTATGTTTTCACGGTTCGCATTAAGGATGGACATCCAATGGAAACCGTTCATGGTCCTGCGTGTGTCGCTGTGACCGGATATACCTCCGAGGAGCTTGCTTCAGATCCCTACTTATGGATTCAGATGGTACATGAGGAAGATCGTGCGGCCGTCCAGGAGCAGACCGAGCGCGTGCTTTCAGGGCAAGACGTGCAGCCCGTTGAGCATCGGATTTTGCGAAAGGACGGCGTCGTCCGTTGGGTAAGGAATACGATCGTTCCCCATTACGACCCACAAGGTAATCTCCTGTTCTACGACGGCCTGATTAGCGATATCCACGAGCGCAAGGAGGCGGAAGAAGAAAAGGTGAGATTGGAAGCTCAATTCCACCAGGCCCAGAAGATGGAGGCCTTAGGGACCCTGGCCAGTGGTATTGCCCATGACTTCAACAACCTGCTCTTGGGCATCCAGGGTCACACCTCTTTGATGTCACTCGATATTGATTCCGCCCATCCCCATTTTGAATACCTCAAGGGGATAGACAATATGATTCAAAAAGGTGCGGACCTGACCAGACAACTCGTAGGTTTTGCCAGGGGCAGCAAGCACGAAGTCAGGCCGACTGATCTGAACGAGCTGGTCGCAAGGAGTTCCGAGATGTTTAGCCGGACAAGGAAGGAGATAAGAATTCATAGTAAATACCAGGAAGGCCCCTGGATGGCAAAGGTGAATCAGGGCCAGATCGAGCAGGTTTTGTTAAACCTTTACGTCAATGCCTGGCAGGCCATGCCCGGAGGCGGGGACCTTTATCTTCAAACAACAAATGTGGTGCTTGATGAGACGCATGCAAATCCTTATACTATAAGACCCGGGAATTACGTAAAAGTATCGATTATTGATACAGGCATGGGTATAGACGAAGAGACCCGGCAGCGGATATTTGAGCCGTTCTTTACAACCAAAGAGATAGATGGAGGTTCGGGCCTGGGGCTTGCGTCCGCTTACGGCATCATCAAGAATCACGGCGGCATCATAAATGTTCACAGCGAGAAGGGCAATGGAACTACTTTTGACATCTACCTGCCGGCGATAAGTGCATAGCGCAAAGAGCTGGATCCGGAGTGGTTTGACTTTCGAGGGGGCTTCCGGCTAATAACGTCGTGCCACGCCGGTTTCAATAGCCGCCTTTTCCACCGTGTCGGCCACGGTTCCGGCGACATCTTCATTAAAAACCGAGGGTACCACGTAGTCTTCATGAAGGGCAGTGCCGGGTACACTTTCTGCAATGGCATGCGCTGCTACCAACTTCATTTGCTCATTGATTTCACCGGCATGGCAGGCAAGCGCGCCCTTGAATATACCCGGAAAGGCAAGTACATTATTGATCTGGTTTGGATAGTCTGAACGCCCCGTAGCCATGACCCGCACATAAGGGGCCGCTTTTTCCGGCATGATTTCAGGATACGGATTGGCCATGGCAAAGACAATGGAATCCTTGGCCATGGTACGAACCTGTGAAAGCTTGAGCACCCCTGGTTGGGAAACCCCTACAAAGACGTCTGCTCCTCGAATGGCCCTTGAAAGCCCTCCTCTCAGGTTGTCCGGGTTAGTGATCCGGGCATACGCCCTCTTGACAGGGTTCATCCCTTTTTTTCGTCCCCTGCATATAATGCCGGAACGGTCGCACCCGATAATGTGCTCCACTCCCGCAGCTTTCAGGATTTTGGTGCAGGCGACCCCTGCCACCCCCACGCCATTGACGACGACTTTCAAATTCTTCATCTTCTTTCCAACGACCGCGAGGGCATTTATCAAACCTGCCAGCATAACCACGGCGGTGGCGTGCTGGTCGTCGTGAAATACTGGAATATCAAGGTCCTCTTTTAGCCGTTCTTCGATTTCAAAACACCTGGGTGCTGATATGTCTTCGAGATTGATACCACCGAATACCGGGGCTATAGCATGCACTGCCTGGATTATTTCCTCAACATCCTGGGTAGCCAGGCAGATAGGGAAGGCATCAATACCCCCAAACTTTTTAAAGAGCAAGGCCTTGCCTTCCATCACCGGGATCGCCGCTTCTGCCCCCACGTTTCCCAACCCTAACACTGCCGACCCATCAGTAACAACCGCCACAGTGTTTGACTTTATGGTCAGTTGATAAGCACGTTGTTTGTCAGCGGATATGGCTTCAGAAATGCGAGCAACGCCAGGCGTATAAGCGATTGAAAGGTGGTCGCGGGTTTCCAGGGGGAGCTTGCCGACGACCTCGATCTTTCCTCCGATATGAGAGATAAAGGTGCGGTCCCAGATGTTTAAGATCTTGACCGTAGAGAGCGTTCTTAGTTTGCGGATGATTTGATTCTTGTGTTTTTCGTCCCTCGTATCGATTACGATATCTCGGATGGTGGTATCTTGGCCTCGCCCAGTGATATCGACCGCTCCGATGTCGCCCCCCGACCTGCCGATAGCCGAGGCGACCTTGCCCAGCATGCCGGGCTTGTTTCCAAGTTCGACCCTAACCACGATGCTGTAGCTGGGAGTCGGCATAACTTTCATAAACGCACCTCGCTTTTTTCGCTTGCCGCGTGCCCTTGGTTCAGTGGCAAGCCGATCTCATTAAGATCGATCAAGTTGGCCCGGACGCTGAACGCTTAATGCACGATAGTAGCCAGAACCGCAATCCCCAGGACCATCGACAGAACACCCCAGACCTTATAGATTTTATCAGTGGCGTTGAACCACCAGTCGATCACCTTCTCGACTTTTTGCTTGGGCAAGAATAGAAACAGCAGGCCCTTTGACAGAGACAGAAGCCCAAGAACTACAATGAATGTTACCTGGGAGCTTGAAGAGGCCGAGAGCAACAAGAGCACACCTATAACTATTGCCACGGTGCTCAACATCTTTGGGTTCTTTGTCTTCAATATATTGAAATAGTTTTTTCTTGCAACTTGAGTTGCAAAGATCATTAACGTGCCCAACATGATCCAAACAACAGACATAGCAAATAGAAACCATACCATTGAAAGTGTCCTCCTTTATACATTAGTTGGGCCTTTTTCCTATCCATAAGAGAGATATTTCAATGAGGCCAAGATGTCAAATGCAAAGTCGGCCGGAGTCATGATTTGTAAACCGTGCTACGGGCAAACTGGAGGCGGCGCCTGCCGCGCGGCTCATTATAGTGCTTGCCATGCTGACACGTATCGTGGTAAGTATTAAAAAAAGCATAATATTTGTTTGCAATAAATAATGCAGAGGCCGTTAATGGCTCCCCGGAGTTATTGTATGCGATTTTTTTTCTGGGTCTCGTGTAGTATCGGCATATTCATTTTGTTGTGTGCGGGAACGGCATTTCCGGAAGACTCGTGGGAAAGGTGGCAAGAGAGGGCGGGCCCCATTCCTGTTGTCAACCAGAGCCCCGTTCAGATTCTTTTTCTCCAACATGTGCCGGACAGGGCCGATACGCTGCCCCAAGGACATGGATGCATAAGACTGAACACAGCCCTGACCAACACGCTCGTTTCCAGGGAGTCGGAACACTATGACGCGACAATAGATACTGAAATGGTCAGGACATCTCTGCAGCTCAGCTATGGCCTCTTGTCCGGACTCGAGCTTGGTTTATCTGTCCCTGCGATTCACTATTATTCCGGAGTTATGGATGGGTTTATTGAAGATGTTGAAAATCTTTTTGGAGACAGCAGAAATATCAGGGAAAATCAGGATACAAACCGATTTGTCTGTTTTGTTAAGAAAGATGACAAGACCATCATATCGGCTTCGGAAAACAGCATTGGCATGGGGGACGTGGTCTTGAAGGCAAAGGCAAAGGTATGGGACGAGGGCAAAGTCATTCCTGCGTTGAGCATAAGGTCGGCCCTTAAGCTACCCACAGGCGATAAAGACCAAGCCTTCGGCAGCGGGGAGATTGATTGGGGATTGGGCCTTTTGTTGCAGAAAGATATAAGTAAAATGAGTTTTTATTTTAATGTGGATGTTACGTTTCCCGGAGATGCCTTTGATGATGCCGGTATTTCGCTGAATGAATTCTATGCTTATATGATCGGCCTTGAATACCGATTTACTCCCCGGTTCTCCGTCTTGGCGCAAATGAATCATACTATTACCCGGCCATTTGAAGATACCGGCCTGGATCTATTGGACAGGAGAATACATGAGCTTCTGCTTGGCATAAATTATCGAGTGGGCGAGAAAGTGTTTATCCAGGCAGGGGGAGCGGAAGACATTATTGACTCTTGCGATGCCACCGCAGACATTACATTCTTTTTTAACATAGGCCTGACTTTCTAATT
>JABXJX010000081.1 GCA_013375375.1 Desulfobacterales bacterium | reverse complement strand
AGTTTGTATCCTGTTAATTTTATATTATTTTTCTATTTGGCACTTTCTGCTTGACAGGAGGGACTATAGGATGTCCCCCAACTTCACTCTATGTTATCCTATTTTTCTTGCTATGCTCCCATACAAATTCTCGTATGTTTGTATCTCTCAAGTGATGCTCTAATTCCGTCCAGCCTCCTTATCACATTTTCTATTTCATGAACCGGCAAGCCATATTCATAAAATCCCCGCTCCAGGCCGGACGTCTTTACATATCCCAAAATAGCATTCTCTATGGCATCCATGTGGTTCGGATCCTTGAAATTATGATCTCTAAATTCGATGTTGGTATTTTCTGCCTTGTCGGGTTTGCCTCCCTGATCATGCATAGAGATCTTATCTAACTTGGAAAGGAGTATTGAAAAGTCATCCTTGCTTCTTCTGTAATACCATTTGGAAACAGCCCACGTGACAATGCTTCCGATGGCAAGGGGGAATATCGTAGCAAATAGCTCCATGTTCATAAGGTCTCCTATACCGGCCTTGGCAAAAACCTAACGTGTTGGTCAGTAGCGGCGGTTTTTTTGCCGTCTACTGCACTAACTGGTTGGGCGCTCACAATAGTTACTTTACTCAATTAGAAGAAAATTCCTTTTGATGGGAGAACACCCAATCTCTATAGTGCTGGTAAAGTTCGAAGCCCTTTATAGCGGAACTTTGGTCTCGATATTTAAATCCGTTGATCATTCTTCTAAGTGCTGTTTCATATTTTTGCCGAAATTCCGCTTTCATTTGTGGGTGCATCCTATCCAAATCAAAATCTGAAACTAACTCTGCATTTGCCAAAGCCTGTTCGAGAGCTGTGATAACGTTTATTAAATCACTTGAACTAAAATTGTCAGGTGTTTTCTGAGAAAAAATCGCTTCCGCCTTTCTGACAGCTTCATATGAAAGAGCCAAAGGGTACAATTTACCATGTTCCCTATCTTTATCCGTTGCAGTTTTATTTTTTACAAACAACTTTTCTGTGAGAAAAAAAGAAACGATGCCTTGGCCTTCACCGTGAGGCCCTCCGGTCACACGAATAAATTGATTTGCAGCCACCAGCAGGATAGCAGCACCAAGGAAGATGTATCCAATAACTCGAAGAATCCTTTTCATAAGTAAGTCTCCGATTACTTCGACAAAAAAATACATTTGCGTTAAAGCGCGCCCGACTGCGATGTGCATATGCAGAAAGGCACAATGTTGTACGCAGTGTTCAATTAAGTCAGCACGAACTTCGTTTTGGGTAACGAGCCCGGCACATCCGAATTTCCTGTCTGCTCTATGTCCACTTTGAGAATGGGCACGGCCGCGGTCATTAGTTTAGTTCGGTCTTCATCACTCGGATCTAGGCCGGAGCTAAAAAAGCTACGGCTAAGCCCATAGTAAAGTACGTGCTGCTGTGATGAGGACCAGTTAGGATGATCGACCGATACAACCAGAACAAGTGCTGGTTCTGACCACACTTTGTTGCCGGTCGCAGGATCTACGTGGTAGGTCCCAGGCCTTACCAACTCATAATGGGATAAGAGGATGAATCGGGAGTCTACCCCTACTTGCTCCGGGTCGACTGGTTCGGCCTTGGTTAGCTTCTTAAGCGATCGCCACATGCTCGAGTCTTCGTTCATTTGTACGTCCTCCAAATCGTCTCGGGTAGCCCAACGCCAGTATGAGGGGCGCGAATGAAGCAGAGCGTAATGAACGTCCCTCTCCATGCTGAGGTTAGGCCGTGTTTTCCCTTGAATTCAAGATTCTATTTGCGCGAGATAGCGGTCAATTTGTCTTCGTTAAGATACTTGAGTTCTGATGCTGCTTGAAAACATTCCTGAGCGTGTTGTACTGCAAGATTAGCTTCTTCTTTCTTAAACAAATCTCGAGCTGATGCGAGGTACTCAGCCTCAAAGCCATACTTGGCCGTTATGTAGAACTGAGCCCAGAAGTTCACTAGAAACAGGAGCCGTGGTAAGGGGATAATATGGTCAAGGTATTGCTCTGCAAGTCTGTCTAGAAGCTGTCTCTCTTGAATTTGCTGCGCGATGGCGGCGAACTGTTTCTTGTTCGATTCCCACTCATGACTACGTGAAAATTTGATGTCTAGAAAGGAGAGAATTGACTTGACTGAAAGCTCAATGCATTCCTGAGAGGCTTCTATGGATTCTGAGTATTGGCTGGAAGATTTTAGGTGTTCTTTGGCTATTTGTAAATGATTTGAAGCCTTGTCAATCCAGCCTTCTATCGTTTTGCGCTTGCTCTTGTTCATTGTTCTGTCCCGTTCAGAAGAATGCGAACTCGGTTTTTTGAGGCAACGGCCTAACTTTGATATCGACTGCCGAAAAGCTTCGCTGCATTATAGCATGCGAAACGGGATTATGCGGCGATTTTGTCGCATAAAATCCGCCATACGGGTTTTATACTGCATTTTCGCCTCGTAAAAGAACTTGACTTTAGTAAGTAGTAGGGTCGCATCTTAATTATAATGAGAAAGATTCACTTAATCTTTGTTTTCAAATGGCTGTCGTCGCTAATCAGCCGAGCGGCTTTTTGCGCCGGCTGAATTAGCTTTGTTATACACTAAGTCAACTTGTCAATCCATGGCCGTTTATAATAATTGAAGAACCCTGCAGCAAGCTGCGGGGAATGCGCTCGCTTTTGCGGTTCAACATAGCCAACAACACCCGTGCTTTTCCTTTACTGTTACAAAACGTTACAGTTTTAGGGTTTGGCAATGTTATTTAGTGTTACAATTCTACACACCTGAACAGAGAGGGCTTGAAAGCAACAGCATCCAATGGTAACGTGAGATTGAGATTGAGCGGGAGCGCCAGGTGGCAAGTTGTTTACACGCGACAACAGCGAAAAACAGGGTCACGGTGTTAAGAATTCGATAGCAGATCAGGCCGTTATGAGCAAGCATAAAAGCAGTCCGTCAAAATCCGGATTTATCGCCATTATCGGTGCGCCGAATGTGGGTAAATCGACCCTGCTGAACCAGTT
Organism: Desulfobacterales bacterium; assembly: GCA_013375375.1. Taxonomy (GTDB): domain Bacteria; phylum Desulfobacterota; class Desulfobacteria; order Desulfobacterales. The sequence continues at coordinate 6,053 of JABXJX010000081.1, read as the reverse complement.
GCTCGGCCAAAAGATCGCCATCACCTCGGAAAAACCACAAACCACCCGGCACCGCATCCTGGGCGTGGCCCATCTGCCCGGAGCCCAGATGATCTTTTTGGATACACCGGGTATTCACCGGGCCAAGAAGTCCCTGAATGTGCGCATGGTTGACACGGCCATGAAGGTATTGGGGGATGTCGACCTGGTGGTCTTTATCACGGATGCCGCCGCCCCTGACAAGGGTTCGGATGAAATCATCCTTAAGGCTTTAAAAAAGCGAAACCTGCCGGTCATCCTTGCCGTCAACAAGGTTGACCTCGTAAACAAGGAGACACTCCTGCCCCTCATGGAAGAGTGGAATGAAGCGTATCCTTTTCGCGCCATTGTGCCCATCTCGGCACTTGAACGCGTCCAGATAGATGAACTAATAAAAGAGATGGTCGACGCGCTGCCCGAGGGACCGATGTATTATCCGGAAGAGATTGTCACGGATATGCCGGAACGCTTTATCGCAGCGGAGATGATACGGGAGAAGGTCTTCCGCTTGACCGGCGAAGAGGTCCCCTACGGCGTGGCAGTGACGGTCGAGTCGTTCAAGGAGCGGCCCGGAAAAAAGCTCATCGACATCCAGGCCACAATACACGTGGAGCGCGATTCTCAAAAACCGATCATCATCGGCAAGAAAGGAAAGATGCTCAAGCGGATCGGCGAGCAGGCAAGAGAGGAGATCGAACAAATGGTGGGGTGCAAGGTCTTTTTGAAGTTATGGGTTCGGGTCCAGGAAAAGTGGACGCGCGATCCCAAGGCGATCAAGAGATTTGGATATTAGCATGATTCTGTCGTTTCATCCGAACATCGTGGCCAGCAAGAACATCCTGTGCGCGGGCCGGTCGCCGAACGATGAGGACCGAAGGGCCGTCCAGGAGGCCAAGGCGATCATCCTCCCTCAGGGATGCAGTAAAGACCTGTACAGGCTGTGCCGGAAGCATTGCGACCATGTCTTTCCCAACTATGATGCCCGCTTTGATTTCCCGGGCAAATTAGGCCAGGCCCGGCTGTTTAAAAAAACAGGGGCCCCTTTTCCCCTCACCCATACCTTTGAGACACTTTCTTTCTACTACAGTCGTTACGGGCAAGACTTTCTCACATATCCCATCGATTTTCCCTGTGTCTTCAAGTCCGACTGGGGCGGGGAGGGAGAGGGGGTTTTTTTGCTCAATACAGCCGAAGACCTGGGACAGGCATTAAAGAAGGCGGAAGCCGCGGAAAAGGGCGGCCTGAAGGGCTTTTTGCTTCAGGAATATATCCCTTCAAGGGGACGCAGCCTGCGAGTCGTGGTCATTGGAGATAAGTTTCTTAGTTACTGGCGCGTACAGAAAGATCCATCAGAGTTTCTTGCAAGCATGAAGGCCGGGGCCGTCATTGATCATGAAGCAGACCCCGAGCTTCAAGAGGCAGGAAGGGCGGCAGTACGAGGTTTTTGTTCAAAGACCGGAATTAACCTTGCGGGTTTTGATCTCCTCTTTTCACAGCATGACAAGGCAGGTAATCCGTTTTTTCTTGAGATCAACTATTTTTTCGGAAGACGAGGCCTGGGAGGGTCTTTCAAGTATTATGAACTGGTGGAGAAATCTGTCAGGGACTGGCTCGGCAAGCTTGGACTAAGCCTTTGAACGTCTTGGGCCTGTGTGTTTTCTCTCTGCAAGTTTTTTTTGTCTGCTCCGCGAGGGGGGGAACGGCCTGGAACGATGCGTCGCATTGTCCCTCCGCTTTGGGCGATACGGCCTCGACCGGTCTTTCTCGTACCAATTATCGTCAGCCCATTCCACCCTTATCTTTTCTCCTATAAATTCCTCAACAGCATCAAGGTGATATACATATGTCTCACAGGCAAGCATGATCGCCTTTCCGCTCTTTCCCACCCGGCCGGTGCGTCCAATGCGGTGAACGTAATCCTCAGGGTCCTGCGGGATGTCGTAGTTGATGACAAGGTCAATATCTTCCACATGGATGCCCCTTGAGGCCACATCCGTGGCCACCAGGATCTTGATCTCTCCCGACTTGAATCTCTGCATGATTTTCAAACGTTTTTTCTGGTCAACCGTTCCGGTGATCCCAACGGCTGAAAAGCGGTTCCCTTTCAACTTATGGGTGATCATCTCGACACCGGTCCGGGTGTTGGCAAAGATGAGAAGGCGGTTCCATGTCTCGTGCCGGAGGAGACCGAGCAAAAGGTTCGGCTTTACATCATTACCCACGTGGTACAGGGCCTGGTCGATCTCTTCCACCGTGATCTTTTCGGGGGCCGCAGAGACTCCCTCAGGGTTGTTCATGTACTCGTATGCCAACTCCATAACCGCATATGAGAGGGTGGCCGAAAAAAGCATGGACTGCCGCTTGCTATAACGAGGCAACCGCCTGAGGATATAGCGGAGATCTTTTACAAACCCCATGTCAAAGAGCCGGTCTGCTTCATCGATGACCAGGATGTTCACATTCTTGGGACTGAAGACCTTCTGCTTCATGTAGTCAATAAGACGGCCCGGCGTGGCAACCACGATATCGGTCCCTCTGCGAAGGGCCTCTGCCTGTTTCAGGTAGTCAACACCCCCAAAGACAGGCAGCACCTTAAAATCAGTATGGCCTCCCAGAAGTTTGGCCTCATCGCAGATCTGAACCGCTAATTCACGGGTCGGCGCAATGATCAGGGCACGGGGCCCTGTGCCTTTTGATTTGGGGCTCCTGATGAGGTAGTCAAATATCGTAATCAGAAACGTGGCTGTCTTGCCCGTACCGGTCTGGGCCTGTGCGGCGATATCATTTCCTTTCAAAGTAATCGGCAAGGAAAGGGCCTGAATCAGCGTGCAGTGTGTAAAGCCGGCGGTCTCTATCCCTTTTAAGATTTCTTGAGGAAGGTCAAATTCGGGAAACGAGATGTCTTTAGTTTCTATGTCCAACGATTTCATATTCTATTTGTAAATATAGACCACGTTGAGCGCATTTGCAAGCCAAAGCCCTGACACTGCATACTTTGTTTTTGCTTGAAATCGTAACAATGCTTCATTACACTGTAATCCGAGCTTAGGGGCTTAGCCCGAATTTGGAATGGAATGGGCTGGTGTGAGGCTGAAGCATTTTGGATCATTTTGCGACTGACATAGATGAAGTTGCTATCGGACGTGAGCGGCAAAAAGCAAGGGAGATGAGAAACTCGCAATGGTGGAAGCGCCGGCTGGCCGGGGGGCTATGCTATTATTGCGGCGGATCTTTTTCACCTAAAGACCTGACAATGGATCACATCGTGCCCATGGTAAGAGGCGGCAAATCGACCAAGGGGAATGTGGTTCCTGCATGTAAGGAATGCAACAATAAGAAAAAATACATGCTGCCGATCGAGTGGGAAGAATATCTCCGGTCCATTACCAAAAATGATCTCAAATGATTCTATGACGGACTATAGACTCAGGCAAGAAGTTGCCATATGCCGGAAACAATCGCCGTAAAGACAAAAAGAGTCTCCACCAAGAACTCAAACCTTAATCCGGCAACAACCCAGCGTCGTTCAAAGGCCATAAGAACTGCGGCCATGTAAAATATTGAAAGGATCATGCCGTAGGCCAGGGTTGTGGTAAGATGCATCATGGGCGCAAAAATGAGCGTCCCTAAAAAGATAGTCAAAAGCTGTTTCAGTATACGAAGAGTCTTCCTTTCGCCTAACACAATAGGGAGGCTTTCCTGCCCTACAATCCGGTCCCCCTGCATGTCGAGGATATCAAAAAAGGCTGTTCGGACGAACGCCATGACCGACGCCCATAATGAAACAAAGATCATCGTGGTAGTGACCTGCAGAGAGACTGAAAGGTGGGGGAGCACCACCGTCACTATGCCCCACGCGAGGGCGATCAGCACGGTCTTTGAGCCCGGCACGTCGCTGATCCGCTGGATCTTCTTCCCTATCTTAAATCGTCCCGGTATTATCTTGACCTTGTAAAAAATACCCATGAGGCTGATTATACAAAGTACGATAAACGGGACAGGCCCCAGAGTAAATGCCATAAAGAGTCCCATTGCGCCTGAAATAGTCGACATGGTCAAGAGGACCAGGCGATTGTAGTCATAAAAGCCGGCCCGGTCCGGATCATTGTAACGAACCGACTCCCTCCCGATAAAGTTGTTTAGTATGTGCATGGAAAGTACGTAGCACGAAGCCATCAGGGCCGATTCAAGGCCCGGCCTGATTCCCGACAGGAGTGCACACGTGTAACTTAAACACCCGGCGCCCACCGCAAGATAGAGATTGCTCAAAAGCAACCAGCGCTGTATCCTGAAGACTGCAAGACGCCATTGTCTCGCCTTATGGGGAAGGGCCTCCAGGGTCCTGTAGACTTTCTTGATGACCCAGTTTGGTGTAGAAGCCCCGGCTGTAATCCCTACGGAATTCAATGGTTCGACGGCCTCATATTTGAGTTCCGTCTCATTCTCGATATGGAAGGCCGGAACCCCTTCTTGTTTAACTATCTGCGCCAATCGCCGGGTATTGCCGCTGTCGCGGCCGCCCACCACAACCACTGCATCCGCGCTCCTGGCCATCTCCCTGACCTCAGCCTGGCGTTTAAGGGTTGAATCACAGATGGTGTTAAATACCTTGAAGTGGGAAAAACGTTCAGCAATGGTCGCGGCAATAGCGTCGAAGAGTCGTCCGTCCTGGGTTGTCTGTGCCACTACAATGGCATGTTCAAGAGAGGGGAGTTTGTCAAGATCGTCCGGGCTGCTGATGACGTAGCCCGCGCCTTTGGCGTACCCGAGGAGGCCCACAACCTCTGGATGATCCTTGTCGCCCATGATGATGACGGCATAACCCTGCTTTGTATACTTGCTGATAATGGTCTGGACCTTGGTCACCCTGGGACAGGTCGCGTCGATTATGGTAAATCCTGCATCAACAAGGGACTGTTTGGTTTGAGGCGGCACCCCGTGGGCTCGTATGACAACGCTTCCATGTTTGGGGCCGGGGATATCATGTAGAATGGTTACGCCCTTTTCCGCCAGGATCTCCAGCACCTGGGGATTGTGAATGAGCGGGCCGTAGGTATAAATGGGACCCTGTTGCTTGTTGGCGGCATCTAAGACCATCTCGACCGCTCTGCGGACTCCCATACAGAAACCTGCGGTCTTGGCGAGTTTGACTTTCAACAGAGGTCTATTCCTTGCGGATACTCTATATCTTGTTGAGATGTTGTTATTCTTTTAGGAGAATCTTGTGATTGGAAAAGGAGAGGGCGTGAATATGGACGCGCATGAACTTCTGGTCGCCGAAAATATTCACCAGCCGGAGTCCGTCATTTTCCGGTTCAATCTTGTCGACTGATTCCATCACAAGTTCTTCCTCGCCATCGCGGGTTATGTAGGCATTTGCTTCACACATTTTTAGATACCAACTCCTTCAAGTGTTTTTCGATTAGGGTTTCGATCAGTGGAGGGAGCGGGGCGGACGGCATCCCGACAATTTCCACCCTTTCCTGGGTAAGCGGGATGAGAAACTTTTTGGCCGGGCATGATGCCACGGCCTCGGCAATCCTTGGCGTGACCTCGCCCATCATGGCATGAGCCATCACAATCCCTACAGGGGCCACAATAATATCGGATTGTGAAACCATATGGACAATCGCGTTTTCTCCGGAAGCCCCCCTATTCGCCCTTGCCTTGAGCATTTGGGCTGTGGCAATGGCATTTGTCCCGAGCGCAATAATCTCCACAGATTCTGCAAAGACCTCCTTGAGTTTCTTAATAACGGCGCTTCCGATGCCGCCACCCTGTCCGTCAATCACACAGATGCGCATTTTTTAGATTATGTTCTCCCCTCTGTGCTCCTTTCACAGATTGGCCGCTCAATTTCAAAACACTAAAAGACCGATCTGCATTGGAGCAACAGCCGATCGATATTTAACAGATTAGAGCGAAGGGGTCAATAGAAAGGCTTAGAATACCTGCCGGAGTTACTAATGAGAAACTTTCCTGCTCGACATTGGTTTGGGCACATGATGTCTTTTCCTCTATTCCGAGTCTCTCGG
>JABXJX010000080.1 GCA_013375375.1 Desulfobacterales bacterium | reverse complement strand
ATCTCAAAAAGAGATCCCCCTTGGCTGCCGACGGATAAAACGGGCCGTTCGCTTCGCCCGGATGGGTGCCCCAAAAAGTTCATAATTACCGCTCAAATGAGTTATGCAAAGGTCTCAACCAATGACAAGTGAGGCAGGAACAAGTTTATGGCACTTCAAGATGTTTATAACATAGACGGAATAAAGGTTTCTGAGATAGACCTGACAGATGAAATCTTCAGCGTCCCGGTCAAGCAGCATGTTTTGAATGAGGTGGTTGCCATGCAGTTAGCCAACAGGCGTGCCGGAACGGTCGCTGCCAAGGGGCGTTCTGAAGTGCGTGGTGGTGGGCAGAAACCTTACCGCCAGAAGGGCACGGGGCGTGCTCGGGCAGGGTCCCGGAGATCTCCTCTGTGGCGTGGCGGGGGTGTAGTATTTGGTCCAAAGCCACGCAGTTACGCCTATAAGGTGCCCAAAAGGGTTCGCAAGCAGGCCTTAAAGATGGCCCTGACGAACAAGCTGCAGGAGAATACCTTAATTGTTGTTGACAAACTCGATCTGGAAACCGTCAAGACAAAGCGATTCGTAGAGATTATGGGAGCATTGAGGGCTAGTAAGGCATTGATCGTAATAGATCGGAAACTTGCGAACCTCGAGCTTTCCTCAAGGAATGTGGCCGGCGTGAAGGTGGTGCGCTCGGAAGGCTTGAATGTCTATGACATCCTAAAGTTTAAACACCTTATTTTGCTTGAGCCTTCTGTGAAGCAGCTTGAGGGGAAATTGCTTTCATGAGCCTATACGGGATTATCAAGAGGCCCCTTATTACTGAGAAAGGGACAACCCAGAAGGAGGCAAACAATCAGCTCACCTTTGAGGTGGACCGCAGGGCCAACAGGGTGGAAATCAGGGATGCGGTGGAAAAGATTTTCAATGTCAGAGTGGTAAAAGTCAGGACCATGCAGATGCAAGGCAAGGTCAAACGTGTAGGCCGGACGCCGGGCAAGCACCGAGACTGGAAGAAGGCTATTGTAACCTTGGCCAAGGGTGAGAATATTGAGTTCTTTGAAGGAGTATGATTTGGATGGCACTTAGAAAAGTAAAACCTACCTCTCCTGGGCGACGATTTCAGACACATGATACGTTTGACGATATCACGAAGTCTCGCCCTGAAAAGAGCTTGGTACGATCCCTGAAGAAGAGCGGGGGTCGCAATAGTAAGGGCCGTATGACATGTCGTCACCGTGGCGGCGGACATAAACGGCGTTACCGCATCATTGATTTCAAGCGTGACAAAACTGATGTCCCGGCAAGGGTGGCATCTATAGAATACGATCCTAATCGATCAGCCCGCATCGCCTTACTCCACTATGCAGATGGAGAAAAGCGCTATATTGTGGCTCCTCATAGGCTTTCAGTAGGCGACACAGTGATTGCCGGCTCCAGAACTGATATTAAGTCCGGCAATGTTTTACCATTAGGAAACATGCCGCTGGGTACCCAAATACACAATATTGAAATGCAGCCGGGCAAAGGGGCGCAGATAGTGCGCAGTGCGGGAACCTATGCACAACTCATGGCTAAAGAGGGACGGTATGCTCAGGTCAAGCTCCCCTCCGGCGAGGTTCGTATGTTTCTGATCAATTGCAGGGCAACAGTCGGCCAGGTAGGAAATCTGGAACATGAAAATATCTCTCTTGGCAAGGCAGGCCGAAAACGCTGGTTGGGTCGTCGGCCAAAGGTACGAGGCGTTGTCATGAATCCCGTAGACCATCCAATGGGTGGTGGTGAGGGTAAGGCATCTGGAGGACGGCATCCCTGTTCTCCCTGGGGTGTGCCTGCCAAAGGGTATAGAACGCGAAAGAAGAATAAGGTTAGCAATAGGTACATCGTAAAGCGTAGAAAATAATGAGAGCATGATCGTTCAAAGGACTTTTTCAAAGCTCTCATAATGGAAAGGAAAAGAAGCTTAGTTAGATAGGTGATGATATGGCGCGCTCGTTAAAAAAAGGTCCTTACATTGAACCAAAACTGTTAAAAAAGGTACTTGCGGCTCAAGAGGTCTCGAGCCGGAGGGTCATTAAGACCTGGTCGAGGCGCTCCACCATCGTCCCTGAGTTGGTTGGTTTGACGCTGGCCGTACATAATGGAAAAAAATTCATTCCGGTTTTTATATCGGAAGATATGGTAGGCCACAAATTAGGGGAGTTTGCGCCGACAAGGATTTTTTACGGGCACGCTGGTGATAAAAAGACACGTTTGACAGGGAAAAAGTAATAAAAACAGTTTGCTGCTCAAATCATTTTTGGGCAACAACTTATTAAAGGGCTGCAATATGGAAGTCAAAGCAGTGGCAAAATATTTACAGATTTCTCCCACAAAGGTTAGAAAAGTGGCAAAAGCGGTGAAGGGCAGACCGGTAGAGGATGCTCTGGCTGCACTGGGTTTTATGCCGCAGCGTTCGGCTAAGGTCTTGGGGAAGGTTATACGTTCGGCAGTCGCTAATGCTGATCAGAAGCCTGATATTGAAGTGGACAACTTGTCCGTTGCAAATATTGTTGTCAATCAGGGGCCGAGCTTGAAGCGTTTTCGGCCAAGGGCAATGGGACGATCAACCAGGATTCTCAAACATACCAGTCATATTACGGTCGTTTTGGCAGAAGTGGCATAAAAGGAGGTCAGTTTGGGGCAGAAGGTAAATCCTATCGGGTTCAGGTTGGGGACCACCAAGTTGTGTAATTCTCGTTGGTTTGCCGGCAAGGATTATTCCTCATTTATCATAGATGACTATAAAATCCGGGAGTTCCTGAAGAAAAAACTCTACCATGCCGGTATATCGAATATTGAGATCGAAAGATGGGCCAACCGCATTAGATTACGTATATATGCCGCCCGTCCAGGTATTGTGATTGGAAAAAAGGGGGCGGAGATTGAGCAGCTAAAAAAGGAACTGGAAAAGCTGGTTTCTCAGGAGTTGGTGATTGATATCCAAGAGGTGAGAAGGCCTGAGGTAGATGCTCAATTGGTGGCCGAAAATGTGGCTATGCAAATTGAAAGGCGGGTTGCCTTTCGCCGGGCTATGAAAAGGAGTGTGGCGTCGGCAATGAGGTTTGGTGCCAAGGGGATCAAGATATCGTGTGCCGGTCGTTTGGGTGGGGCAGAAATGGCCAGAACCGAATGGTACAGGGAGGGGAGGATACCTCTTCACACATTAAGGGCGGATATTGATTACGGGCTTGCTCAGGCCCGTACTACTTACGGGATCATCGGGATAAAGGTGTGGGTATTTAACGGTGAAATTCTCGAGAAAGACAAAGTGGAAGCAATTTAGGAGATTCCTGTCATGCTAAGTCCCAAGAAGGTCAAATATCGGAAACAACAGAAAGGCAGGATGAACGGGAAGGCCTATCGGGGATCGACTTTGAGCTTTGGTGAGTTTGGGCTTCAGGCACTTGAATGCGGACATGTGACGGCGCAACAGATTGAAGCGGCTCGTATTGCCATGACACGTTATGTGAAACGGGGTGCAAAGATTTGGATACGGGTTTTCCCTGACAAGCCGATTACAAAAAAGCCCGCTGAGACGAGGATGGGAAAAGGTAAGGGCTCCCCGGAGGGCTGGGTTGCCGTGGTAAGGCCCGGCAAGATACTATATGAGATGGGAGGTATACCCGTCGATCTGGCAACAGAAGCCCTTCGATTGGCCTCACACAAGCTTCCGCTCAGGACACGCTTGATGATACGGGGTAAGCGTTCATGAAAGTAAGCGAATTGAGGGAGCTAAGCTTAGAGGAGTTGGGGCACAAATTGGCAGATCTGACCCAAGAGCTCTTCAATCTAAGATTTCAGCATGCTACGGACCAGTTGGAAAATCCAATGAGGTTGCGTCAAGCCAGGTGCGATATTGCTCGAATTAAGACCGTCCTGAAGGAACGGCAAACACAGGATTTATGATTCTCGATTGTTGTCGTCTTTTGTTCAATTATCAATAGACAATCCTTAAGGGTAGTGGTGAGATATGAAAGATAGGGGACTGAAAAAAAGACAGATTGGCACGGTTGTCAGCAACAGGATGGACAAGACGGTTGTGGTGTCTATAGAGAGGATAGTAGAGCATCCTGTATACAAAAAATACATGAGGCGACGTGGCAAGTGCGTGGCCCATGATGCACAAAATATGTGCCGGATAGGCGACAAGGTGATGATTGTAGAAACCAGGCCCCTGAGTAAGACCAAGCGCTGGCGAGTACGTGAGGTTTTGGAGAAGGCTCTTTGAGAGAGGTATTAGAGCGATGATACAGGCGGAGACCAAGTTGCAAGTGGCCGACAACTCAGGTGCCAAAAAGTTGTATTGTATCAGAGTGCTTGGTGGGTCCAGGCGCCGGTATGCAAGGATCGGAGATACCATTGTCGTGTCTGTCAAGGAGGCCATACCAAATGCCAAAGTCAAGAAGGGAGACATCATGCGGGCTGTTGTGGTCCGGACAAAGCAGGAATTATGCAGGCCCGATGGTTCGCACATAAAATTTGACGACAATTCTGCAGTACTGATCAATCAACAGGGAGAACCGATCGGCACCCGTATTTTTGGTCCTGTAGCCAGAGAACTCCGAGCAAGGAAGTTTATGAAGATCATCTCATTGGCCCCCGAGGTATTGTAGGCCAACCCGGGTTTAGGAAGTGGAGAGTTATGTCAACTGTGCATTGCCACATTAAGAAAGACGACAAAGTCAGAATTATTACCGGCAAGGAAAAAGGTAAGATGGGCAAGGTTTTGAGAGTCCTTCGGGGCAAGGAACGTGTTATCGTTGAAAATATGAATTTTGTTAAGCGTCACACCAAGCCGGGGGGACAAACTCGACAGGGTGGTATTATAGAAAAAGAGGCTTCAATCCACTGGTCCAATGTGATGTTGGTGTGTAACAAATGTATAAATCCTGTGCGAATCAAGATGCAGCGCCTTGAAGACGGCAAAATGGTAAGGGTGTGCAGGAAGTGCGGAGAGGTTATTGATACATAGAGTCGAAAATCGAAAATTCGAAATTCGAAGCACGAAACAAATACAAATGACCAAAGCACAAAATCCTAAACAATATGATTTGGAAGATCCAAGGCTTGTATTGGCAAAAAATACAATACTGCGTAGAAATGAATGAGGTTTTGAACATTTGATATTTGAATTTTGAATTTGTTTCGGATTTCGATATTCGGATTTCGGATTTATTCAGAAGGGTAGTCATGTCGCATCTGAAGACGTTTTACACAAATGAGATCATCCCAAAACTAATGGATGAATTCGGGTATAAGAATCTTATGCAGGTCCCGAAGCTGACCAAAGTTGTGTTGAATATAGGGATAGGTGAGGCAATCCAGAACATCAAGGTCCTTGATTCAGCTACCCAAGAGTTGGCTTTGATCGCCGGCCAAAAACCGGTTGTCACCCGTGCCAGAAAATCGATTGCTGCTTTCAAGCTTCGGGCGGGTATGCCCATAGGGTGCAGGGTGACGCTTCGAGGGGTGCGGATGTATGACTTCTTTGCCAAGTTGGTTAACATAGCGCTGCCGAGGGTGAGAGACTTTCGAGGGATTCCTTCGAAGAGCTTTGATGGCAGGGGCAGCTATTCCTTGGGGATCAAGGAGCATATCATATTTCCGGAAATCGATTACGACAAGATTGACAAGATTAAAGGGCTAAACGTTACCATCGTGACCAGTGCCCGAACTGATGAGGAAGGCAAGGCATTGCTTCAGTTGATGGGAATGCCTTTCAGAAACTGAGAAGGGGGGCGTCCTTGGCAAAAAAGTCTTTAATGGTGAAGGCAAGACGTAAACCTCGGTTTAAAACACGGGCATATTCGAGATGCCCTATTTGTGGTCGGCCGAGGGCGTTTATGAGAAAATTCGGCATTTGCAGAATATGTTTTAGATCTCTTGCTCTGAGAGGAGAATTGCCCGGGGTAACTAAGTCGAGTTGGTAACGAGACTGTCGAAAAACTCTTTTCTTCGCTCCAATTGACTATTTTTGAAGGTTCTAAGTTCGCTCCGCTAAATTGCAAAAACTCGGGCTAACGCCCTCAAACAGTTTGCAATTTTTCGCTTCGCTTCACTAAGAACCTTTATATCAAAAATGATCAAAGTCGCTCATTTAAGAGTTTTTCGACAGTCTCAACGTATAACTTGTAACCAAAGCACAAATGGTAAAACAGTTGAGCTAATTCAGAAATTTATTGAGATTTCAATAGGTTAAAAGTTAAGAGTTTATTGTACCCTGCGCCAGCAGGGTCCCGGAGAGATGTCCGAGCTGGTTGAAGGAGCACGACTGGAAATCGTGTGTACTGCCAAAAGCGGTACCGAGGGTTCGAATCCCTCTCTCTCCGCCAGCGGTTTTATAAAAGGAACTTTTCCGTCATGTCCTATCTGGTATTAGCACGAAGATATCGCCCTCAGACCTTTGAAGAAGTCGTCGGTCAGGCTCATGTAACGCAGACCCTCAAGAATGCCATTCAAGCCGACAGGGTTGCCCATGCCTTACTTTTTGCCGGCCCCCGAGGTACCGGCAAGACCTCGGTTGCCCGTATTCTTGCCAAGGCGATAAACTGTAAAGAGGGTCCCGCCCCCACCCCGTGCAATGCCTGCGCATCCTGTAGGGAAATCACTGACAGCATTGCGGTTGATGTATTTGAAATCGACGGTGCCTCCAATAGAGGTATCGACGAGATCCGGGAGCTTCGAGAAAATATAAAATACATGCCCGGTCACAGTCGGTACAAGATCTATATAATCGACGAGGTCCACATGCTCACACCTCCAGCTTTCAATGCCCTTCTCAAAACCCTGGAGGAGCCGCCGGCCCACGTCCTTTTTATCTTTGCCACTACTGAGGCCCACAAGATTCCCGTCACGATCTTGTCGCGATGCCAGAGGTACGACTTCAAGCGTATAGGCATTGCAAAGATACTCGAACACTTAAAAGATATCTGCCAAAAAACCTCCTTTGAAATCAGCGAGGAGAGCCTCCGGCTCCTGGCCGGGGAAGCCGACGGGAGCATGCGTGATGCCCTGAGTCTCTTAGACCAGATCATGACCTATTCCGAGGGGGCTGTCACTGATGATCAGGTATTAGACATCCTGGGTGCGGTAGATCGAAAGGTGATATTTGAGCTCTCTTCCGCCCTGCTTGCACACGATGCGGTAAAGCCCCTTAACCTGCTTGACGAAGTCTACAACCACGGCCACGATCTGAAGCGGCTTTTAATGCAGATAGCAGAGCACTTCAGGCATCTTATCATTATCAAGATGGGCCATGGCGCCGGCCCCCTGATCGATGTGCCTGCACAAGAACTTACATTAATGGAACAGCAGGTTGAAAAGGCCTCCTTAGAGTCCCTTAACCAGGTCTTTACTACCCTGTTGCAGGCAGAGACGGGAATAAGACTTTCTCCACAACCAAAGCTGGCAATGGAGATGCTCTTTATCAAGCTCGCCCAGTTAAAGCCTGTTGTATCCTTCGATGAAATAATAAAGAAACTCGACCATCTTGCTAAAGAAGCAAACACGGGTTATCGTACCGAGGTAAAAGAAGCCCGCCAAGGGCTGCAACCCGAAACGCCACGAACCCAAAAACGTACAATTGAATCCGAGCAACAGCCGGCATCATCCGAAAACCTCGCGCAGATCTGGCAACAACTCATTGTCGCCTTCAGGGAAAGTTGCCCGACTCTTGTCCCTAACCTTGAAAAGGCCACATTGACAAGGATCGACAAAGATTCGCTGGAACTCACGGTTATTGGAAACTCCTTTTACACGGTCAGGCTTCGGGATAAAAAGAGCATGGCTGAATTGGAAAGGGTTTGCGATCAGTTTTTTAACCGAAAGATGAAAATCAAGATAGTTGAATCCAGGAAAGGGGCCTCTAAAAAGGGTCGGCATAAGGAAAGCGACAGGGAAAGGCGCCTGAAGAAGGAGGCCCTGGATCATCCCCTTGTGACGGATACCCTGGATGTCTTTAAGGGGAGGGTGGTGGATGTGAAAATCTTGTGATTGGGTTTATGGGGTTTGTTGGGTTTATCGGGTTTATTGAGTTAACACAACAAACACAACAAACCGTGTAAACGCACGGGTATGGAGGTAAAACATGGTAAAGGGCATGGGTAACATGTTAAAGCAAGCACAAAAGCTGCAGTCCAAGATCTTTAAACTACAAGAAGAGATGGCCGACAGGACGGTAGAGACAACAGTAGGCGGCGGTATGGTGAAGGCCGTTGCCAACGGTAAACAGGAGTTATTGTCTGTCAAAATAGAGCCGGAAGTGATCGACCCGAATGATGTGCAGATGCTTGAAGACTTGGTCGTGGCTGCAGTCAACGATGTTCTCAAAAAAGCTCAAGAGATGGTCTCGGAAGAGATGACAAAACTCACTGGCGGGTTCAATATCCCTGGTATAACCTAACAATGGAGTTCTATCCCCGATCCCTTGTCCGCCTGATCAAGCACCTGTCAAAGCTTCCCGGCATCGGCGAAAAGACCGCGGCGCGTTTGGCCTTGTACATCCTTCGCTCATCAGATGAGGCTGCAAGAGCGCTGTCTGCGAGCATTCTTGAGGTAAAAGAGAAGATAAGGTTTTGCTCGGAATGTTTCGGTCTCTCTGAAACAGCCCCTTGCAGGATCTGTCTCAACAAGAACAGAGATCATACCATCGTGTGTGTGGTTGAACAGCCCAGCGATTTAGCCGCCCTTGAGAAGTCGGGTGCCTTTAGGGGGGTGTATCATGTACTACACGGGGCCCTGTCGCCGATGAACGGTATCGGCCCGGAGAACTTGAGGATCAAAGAACTCATTGAACGCGTTACAAATGGTGAAATTAAAGAAGTGGCCCTTGCCACAAACACAGGTGTGGAAGGAGAGGCCACCGCATCTTATCTGGCCCAGATCCTGAAGCAATATCCTGTACGGGTAACACGAATAGCCACGGGGGTGCCCATGGGTGGTGACCTGAAATACCTTGATGAGGTCACGCTGAAGCGTGCCATGGAAAGAAGAGAGACCTTTGTATGAACTTTTTGATCCGCCTGAGGCGGACTTGCTCACTAAATAGTGTATTGGCAGCCAAGGGGGATCTCTTTTTGAGTCAGGTCAAATCTCGTCCTGCTTGTTAACGGCAGTGTAACGAACTTTACGAACCAGGCACACGTCAACGTTGCATACGAGCTTATTAGCCCATTAGTAAGTGGGTCTGGACCGTATGTTGAATA
>JABXJX010000079.1 GCA_013375375.1 Desulfobacterales bacterium | reverse complement strand
TCTGAATCTCAGCCCCCTAAGCAGATCGTGAATAAGAGAATAATACTTCCTTTAACGGCGATAGAACTCGCTCGCAAACACGCACTCATTCCGCCTCGGACCATTATCTTTTTCGGCCCCCCTGGTACGGGCAAGACCCACTTTGTCCGGGCCATCGCAGGCATACTTCAGTGGTGGTATATTGAGGTCAGTCCCAGCGACTTGATGGCCGATGGAGAAGATCGCCTTGGCGCGAATCTGAAAAGGTTGATGGAAAAGGCCCGCAATCTTGACGAAATGGTTCTCTTCATCGATGAGTTTGAGGAGATCGCAGGGAGCCGGGATCATGCCACCCGCATCGACAAATCAATTACGAATGAGTTTCTCAAGCAGGTACCCCTGCTGAAGAGACAGAAAAGAAAAAACCTTTTGATATGTGCAACCAATTACATCCGGCAACTCGATGCGGCCTTGTTACGGCCAGGTCGTTTCGACTGCATCATTCCGGTTGGAGGGTTGGATGATCAAGGTCGTCGAACTATCTTCGAGCACTACCTGTCCAGCACCAATCGGGGCGATGTTGATGTGGACAAAATCGTATCAGTGATCGGGCTCTTTACCCCTGCGGATATCGAGTACCTTTTTCAGAAGGTCAGACAAATTGCCTTTGAGAGAGAATACGTCAAAGGAGAGGATTACCGTGTTACAACAGAGACGTTCCTGGAGGTGATCCCTAAAGTTCCGCCAACACTCACTGATGCAATCATCGAGGAATTCGAACAGGATTGCGTGCACTATACTCGATATTGAGTTCCATTAGGCGAAATGTTGACGGCTTCGTAAAAAGTCCATCTGCGGCGTTGCGCTTCATCTTTCGTCATTGCGACGTACGATAAGTACGCCTCATTCCTCAAGATTCGCGCGCCTTGCATCTGGAGCTTTTTACTGTGCCGTCTATCTGATGACTTTTTACGAGTTCATCAAATGTTAAATTGTGTTTTAATTTTTCACTCAAATAGGGTGCCCTCAATTATTATATCTTCTACCTGACTGATTTTATCCCTATTGACTATTACCATGTCAGCAACGGCTCCAGGGACAATGACTCCGCGGCCGGGGGCCAGGCGCGGGATAGCACGTGAGGGGTTTCTAGTTACCAGGGAAATTGCCTCTGGAAGGGTAATTACCTTTTGATCTATAGCGAGTTCCAAAACCTCAAGGATGGGGCTGTGGTTTCCGCCCCCGTAATCCGTTGATACGACATCAGCCAGGCCGGCTTCCAGGATAGCAAAGAAAAAGGATAGTTCTTTTTCCCTTTCCCGGCTGTTTAATGTGTCGAATGTTGAGATATCGATGATTGCGCCTTTTCCCCTGAGTCGTTTTATTAGCGCAATGCCTTCTTTCATGTCAAAACTTGGATGATTGCAATGTCCGGCAACAAGGAGATTCCCAAGCCGGGCTATTTCCTCCACCTTGCTCATGGAAGAAGCGGCTGTATGCACTATAAAGGGGAGCTTGTATTTTTCTGCTAAATCGGCGCCTTCTTCAAGGGCTTCAATGGCGATGCCAAAGGAAGGAAGGACTGTTTGCGATATTTTATCCAATGCCCATTCCGGCGAATAGTTTTCCAAGCCGATCTCCTTGAGGACACTTTCAACCTTTTCAGGATTATAAGAATCAGGAGCAATCTCTTTTCCTAAAACCGCTTCCTTTAACCTTCTTGCCTGATATTCATCAATGACAACTTCTGTTTCCCTTTTGATCATTTCCGGAATAAATTTATAATCCTGTACCCCGCCGCCAAGTGTGGCCCCGGAGCCTGCTTCACCCATAGCGACTACAATATCGGGGAAATTTTCTATAATCTTTTCTACTTTTTCCTCTTCTTGACCTTTAAGGCCGGACGCGTCGATCCTTCTCGCAGCAATGTAGGCCCTTGGGTGGTGGGTTATAGCGGTTTTAAGATTGATGGGACACGTACTCATTGCTTGGGATATCAGCCGGGGGTGGGCAAAACCGTCCACATTGAGGATGGTAGTGGTTCCTTGAGAGACATGCGTTAGAAGATTCTTATTGGTTTGGCTCCCGGGCAGGGGATCTGACGCACTCGAAAAAAGAGGGGCCCCTGGAATAATACCGTGTGCATGGATATTGATGATTCCCGGCAGAACAAGTTTGTCCTTGCCCTCCAATATGTTGGTAAATGTAACCCCTGAAGGTTTCTCCTGATCAACATATACTATTTTGTCGCCGCGAATGACTATATTGGCTTTGTTAAGAAATGTCATTCCGTCGCCGGTAACGAGTCCTGCTTCTTTGATCAAGAGGTTTTGTGTGTTCTTACGCATAGGATAAGCCGGGCGGTCTATCTTTGAGAAAAGATGGGCTCAAAAAGAGCGCTCAAATCTCTTTTTCGTTGCCTGCCAGTCTTGAATATCCCGAGGAGACAGCCCCAGGTCGTCTAAGTTTCTTCCTTCCTTAAAATAGTCGCGATTGAGTATTTTGCCTGCTTCTTCAATTAATCTTTTGTGAAGTGGCGTATCGATTTCCAGGGCTTTGGCCATATAGTACAAGGGTACCACCCTGGTCATTACTTCCTCATAGAGATACCGATGATTCATCTTTTTGGGGGCCGGTGACCGAATGGGCCCCTCCGGCGGGTTGTAGTAAGGGGTACCTTTATCATGAACCATATCAAAGAGGCTTCTTTTGCGTCCTGCCTCAGTTAAGGGAATATTGTAGGCGGTATAAAGAAAATCACGCGTGGTGGGACAGTCTCTTATCCCCATAGCCCGGGCAACCGCTATCCTTTCCCTATCAAGCTCTTCTATCATTTCAGTCATTTCTTCGGTTAATCCCAGATAAAAATTGAAGTCCTCTTGCGCTTCGATTTTTTTTCTTTGCATGATGATGCCGATAATGTGCAACCCAGGCCCGTCATTGATACCGGCCTGAAGAGGATCATGACATCCAATGAACTGGTCAGGGTAAATATTCTTTTCAAGTAAATCTAAAACATGCGGCATTCTTTCAGACGGCAAAACAGAAAGATATAGTTTCTCTTTCTTTGCCTTTACCCACATCTCAACCTTGCTCGGAGAAAGCTTCTTGATCTTTGTGGCATAGATAAAGGTATCGGCATCGGCAAACGTAAGATCCGCGGTACAGCCCTCTTTCTTGATTTTCTTGGCCATAAGGAGTTTACTGTCAATACCACCGGCAAAGATCAGAATTATCTGGCCATCGGAGAGGTAAGGGGCCATTTGAGAGGCGATAAATCCATGGGCATTGGCGGTCGTGGTTATAACGATCATCTGAGATTCATTGACCGCTTCATCTACATGCGAGGTAATTACATCAGGTATGGCCTCTCCTTGGTAGATACCGGACAGATGGATCATCTTATGACACTGGAGCAAGGCCAACTTCTTGCGGGATTTTTCATTACTGATCCGATTATAAAGGATTACTCTGATTTCAGGAAAATGAAGTTTTATTCTGGTCGCTTCAGAGATTCCTGCATTTCCTGCCCCAAAGACAGTAATTTGTTTAATGTTGTTGTTCATATGTCGATTCAGCATATTTTTTGTTTTTGTAAAAATAACAAATTGTGAACGCAATGTCAAAAAGAGGTGTTTGCAGGCTTGAACGGGGCGGATGTCGGATTTCCATGGTTCCTTGACACTTCCAAGTTTTTTGGGATAAAGAGATCGGCAAGGACAATTCCGTCACTGGCCATTCAGGGGATCTCAAACATGCGCGTTGCCATGTACTACAACAACAAGGACATCCGGGAGGAGGAGGTCCCCACTCCAAAGATAGGCCCGGGTGAACTCCTGGTTCGGATAGAGGCGAGCGGCATCTGCGGCAGCGATGTGATGGAGTGGTACCGGATCGACAAGGCCCCATTGGTACTCGGCCACGAGATTGCCGGAGAGGTTGTTGAAGTGGGGGAAGGGGTTGATCTCTACCAGGAGGGGAATCGTATCGTTGCATCCCACCATGTCCCGTGCAATACCTGCCGTTTTTGTCTCAGCGGCCATCACACGGTCTGTGATACCCTTCGCAGCACCAATTTTGATCCCGGCGGCTTTGCCGAGTATGTGAGACTGCCGGCCATCAATGTAGATCGCGGTGTATATCCCATTCCAGACGAGGTTTCCTTTGAGGAAGCCACATTTACGGAGCCCCTGGCCTGTGTACTGCGCGCGCAAAGGATCGCAGGGTTTAAACCCGACGAGACAGTACTGGTGATCGGCAGCGGCATTGCAGGATTGCTACACATACAGCTTGCCTGCGCCATGGGTGCGGGCCGGGTGGTTGCCACGGATATCAGCGAGGTTCGCCTGGAGATGGCCGAGGCCTTTGGGGCCGATGCAGTCATACACGCGAGCAAGGACATTCCGTCTGAGTTGCGCAGGGTCAATGACGGCTGGCTGGCGGATCAGGTCATGGTTTGCACAGGGGCAAGGTCGGCTAATTTGCAAGCACTGGAATCGGTGGAACGGGGAGGTACGGTGCTGTTTTTTGCGCCCACGGACCATGGCGTCACCATTCCAGTATCCATCAATGGTCTTTTTTTTCGCAACGACATAACCCTTACAACCTCTTATGCCGGAAGCCCGGCAGACCACGTGGCGGCCATGGAGCTTATTCGCTCAGGCCGGCTAAATGTAAGCAAGATGATCACGCATCAACTGAGCCTGTCGGAGACGGCAAAGGGCTTTCAATTGGTAGCTGAGGCCCAGGATTCGATCAAAGTGATTATCGAACCTTATAGATAGACAAAAAATTCCTAAATTCGAAAATTAGCAATTGAAGATTCCCAGCAGCAAGCTGCGGGGAATCTTCGACCGTAAGGAAGTCTAACATTTTTTAGATGCGCTCGCTAACCCCGCAGCAAGCTGCGGGGAATGCGCTCGCTTTTGCGGTTCAAAGAGGGAGGTAATCGCTATGCCAGATGCAGCAGGAGTTTTGGAGGCAAGGAATGTATCCGAGATGCCGTCGGAGCATAAAGGGATGAAGGAAAAATCGATTAAAGGGGCCGACAACCTCGAGTGGGGGATGAGAAATCGCCTTTCCAGGCTGATCAAACCGGATGGACACTGCCAGTTTCTTCCCATAGATCATGGTTATTTCCAGGGTCCCACGAGATGTCTTGAGCGACCCGGTGAAACGATCAGGGACCTCCTTCCTTATGCCGACGGCCTGTTTGTAACAAGAGGCGTCCTGCGTACCTGTGTGGACCCGGATGTCAATACCCCGATTATTTTGAGGGTTTCAGGAGGGACCAGTGTTATCGGCAAGGATCTGTCCGATGAGATTATCACCACGTCCGTAGAGGAAATGATCCGGCTTAACGTGGCTGCTGTTGGGCTTTCCATTTTTGTGGGAAGTGATTACGAAAAGCAAGCCCTGGAATCCCTGGCCATGCTCGTTAACGAATGTGAGGACCATGGTATTCCTGTTATGGCGGTCACGGCCGTGGGTAAAGAGCTTGAGAAAAGGACGGCGCGCTACCTGGCGTTGTCCTGCCGTATTGCTGCTGAATTAGGTGCAAAGATCGTAAAGACCTATTACTGCAAAGAAGATTTTGAAAAGGTTACCAACGGATGTCCAGTGCCGGTGGTCATGGCAGGCGGGCCAAAGTGCGAAACCGAGTTGGAGGTCTTTGAGTTTGTACACGACGGTATACAGAAAGGCGCTATAGGGGTCAACTTAGGGAGAAATGTCTGGCAAAATCCTCATCCAATAGCCATGATGGGAGCGTTAAACGCGGTTATCCATGACGGGGCCACCCCGAAGCAGGCGTTTGATCTGTTTAAAAGCATGCAGAATGCATAATTCTCCCGCAAGCGGGAGCTGCGGTCTCCCCCGCAGCTTGCCGCAGGGAATCTTCAATAAAAAAGAACATCACCCAAAAAACTTACGTTTTTTCTTCTTCTTCAAATGTTCAAGCAGCCCGCCTTCATCCTGCATGTGCAGGATCAACTCCTCCGCAATGCCGTTTTCCTTCAGGGTTTTTTCGATTTCCTCGGCAGGGGCACCCTTGTTCTCTGCCAAGATTTTCTTGACCCTTGGCAGGGCACTTTCCAGTGACTTTTCTACCAACTTGCGGCGCAGCTCGCCGGCCTGTGCGAGCGAGGCGCCTGCACGGTCTACCTTTGCTTGCAGGCGGCGTTTTTTCCGCTCATCGATATCCTTCTGCCGCATCTCTTTCATGTACCGCTGACGATTGTCCAGGGCCACCTTGTAAATAGTGCCGACCATAGAAAGAGCGCCATTGACATCATCGCACCGAACCATCAACTCGGTTATCAACGAGACTGCCGAGAAGTGTTTTTCGGGAGAATCGAAACGCGAGTCACTGGAAACCGAACGCTGGAAATATGCAATAGCGCCACGCAGGGCTTCTATCTCATCGGCCGGCGCAAACGGCCAGACCGACTTGAGTTTTTCGAAGAACGCCTGGTAAGATGGGAAAGAAAAGAAAGGTCCTGCCTCATCGGCACTTCCATCCAAGAGTGTACCGCTCAGGTCGCGTTTGCAGGTGGTTTTCAGGCGATACAGTTCGGTAAAAAGGCTATCGAACTGTTTTCCGAGGCCGTCCTGGCACTGTGTATAGGGGTTCTTGTCGGCCTCACCCTGGAATTGCTCCTTAAGTCCGCCGGCACGGCGCTCGACCGCGTTGCTGAGTCTGTCCCACTTTTTGCGGGCCTCGTGTATCGCCGTGTCCAAGGTTTTCATTCCCCTGAGAATCTCCTCGACATCCGGAATCTGGAGATCGGCGCCGGTCTCAGGAGGCTTGTTTTCGCGATACAGCCAGGCTATGCGCAATAACAGACGGGCGATCTTATAACAATCATGCGCCTCATTCGGAGGAAGCATTTGCCCGAAGATCGCCAGAAGATGCAAGTTCAGCGCCGAGCGGAAATCGATCTCGTCGTAATGCACATTCCGCCCAATCAGTTCAATGATCTGCTTCTCCTTCTGTCCGGCTTCGGTGAACGATTTCACTATGCGCTGGTAAGAAAGACCGGCCTTCGGATTCGAAAAGTCGTCGCTGATATCGGTGTAATAACAATGAGGACAATAATACAGAAAATAATGGGGCGGATGGACCTGCTTGATATTGTCGGCCAGCCATCTGTAACTGAGCACGTGTCCGTCCGACTCTTTTGTTTTGGTCACGAACATGCGGGAGCGGAAGACACGCTGCGGACTCAATTTCTTGCATGCGGGGCATTTAACTGACTGTTCGACAAAGGGAGATCGGCCTTCCTGTGTCATAATGCTCCTTCGGCCTGCCGAGTGTTGCGCAAGCGGATATCCAAAGAGAAGACAGTTGTGGATGCGGGATAGGTAAATCCGGGACCGGGGTCCGGGGTCTCATCCCACTTCTTATTATTTTTTATGCGGTGAGACACGATTGCCACCGGCCCCAGACTTTAAGCGCGTACAAAAAAACAAAAACCCCTGATAGATTACTGATTTTGCACAAAGTGTGCCACAACCCAGTTGGGTTATCTTTGCCTCCCACAGGACAAGCAAGGCAAAGCCCGCAGAGCATAATGCTCATCTGGGCAACAGCCTGATGAATACTGACAGGGAGGCTTCCCCCGACAGGCCTCCTTGCTTACCGTCATTTTTCAGACACGATGCCGTCAAAAAAATGTCAAAGTTCAGGTTGTAGCTCATAAGGTCAAGTCCGGCCAAGCCTTCCGTCTCGCAACTTTGATTCTTTTGGCTCACCGTGTTATCATAAACACCATGATGAATAGAATTGTGCAAGCGACACTCCTTCGACGATGGTTGGAGTCCTGTAGAGTCTACGCCGACCGACGGGTCCTGGCCATCCTGTTTCTCGGCTTTTCGAGCGGGCTGCCGCTGGCACTCACCTTCGGGACCCTGAGCTTGTGGCTGGCTGAAGTCGGTATTAGTAAGACCACCATCGGGTTGTTCGCCCTGATGGGTGTTCCTTACACCTTCAAGTTTGTATGGGCGCCTTTAGTGGACCGGATGCCCGTTCCGTATCTCACCCGTCGTTTGGGACGCCGGCGCGGCTGGGCCATTGTCACGCAACTGGCGCTCATGGCCACGATTGCCGGGCTGGGCGCTACAAACCCGTTGGCACGCCCCTGGCTCACCGCTGTTTTTGCCCTCATGGTAGCCTTCTGGTCCGCCAGTCAGGACATTGTGGTTGACGCGTACCGGGTTGAGATCTTAGAGGAGCGCCAGTACGGTGCAGGCGCGGCGATGATCGTTCTCGGGTACCGCATCGGAATGCTGGTCTCCGGGGCAGGGGCGTTGTATCTGGCCACCTATGTAGGCTGGCTTGCCACCTACGGGCTCATGGCCCTCCTCATGACAGTTGGCGTCGCTACCATACTGCTCAACCCGGAACCGAAGGTGCAGAAGAGCAGAGAGTCCGTTGACCAGGAAAATCGTATTGCCGCCTACCTTGAAACCAACCCACACCTACAAGGTAAAAAGGCGCGGGCGCTCGCCTGGATCTATGGCGCGGTGATCAGCCCCTTTGCCGAGTTCATGAGACGTAGGGGCTGGTTGGTGATTCTCCTGTTCATCCTGTTGTACAAGTTCGGCGACGCCTTGGCCGGTGTGATGAGCAACCCCTTTTATATAGAGATCGGCTTTACCAAAATCCAGATTGCCAACATCAGCAAGGCATTCGGCCTTGCTGCTACCATAATCGGCGGCGTGGTCGGCGGCGTGATCGTCAATCGCCTTGGCATCCTAAAGAGCCTTTTTGTGTGCGGCATCCTGCAGATGTTTTCGAATCTGATGTTTGCGGTTCTGGCCATGGCAGGCAACGATCTCCGCATCCTTAGTCTGACCATCGCAGTGGAAAACCTTAGCGGGGGTATGGGCACGGCCGCTTTTGTCGCCTACTTGTCCAGCCTGTGTAATATCGCCTACACAGCTACCCAGTATGCATTGCTTACGTCCTTCATGGCCTTCGGCCGCACAATGCTTTCTTCTTCAGGCGGGTGGATGGCGGACCACATGAGCTGGATAAACTTCTTTATCGCCACTACAGTGGCGGCACTGCCCGGCCTGCTCTTGCTGGTGTGGATCACTAAGCGGCTTCCGGGATTTTCGCCAATGAGGACACAGGATTCCGGGTCTGTGCAACAAGCCTCTCGCCAACGATAAAAATGATTTTTTTCGTAAGACTGCTGCAGCCGGCGTCAAGAAAATCACGTTATTGAGACCTTTGCATAACCCCTTTTCACTCCTTTGTATGAACTTTTTGACCCATGCACGGACTTGCTCACTAAATAGTGCATTGGCAGCCAAGGGGGATCTTTTTTTGAGTCAGGTCAAATCTTCCGCCTGAGGCGGACTTGTTAACAGCAGTGTAACGAACCTCACGAACCAGGCACACGTCAACGTTGCATACGAGCTATTAGCCCATTAGTAAGTGGGTCTGGACCGTA
>JABXJX010000078.1 GCA_013375375.1 Desulfobacterales bacterium | reverse complement strand
ACGGCTTCCTAAAAAGTCCATCTGCGGCGTTGCGCTTCATCTTTCGTCACTGCGACGTACTTGAATGACCCTTGTAAGCCGAACCAGACGAAAAAATGAAAAAAATAATCACGAAAACACGAAAGTACGAAAACACGAAATCAGGCAACAATTATTCTTACACTTGTTTTTGCATGTCTGTAAATACACCACTCAATGCTGATTTCTTTGGAGGGAAAGCCGAGTCATAACAGTTTTCTCTCTTTCGTGCTTTCGTGTTTTCGTGGTAATCTTTAAGGATTCTTGGAAAGTGTGGCTTTGAAGTTCGAGGTTCAAAACTAAGGACGTAAAAGGATATTTGTGATGGGACCGGAAGCCGTTGATTGGGGTTATGCCATTTCCACGTTGATTATACGCTTTGTAGGCATATTCGTTGTCCTGGGCATCCTCCAGATAATCATGCAGATCACCGGCAGGATCTTCGCCCGCCTGGATGCCAAGAAGGCCGGCCGGCCACTGGGCTCCCCGGCACCCTCAAAGGGACTGACACAAAAACAAGCCGCTGCCGTGGCTATGGCCCTTTATCTGCATGAAAAGGGCGAATAGGGTCGCAGTACTAAGAGCTCCGTCGCCAATCATCAATCGTAAATCGCCTTCAGCCTGCCTCTTTCTACATCCACCCGGCTCAGCATGATCATCCCAACCACAAAAAACAAGATGATCGAAAGAATAGCATTCCTTCGGTTTTCAAACAGATCCGTAACCAGGCCGAAGACCAGTGGGCCGAAAACAGAAGCAAACCTGGCGCTGATAGTAAAAAAACCGAAAAACTCTGCTGCCCTCGCCCGGGGAATTAACTGTGCGTAAAGGGATCGGCTGATTGCCTGGCTCCCCCCGAGGATAAAACCTACCAGGCCGCCAAGTATCCAGAATTCAACTGAAGATTTTATAAAATAAGCGTATGTCGCAACACCAATCCACAACAGCAGCGTGATCATTATGACGCTTTTGGACCGGATGTGCCGGGCCAGTTTTGCAAAGATGAGGACCCCGGGCCAGGCAATGAGCTGCGTCATCAAAAGCGTACCGATGAGGGTCTTTGTATCAAGGCCCAGGGCGGTCTTGCCGAAGATCGCTGCCATAGCGATAATGGTTTGAATGCCGTCGTTGTAGATAAGGAAAGCAGCGAGAAACCATAACAGATCCTTATAGTGCCGGAAGGTCCTGAGCGTATTGAAAAACCGGTTAAAACCGTATGTAAGATAAGAAAATTTTTCTGGTTTGTTATGTATGCGTCTGACTTCAGGAACCCAAAGAAAAATGGGGATAGCAAAGAGGCCCCACCAAAGGCCGACAGAGGCAAAGCTGATCCGAATGCTCATTGATTTGTCCGGAATTCCAAAACTCTCATGAAAAACGATCATTATGACGTTCAGGGCCAGGAGAAGGCCTCCGCCTATGTAGCCAAAAGCGTAACCCTTCCCCGAAACCCAATCGATCTCCCCCTCAGGGGCCAGTTCAGGCAAGAACGCGTTATAAAAGGGCATGCTGCCGGCAAATCCTATATTGGCTGCTATAAAAAGGCCAAGGCAAAGCCAATAGTCCCCATTATGGACAAAATACAAAAGTGACGTAAAAGTCACGCCGATGTATGTAAAGCCAAAGAGAAATCTCTTCTTGGAACCTGAAAAATCGGCCAAAGCCCCGAGGATCGGGGCGGCAAGGGCAACTATAAGGACTGAAAAAGAGATTCCGTATGCCCACAACGCACTTGCTGCTGTTGTGAAGGTCAATGGACCCAACTCGACGGCGACACCTTCCGCGGGTACAAGCGATGCAAAATAGACCGGTAGGATGGCCGCCAATGTGCTGGTGGCAAAGGCCGAGTTGGCCCAATCATACATGCACCAACTGATGATCACCCGCTTTCTGTTTGTATTAACCGATGGCTTCATGATATTGTTACGTTTTAGCGATAAACCTATATATCATATCATGAAATTCTTAAACAAGTTCGGCAAATCGCCTTCGGACCCGGCACAGCCTCTTTTATCCGGACAAGGTTAAACCTCAAAACTTCCCTGAACCAACGCAATCCAACACATAAACATAGCCCTGAAAAGGTTTGCTTGGATAAATCAGTATTGACAGCCACCTTGTAATCCTGTAACTAACTACCGTGAATAAAGGAGAATTCCCATGGCTGAACGAACTTCACCACATGTGAAGTCACCCAATATCGGCAAATATGTATTTCTGGCCGGTTTTTGCATCGTTTTGATCGGAATCGGTGTTTGGTTTATTCTAAGACCCGCAAAACCGCCTCGGATTACATCTGCACCACAGGCAAAGAGGATGACAATCCCCCCTGAAAAGATCATAGACTACGATAAAATCAAAGAAAAGGCTGACCAGACCTTGACCACCTTGATGGAAGAGCGAAAAGCGCCATATGGCGTTAAAAAAAGTCTTGATATGATTGTCAAGCCGGATGAGTCGATCAGGGTTGGAGAAGAGACCGTTCAAATGAAAAATATACTGGATAAAGTGCGACTTAAGCTGGGAGAAATCATAGAAACAGATCTGGGGGATGAGTCTAAATCCAAATCTACATCCAAGATAGGACAGGAAGCACTCGGGATTCATGTGGTCAAGCCCGGCGAGAATATATGGGACATACACTTTAAACTGTTAACAGACTATTATGACAACAAGGGGATACACCTTTCTCCCGTGGCTGACGAGCCGGACTCTCTGGGCTACAGCACCGGCGTGGGCAAGATATTGAAATTTTCGGAAAACTTGGTTCATATATATAATCTCAGGAAACGCAGACTTGAGACAAATCTAGACCTTATTTATCCATTGAGCAAGATAGTTATCTATAACATGAGTCGTATATTTTCCCTGCTGGATGGAATCAATTACAAAAATGTTAACCGAATCGAGTTTGACGGACAGACATTATGGTTGCCGGCTGTACAATAAGCCAGAAACGGCATCTTTTGTCCCAATACGGCGTTCTCCGGATGACTTAAAGGAATCTTAACCCGAAACTCGGAACTCGAAAAAATGATTGAACGATATACACGTGAGGACATGGGCCGCATATGGACCGAGGAAAACAAATTCCAGACGTGGCTTCTGATAGAGATCTTGGCCTGTGAAGCCTTTGCTAAAATCGGCCAGATTCCAAAGAAAGCGGCACAAAATATTCGCAAGAACGCGCGATTTTCTGTTAAGAGGATCAATACCATTGAGGCTAAAACTAAACATGATGTTATTGCCTTCTTGACCAATATCGGAGAGACCGTCGGCCAGGACGCATGTTACATCCATTTAGGCATGACATCGTCTGACGTCCTGGATACTGCCATGGCTGCGAGGCTCAGGGAAGCTTCTATGCTGATCTTAAAGGGGTGCGATCGTTTACTCCTTGCCGTGAAAAGAAAGGCCATGGCCCACAAACACACCGTCATGGTCGGCCGGTCCCACGGCATACATGCCGAGCCTATCACCTTCGGCCTGAAGCTCGCCCTCTGGTATGACGAAATGAGACGAAATCGGAGGCGGATGGAACAGGCCATGGAGACCATAAGTATCGGCAAGATCTCGGGGGCTGTCGGCACCTATGCCAATATTTCACCAAAGGTGGAAGCTTATGTGTGCCGAAAACTGAATCTCAAGCCTGCGGCCGTTTCCAGCCAGATTATCCAGAGAGATCGCTATGCCGAGTACTTTACCACGTTGGCCATCATGGCCTCCACGTTGGAAAAAATGGCTGTGGAGATTCGTCATCTTCAAAGAACAGAGGTCTCAGAGGCCGAGGAGTATTTTTCAAAAGGGCAAAAGGGATCCTCCGCAATGCCCCACAAGCGCAACCCAATAGGTTGCGAAAACCTGTCGGGCCTGGCAAGGCTGGTTCGTTCCAATGCAGCCGCCGCTATGAACAACGTACCGCTGTGGCACGAACGGGACATCAGCCATTCTTCCGTGGAAAGGGTGATCGCACCTGACAGTACCATTTTAGTAGACTATATGCTAAACCGCATGACAGGAATCATACGCGACCTGGTCGTCTATCCCAAGCGGATGAAGGAAAACATGGAACTCACCAACGGACTTATCTTTTCTCAGCAGATACTCTTAGCCCTGGCCAAGCAAGGTGTGAGCCGGGAAGCGGCATACAGCATGGTTCAAAAACAGGCCATGCATGCGTGGAAGAAAAAAAAGAATTTCAAAGAACTTATCCTGAATGATTCGGATATTCGCAACCACTTAAAGCCGGATGTGATTGAAACACTCTTTGACGTAAAGGCTCAACTCGGGCATGTGGACACCATATTTGCTCGTGTGTTTGCCGGAAAAAGCGCAAAGCGCACAGGGGCATAGATTTTCAGAAAAAATAATTTAAAATTTCTCGGATAATCCGCATGATGCGCAACCAATATCAAATATCTTATAGGACTTTCATTTTTCTTGCGGCCGTTTTGTTGCTGATTACTCTGAGCTGCGCAAGGATTACACGATTTCTTGACTCTGCAGATCCCTATTACACGGCAACTTACAAAAAGGTCTGTGACAAATGGAGCAGAGAGGCCCGGATACATCGTGGGCTTGAGGTAGAGCTCATTGTTTCGGCAACTTTTAAATCAAATGAATTTCGACGCGCCTATACTGATGAGTACGCCAAGGCATACAAGCTGACATCAGAGGAGAAAAAAAGGTTTTTGGAAAACCAGCTGAAGGCCGCTACCCACGGCCACGAGTTTTTAATGGCAAGTTTTGTACCTGAAAAAAAGTGGGACGATTTTAATAAAAGCAATTCTATGTGGAAACTTTACCTGGTAAATGATCAAAACGAGCGCGTGACACCGGTTGAAGTGAGGAAAGTTAAGCAGTTAAACGCTGTCAAGCCACACTTTTTCCCTTATATCACACCTTGGAAATCAATCTACTTAGTAAGATTTCCGCACAATATCCTTACGACCAAGCGACCCGTTATTAACAATGACACGAAGCATATTAAGCTGGTCATTACCAGTGTGCTCGGCACAGCAGAGATGGGCTGGGAGTTTAAATAATCGTGAATCTTTCGATTGATGATTGTCGATTGATGGTTGATGATTGAAAAAGACAATCAACAATCGGAAACCGAATAACGAAAACCAAAGGAGGTATTTATCTTGATTGACATTGCATATGCCATGGGCACAGGAGGCGGTACATCAGGACAGGGTGGCGGATTTGGGGCTTTGGTTCCCTTGATCCTGATGTTTGCCATATTCTATTTCCTTTTGATACGACCCCAGCAAAAAAAACAGAAACAGCATCGCCAGCTGCTCGGCAACCTCAAAAAGGGCGATCGTGTAATCACAAGCGGCGGGCTATATGGACGAATTACAGGCATCACGGAAACGGTTGTGACGCTTGAGATTTCAGAAAAGGTGCGTGTAAAGGTTGGACGTGGAAACATCGCAGGTTTAGCACAAGGTGAAAATCCCAGCGCTAAATGAGAGTCTTTGTAAAATGTGTATCACCTTGGCTCATTTTAGCTCACCCTGGCCCAGACCTGGCTTATAGGCATAATTAGGCTGATCCGGGCACGTAGTGCCAGGGCGGGCTTTAGGCACTTTACAGCCGTCGTAGCTGCCGACTTCGCCATAGTAGCTTAGCTACGACGGCTGAAAAGGCTAATTTTGGCGAAGTCGGCTTAGCTCACTTTTCTTGAGGGGTAACGAATTGACGCAACTTAAGTGGAAGTTGCTTTTCATTCTTGCAATAGTGGTAGTGGCATTGGCATATGTTGTGCCGTCGGTCTTTCCAAATCTCCCGGGCTGGTGGAGGGCTTTAGGCATACTTCCGACTGAAAAGATTCATCTGGGGCTCGATCTTCAAGGGGGCATGCACCTTGTACTCGAAGTTCAAACCCAAAAAGCGGTTGAAAACAGAATAGGACGTACCGTCCAAGAACTCCGGGACGCCATGAAAAAGGCCGGAATTCGATATGTGGAACTTGACCGCGTAAAAGAGATTCAAATATCGGTCCGCATACTGAACAAAGAAAACATCGAGGCTTTTGACAAGATGCTCGACAAGGAGTTCCCGTGGCTGCGACTCGTATCCAAATCCCATGAGGGCGAGGGCATTATTGTCCGTCTCGATCTACCCGAACAAAAAGTCAAGTATATAGAAGAAATGGCCTCCAGACAGGCCATGGAAACCATCCGGAACCGCATTGACCAGTTTGGCGTCAGCGAACCCGACATACGTCGCCAGGAAGAAAAGCGCATCCTGGTGCAACTCCCGGGGATCAAGAACCCTCAAAGGGCGATCAACCTGATCGGACAAACAGCCCTTCTGGAATTCAAGTTAGTGGATGAAGAGCATGATCTTCATGAGGCCTTGAAAGGCGAAATCCCGCCAGACGATGAAATACTTTATGAAATCAGTGAAGATAAGATCACAAGGC
Organism: Desulfobacterales bacterium; assembly: GCA_013375375.1. Taxonomy (GTDB): domain Bacteria; phylum Desulfobacterota; class Desulfobacteria; order Desulfobacterales. Next base: position 3,008 of record JABXJX010000078.1, on the reverse strand, counting down.
GCACTAAAAAGACCCCGTTTTTGGTAAAAAAACGAACCTATCTCACCGGCGAATACTTGACCGACGCCAGGGTTGAAATAGATTCCCAGTTTAATGAGCCGTATGTCACTATAGTGTTCGATAAAAAAGGGGCCAGACTTTTTGAACGGATTACTGAAGCAAACGTAAAAAAACGCCTGGCCATTGTGCTGGACGGCCACATCTATTCGGCCCCTGTTATTCAGGAAAAAATCAGCGGGGGCAATGCACGCATTACCGGCAATTTTACGGACGAAGAGGCCAGGGATCTGGCCATTGTTCTGCGAGCCGGTGCCCTGCCCGCCCCGGTCAAAATTCTTGAAGAACGCACTGTCGGGCCCTCCCTGGGTCGTGACTCTATTGAAAAAGGGCTCTTTTCCATGTGGGTCGGTGGTATCTTTGTGGTTCTGTTCATAGCAATCTATTACAAAGGGGCCGGTATCATTGCAGACATAGCCCTTTGTCTGAACATCATTTTGATTGCAGCCGGACTGGCTTTCTTTCAGGCAACCCTTACGCTGCCTGGCATAGCCGGAATTATCCTGACCATCGGTATGGCTGTAGATGCCAATGTCATCATCTTCGAACGAGTTCGGGAAGAGGTTCGGATAGGCAAGACCCCAAGAGCCGCCGTAGATGCCGGCTACGCCAAAGCCACGCTGACCATACTCGACGCCAACGTAACTACACTTATCGCAGCACTGGTCCTGTTTCAGTTCGGAACAGGCCCGATAAAAGGCTTTGCCGTTACACTCAGCATTGGCATCCTGGCCAGTCTCTTTACGGCCATATTGGTTACAAGATTAATTTTTGACTATCTGATTTTTCATCAACGCATAGGGCGTCTGAGTATCTAAACGGTCATTCGTCATCAGTCATTGGTTGAAAGAATGGCAACGAATAACAAACAACGCACTACGGACAAATGACTAATGACCATTTACCAATGACCAGTGACCAGTGACTAATGATTAATGACCAACTTATGCAATTCATCAAACCTGACATAAATATCGATTTTATAGGAAAAAGAAAGATCGCCTTTGCAGTATCCTTGATCCTGATCACTATCAGCATCATCTCTCTGGTTATAAAAGGGGGGCCCAAGTACGGGATCGACTTTGCCGGCGGTGCTTTGGTTCAAGTCAGGCTCTCAGAAGAGATTGAGCCACAGGCCATCAAGAACGCTCTCAGATCTATAGATCTGAATATCACTTCTATTCAGGGATTTGGGAAAAAGGAAGAGCATGAATTCCTGATCAGGGCGGCCACATCGACCGAAGCGCTGGAAAGTCTTGCTTCTGAGATCAAACAGAAGCTTGAGTATGCATATCCTCAAAATAAGGTTGAGGTGCGCCGTGTGGAAATGGTGGGGCCCAAGGTTGGGAAAGACCTTCGAGAAAAGGCGCTTTTGGCCATGTTTTCCGCTCTTCTTTTTATTGCGGTATATATCTCGGGCCGGTTTGAGCTCAAATGGATGGTAAGCATCATCATGGCGTCATGCCTGTTTTTAACTCTTTTTGTGTTTTCAAAGTTTGGCGTGAGCATCTCGATTCTGATAATAATAGCAGTGCTGACCACCCTGGCATTGAGTTTTTATCTGAAGTTGAGATTCGCCATGGGAGCTATCGTGGCCCTGATACACGATGTTATGATTACCGTGGGGGTCTTCTCTCTGGCTGACAAAGAATTTACCCTTCCGATTATTGCGGCCCTTTTAACCATCATAGGCTATTCCCTAAATGACACAATCATTGTGTTTGACCGTATCCGAGAAAACTCCCGTAAATATCACCGGCAACCTTATGAACTGACTATAAACCGCAGCATCAACGAAACTTTGAGCCGTACGCTTCTTACATCACTGACCACCTTGGTTGTGGTCGTAGCACTCTTTGTACTCGGAGGGGGCATTGTTAATGACTTCGCCTTCGCTTTGATTATCGGCGTTATTGTAGGAACTTATTCCTCGATTTATGTAGCAAGCCCTATCCTGATTATCTGGCAGCAAGCCATGAAAAAGAATACAAAGGCGAGACAATGGGGGTAACCATGCTGATTTCTAAATACGCAATACCATATCGTTCCTATATGGGACTTCTCGCGGCCATGTTTCTCCTCGCCGGGTTACCGGCCTGTGCATCATTCAAGAATCTGCTCAGGCCCAAGGAAGATCCCCAGATGTTGGAAATCCAACAAAGATTATTCCGGATATCAAAATTGAATTCGAGCACCAAACAAAAAGTAGATGATATCCATACCCGTATCGTAGAGCTCCAGGCAACGGCCGACAGCCTTGAAGCGAACCTTAACAAGTTGGCTGCCCGGCCTATGCCCTCGCCGGAGGCCCCAACATCCAAGGAAAAGCTCAAGCCCCCGGAGACCGGGATCAAAGTCAAGACGGCACCTGAAAAGAGTGTCACAGGAGCGAAGCTGAAAAAAGCCGGCGTATCACCAAAACTATACCCTAAGCGCGAATATAAGAAGGCCTACGAAGCCTATGTCAAACACCGTTTTGATGAAGCTATGGCCCTGTTTAAGAAATTCTTGAACCGCTATCCAAAACATGACCTTGCCGACAACGCCCAGTACTGGATTGGAGAGACCTATTATGATAAGAAGGATTACTCCAATGCGATTCTTGCCTTCAAGAAGGTTGTTGCGCATTATGCGGAGCGAAGCAAAGCCCCTGATGCCCTGCTCAAGATAGGCTATTCTTATGCAGCCCTCAAAGACTTGGAAAACGCTCGTATTTACTTCCAAAAAGTCATCAAGAACTACCCTTTTAGCAAAACAGAAGCCAAAGCGCGGGCCAAACTAAAGAAACTTGGGAACCAATAATCAACAGTCGCCTCTCTTCAGGCTGTTGCCCAAACAAAAATTCCTTTGAAAAGTACATTAACTACCCAACAACATAAATAGGGGATCATGATGTCTTTTCTGGAGTGACTGGCGGGAGGGCGCCGTGTTTTTAATAACTTATCAGTGGG
>JABXJX010000077.1 GCA_013375375.1 Desulfobacterales bacterium | reverse complement strand
CACTGCCGTTAACAAGCAGGACGAGATTTGACCTGACTCAAAAAGAGATCCCCCTTGACTGCCAATGCACTATTTAGCGAGCAAGTCCGCCTCAGGCGGATCAAAAAGTTCATACAAAGGAGTGAAAAGGGGTTATGCACAGGTCTCATATCTAACTAAATAATAACATTTTGAAAAGTCAAGACAAATTTTACTAAAAACAGTGCTAATACTTTTCTTGGATCTCAGTAACCACCGACTCCACCAAGGATTGGATCTCAGAAAGCCGCGTCTTGGAAAGGGCCTCAAATCGCAGCACTAACACCGGCTGGGTATTGGAAGCCCTAACCAGGCCCCAGCCACCTTCAAGGAGAACTCGCACCCCATCAATATCAATTATATCATATTGCTGACGGAAGTAATCGGTGACATCTTTTACTACCTGAAATTTCCTGTTGTCCGGGCAGGGGACCCGGATCTCGGGGGTGGCATAGGTCCTTGGAACATCACTTAACAGTTCCGTGATGGTATTCCCCGTGGTTGCCAAGATCTCCAGCAAACGGCAAGAGGCGTAAACAGCATCATCATAGCCAAAGTACCGGTCAGCAAAGAACATATGTCCGCTCATCTCCCCCGCCAGTTCAGCCTTGACCTCTTTCATCTTCTGTTTGATCAGGGAGTGCCCTGTCTTCCACATAATCGCATGTCCGCCGTGTTTTTCTATATCATGATACAAGGTCTGTGAACACTTGACTTCTGAAATGAATGTGGCACCGGGTTTCCGGGAAAGGATCTCCCTTGCATACATAATCATCAATTGGTCACCCCATATTATATCGCCTTTCTCGTCAATGACGCCGATTCGATCCCCGTCCCCATCATAGCCGATCCCAACATCAAGTCCTTTTTCCCTGACCAATCCGATCAGGTCCTGCATGTTCTCTAACACCGTGGGATCTGGTTCATGATTCGGAAAATTCCCATCCATTTCACAATAAAGGTCGAAGACCTCGCAGCCCAAACCCCGTATGATCGGGACTGCCACCACACCGGCGGTCCCGTTTCCAGCATCGATCCCTACCCTCAGGGGTCTATCAAGTCTGATATTCTCCCGCAGAGAATTCTTGTATGAGGTCATCACTTCAGCGGTCTCCACGCTTCCGCTCCCTTCAGCAAAAGCCCCGCTATCGATGATCTGATGCAGCTTCTGTATTTCGCTGCCAAAAAGAGTGTCATAACCGTTACAGAGCTTGAATCCGTTGTACTCAGGAGGATTATGGCTCGCTGTCACCATAATGCCGCCTTCCTTTTTCAACTCCCTTATCGAAAAGTAAAAAACGGGCGTCGGGCAGACGCCGATATCCACTACATCGCAGCCCGTAGCAAGGAGCCCTTCGATCACCAGGTCGTGATAATTTTCAGAACTCAAGCGGCAGTCCCTGCCTACGGTGACCTTACAGCGGTCGTTGCCCCGCAAATAGGTGCCAAACGCCTTACCAATCAAGACCACATCTTGGTCGGTTAAGTCCTTGTCCACAACTCCTCGAATGTCGTATTCTCTGAAGATTTCAGGATTCACAACGCCTCCGGGTTCATTATTCGCAAATCATTATTCGATTACGCGACTTGGCGTAAGCTTCACTTCGTGTCCGATTTTCGTTTCACGATTCATGATTTCCGGCAAGTCTCAAAATGACCTGATGACGGCCATCGCCCCCAGGAGCCAGCAGTAAGGGGCAAAGGCATGAAGACTTCCTTTTTTTACAAGGCGTATAAGGACCCCCAAGGCAACATACCCCACAGCCGCAGCCGTAAAGGCCCCAAGCAGTACAACCTTCGCGGATGGAAAACCTGAAGCCGGGACCTCGCCCAATTCCAGGATCATGGCCCCCAAGATGGCCGGAATAGAAAGAAGGAAGGAATATCTGGCAGCAGTCTCTCGATTTAGACCCTTGAACAGACCCATGGCAATGGTGGCTCCTGAACGAGAGATCCCCGGCAAAATAGCCGCCCCTTGGATTACACCTATGCACAGGGCATCCCAGATCGTTAGATGTGCCATATCGCGCCCTTCTATTTTCATCCCCCGGGTCAGCCACAGTAACAACCCCGTAACAAGAAGCATAGCCCCAACAATCTGGACCGATGAAAAGAGCTTCCCGGCTATTGGTCGAAATAACAAACCCAGTAAAGCGGTCGGCACCGTCCCCACAAGGATAAGCCCGAGCAACCTCATCTCCGGCTTTTGACAAAGGCCTTCCCAAAGACTATCTTCTCCGGCAGACCAAGTAGAGGCAGAAAAGAGTGTAGCAATAATCCCCCTGAGGTCTTTGTAAAAGAACACGCAGATGGCTACCAGGGTACCCACATGAACCGAGACATCAAAAAAGAGCTCCGGTTCTCTTAGGCCAAACATGTTTTGAAAGAGCACCAAATGCCCCGAGCTGCTGACAGGCAAAAACTCGGTCAAGCCCTGGATTATACCAAGCACAACAGCATAACGAATCTCCATTCCCACATTCACTCCTGGGTAGACTGGCCTGGGATGTATCCCTCCAATGCCATTTTGACTTTCTGCTTCAGCTCGTCCAAATCTGCACTCTTGACCACATAGTAATCTGCTGCAATCGATTTTAGGTCGCCTTTAAAGGAAGAGTAGGCTGAACAAAGAATAACAGGGATATTATAGAATTCCTTGCGTATATCCTGTAGCAAGTCCAACCCGTCATGTTCGGCCATTTTAATATCCAAGATAATCAGATCCGGTATTTCCTGCTTAACCAATTCGACCAGGCCGCGACCGCTCCCCGTGGTGATCACGTTATACCCTTCGTCCTCTAATTCCTCGCTATAGAGCATACGGATGACCTCTTCATCGTCAACAATAAGAATTTTATTCATGAGAGCCCCCTATTTGCCGTCTATAAGCCAAAAGTTGCGCCTGGCGGGTTGAGAGAATTCACTTCGTATCAAACCATTTACTAAGCAGATACGGCTTACACCGTTCAAAAACAATGCACTGATCTTCTATCACTTCCTCGGCCTGCTGAATGGTCATCGGCTCCAGTTCAACCACAAAAGAGCACGTGCGGCCGAAATAGAGCGGAATCAAACTTTCCATGATCTTTTCTCTGTCATGCACACTCTTTTTGTACGCGACCGCAAAGTCAATCAATGCCTCGGCCCAAAGCTTGGCCGGAAACTCAAAATTTGCGAAATCCAGTGTTCTTACTTCCGAAAGTTTCTTGTAAACATTCGAGGAAAGAGTTTCTTTCAAGAGGGAATCATGGCTTGAAAAACCTGCCTGAAATTTATCATAAAGTCTTTCCAGATCTACATCGACCGGTGGGGGCATTTCCATCTCCCCAAGTCCGAAACCGAAAATCGCCGTTGGCTTGCTCCACCGGACATCTTTCCAGAAGGCAACATTTGTTGTCATAATATCAAAGATAGTTCCCACTACCTGCGAAAACATGGGGCCCAAAGATTCTCCCGGGTCTTTTGGCTTGTGGACCTTGGGCCTTCCCATATAAGATTGGCAAATCGATATGCCGTGACACATGGCCGTGGTGGTCATCCAAATATCGATGCCAAACTCAGCCACCGACGGCATCCAGTCCCCTTGCTTTAAATAAATCTCTGCCAGCTCGCCTGAAAATCCGAAGTCCCCGCCAATCGGTTGACGAACTCTGCGGCCGTAAACGGAACGCGTCATCGGATAGGCAATGTTATTGGTAATGGTCCCATCATATTTGTGCCGGACATAAAGTGGCGCCACAAACCCAAAGTCTTCAAAGAGCGGTTCTCCCAGATTCTTTATCCACCGCGGTGTTATGCTCTTGAGATCTGCGTCCACCACAACAACAGCCTGCGCACCGAGATCGCAACTCTTATTAAACAGGTTTCTGAAGTTGTTTCCTTTTCCTTTTACGCCCGGTGGTGTTGATAGGTATATCTTGGGAACCTCAGTGGGGGTATCCATGAAGGCCTCGCGAGTGCCGTCCGGGGAGTTATTGTCACAGTTAATAATAACACTATTTTTATCCCCAAAATACTTAATGAGGCCTTCGTCTGCCATCTGCGTGGGATAAGAAATCAGCTTTGCTTCATTGTACGACGGAATGCCCACAATCAAGTCAGCAGATCTTACCTCGCTTGGGTTCTCCTCTATATGCATGCTGGAATCCCCTTGTAGTTTTGAACCTATTTAAGCCGGAAAAGGAAAGAGACACCAAAAAAAAATTTCTGATAGTAAGTCTTAGAATTTCTACAACTTATTGGAATCAAAAGGTTTTCGATTATTGACACAAAAGCTTTTAAGCATGATACATACTACATATCCTGAGCCACGTCAACTTGACAAGGAACAACCACCCGGGTAATCTGCATATTTACATAAACATACCCAAAGGTTGACCATGAAACAAATACTCATTTTCACCGATCTGGATGGCACGCTGATCGACCATGACACCTACGACTTCAAAGAAGCCCGGCCCGCCTTGAATCAACTCAGATCAAGGTCTATCCCGGTCATCATTTGCAGCAGCAAGACGCGGGCTGAAATCGAGATCTATCGCCGGCGGATGAGCATTTGTGACCCGTTCATCGCAGAAAACGGCGGGGCCATTTTTATCCCACATCATACCTTCAACTTACAAGATGTGAATTTTATCGAAAAAGGTCCATACTGGGTGGTGGAGTTGGGTGTGCCCTATGCTGATTTGTGCACCATCTGGGAAGAAATCAAAAAGGAGAACAACTTTGCCATGAAGGGGTTCAGCGAGATGACTGCTGAGGAGATTGTCGCTTGCACGGGGCTCACCCTTGAAGAGGCCACGCTGGCTGCAAAACGCGATTACTCGGAACCATTTATATTCTCTGACACGCCGTCTCAATTCCGCCACCTCGAGAGCCTGTTGCGAGAAAACGGGCTAAGGATCATCCGGGGGGGGCGTTTTCACCACATGATTGGACGAAACGACAAGGGGAAGGCGGTCCAGATCCTAATAAGCATATATTCCAATACATACCCTGACAAGAAGATCTGTACTGCCGGACTAGGTGACAGTGCCAATGACATACCAATGCTCAGATATGTGGATATGCCCATTGTAATCAGGAAAAAGACGGGAGAATGGGAGCGCGTCCAGGGAATCGACAGCATCGTCTATTCAGATAAAACCGGCCCACGTGGATGGGCCGAAGCGATTCAAGCGATTCTATTCTAATGATCATCGAGTTAGCTCCCTTTGGGAGGGCCGGCAACCAGTAGCCAAAAAATCCCGAAACGCCTGTTGACAAACCATCCCCGGTCTGTTTTAACTTATCAGTGTTGTTGCATAAAAATAACCAGAGGTGTGAATATGCATTCTAGAATGCTCGTGCTCCGGTTCCCAAAGACAGAAGTGGGAAAACCGATTGTCTGCTTTCTTGCCACTAAATTCAGCCTCACTTTCAATATCCTTAAGGCAACCATACTCCCACGCAAGGAAGGGGTTATGGTCATGGAACTGTCCGGGACAAGAAAGGACTTTAACAAAGGGGTTCAGTACCTGAAAGAACACGGCGTACAGGTGCAGAGAGTCGGCCAAGAGATCAAGCGCAACAAGACCAGATGCACTCACTGCGGAGCCTGCACGGCAGTCTGTCCCACGGGAGCCTTGTCCGTCGAACGGCCTGAGATGACCGTTGCGTTCATTCAGAAAAAATGCAGCATATGCGGTCTTTGTGTCCCGGCCTGCCCACCCCGAGCCATGGAGATTCGCTCCACAGGAAACGCGATCTTACAATGAAAAAGACTGTGGCCGTTGCCTTGAGCGGCGGCCTTGACTCCGCTGTCGCAGCCGCCCTCCTTAAAAAAGAAAACTACTCAGTCACAGGAATTCATTTCCGAACAGGTTATGAACTTCTCCCGGGCAACTCAACCACGGCCGGCCCATTATCCCGTGTCAATTCCAGGGCTCAGAGTGCCGCGGAGCAGATCGGCATTCCCATTGAAGTAATCGATTGTTCCGAGGCCTTCGAAAGAGAGGTTGTTCGCTACTTTGCCGATACTTACCGGTCAGCACAAACGCCGAACCCGTGCATGGTGTGCAATCAGCGCATAAAGTTCGGCCTTGTCCTTGAAACCGCCAAGACGCTCGGCGCCTCAACCCTGGCAACAGGCCACTATGCCAGAATCCGCCAAGAAGCCAACGGGCAGTTTTGCCTCCTAAAAGGCATAGATCAGGCCAAAGACCAATCCTACTTTCTGGCTCTCCTTAGTCAACAACAGTTAAGCCAAGCCATGTTTCCTCTTGGCACCTATACTAAGAAAGAAGTAAGAAAAATGGCGAAAGAATTAGGACTGACATTCTACATGGAGAGTGAAAGCCAGGAGCTATGTTTCATAAGCCACCCCAGCTATAAAGACTTTCTTGCCGGCATGGAGGAATTTCAAACCAAGCCCGGAGAGATTGTCAATACTAAAGGAAAAAGATTAGGATACCACAAAGGGCTCCATGCCTACACCGTAGGACAGCGAAGAGGAATTGGCATACCAGGGCCGACCCCATACTATGTGATTCGTCTTGATAAGGAGCAAAACCGGCTTGTCATCGGGTACAAATCCGAGTTGGCATCCAAGGAATGTATGGTGACCAATATCAACTGGATCGAAGGCAGGCCTCCTGACAAACCCATATCGGTCCAAACTCGTATCCGCTACCGCCATCAAGAAGCAGGGTCTATCTTGACGCCCCTTGACCGTTACACGGCTACGGTTCGCTTTTCCAGAGCCCAGTATGCAGTTACGCCCGGCCAGGCCGCTGTCTTCTATAAAGGTGAACAGGTTCTGGGTGGTGGGTGGATTGCTTGAGAGGCATGGCAACATGAAATCTTTTAACATCACAACCCTGGGGTGTAAGGTAAACCGCTATGAATCAGAAGCGATTTCAGAGCAGCTGCAAGACCAGGGGTGGCACGTGATCGACAAAGGAGCCGGGGCAGATCTTTATATTATCAACACATGCACAGTAACCGGCAAAGCAGCCATGCAATCCAGGCAGGCCGTAAGAAAGCTGATCCGGCACCATCCGGGTGCCCTTGTTGTGGTCACGGGCTGCTATGCCCAAGTAGCTCAAGAGGTCTTCAGCTCCATTCCGGGCGTGCATTGTATAGTAGGTAACACCTTCAAAGACCGGATTGCGCAACTAGTCGGCAGTCACAACAAACAAGGACATGTAATGACCCTTGTTGAAGACCTCTCAACTCCATGCCCTTTTCAGGATCTTCCGGTTACCAGGTTTGGAAATCGAACACGCCCTTTTGTCAAGATCCAGGATGGTTGTAATGCCTTTTGTGCATACTGTATCGTTCCCTATACACGCGGGCGGAGTCGATCCCTGGCACCGGAAGTTGTCATCAAAAGAATTAAAAGCCTCAAAGAGCAGGGGCATGCCGAGGTGGTCCTTTGCGGGATCAATCTCGGCCGGTACGGCCGAGATCTTACCCCGGCCGTCTCGCTTTGCAGACTCATGAAATTGATCGACGGCCCCCAAAACGTTAAACGGTTACGCCTGAGCTCCATTGAGCCTACTGAATTGCCAAAAGATCTCATTGAACAGATAGCAGGTTCTAAGTCTATTTGTGCACATCTCCATGTTCCCTTGCAGAGCGGAGACGACGAGGTTCTCAAGGAGATGAATAGGGACTACGACTCAAATTTTTACAGGGACCTGGTTCGCCATATCGTAAGCGTGATGCCTGATGTGGCCATAGGTGTTGATGTGCTGGCAGGATTTCCCGGAGAGACGGAAAGGGCATTTGAAAACACGTGCCGCCTGATTGAACGAATACCAGTCGCCTATCTTCACGTCTTCCCCTTTTCAAAGCGAAAAGGAACCGCGGCCGAGACCCGCGGAGACTCACTGCCGCCTGAGACGATTAAGAAGAGATGCCGATATATCCGTGCCCTCGGGGAGACCAAACGCAGAAAGTTTTATGAAAAGTTCATTGGTTCAACACTTGAGGTCTTGATTGAAGGGAAGCAAGACAGGGCCACAGGGTGCCTCAAGGGCCTGACGAGAAACTATATCCCCGTTCTTTTGGAAGGGACCGATAAATTGTATCATCAGATAGTTGATGTCAGGCTTTCCAGGATTGAAGATGGTAAGGTCTTTGGAGAGAGTGTGTCCGGCCACTCCTTGTGAGTCGCCTTCACAACCTTATTTGGCACAAATTATGAGAGTTTCTTGTGTAATGCCTGCTATTGGCCCACAATGTTCCGAACTCGTGTGAGGAAAAGCAAATAATTATATGACAAAATAAGCTAAAAATGACTCGACAGAATAAGCTAACTATGATACAAGTAAATAAATTACTTATGCCTGACCCCATTTCACCTCCCTCGTCCCAGCCCCCACTTTTCATCCGCACAAATTCATAAGCAAATCGCAGAGTAATCCGAGTTACTTACTTTGTTACCACCGTCCCTATTGTGTCCCCAATTGCTCGGGCTGTGATGTGACGTAAGAATTTAGGTGCCCGCCATCGCGAGCTCAGACGAGGCAGGCGGGCCTCTATCTTCGACTTGCTTGCCATCATGAACCGGCTCTAAAGGGATTACTTAGAAACTGGAAAACTAAAAGGAGTTCCCAAATTCAACCCGAATATTTAATATTTAAGATGCGGCGCTCTCCTCTTCCCTAACTTGTTGGAAATTATAGTATTTTGCTTTTCAAAAAGCGACCAATCTAAAGCCTGTCAAGAAAAAATTATTCATAACTTGATTTTTTTAATTGTTTATAGCACCATAATATAAACTTGATATTTATCAGGTAATTGTAACGTCTTTTATGTCCGCTGGATTTTGTTTAATAATGTCTTGCAAGGGCGTCATTTAATCTTATAGGAGGACTAAACATGCAGATTCAGGGTGTTAAAAAGGAAGCTTATCGAATTCTAGACACTTTACCTGAAAAAGCTACTTGGGATGATTTGATGGATACAATCTATATTCGTCAGGCTATAGAAGCAGGGATTAAAGATAGCGATGCCGGCCGCACGATAGATGTCAAAGAAGTACGCAAAAGATTTGGACTTAGCAAGTGAGAGTTCATTGGACAGAGAATTCCATTGAACACTTGGTTAAAATCTATGAATACATTGCACTCAATTCGCCCACCTATGCCAAACGGATGGTAGATAAGATCACACGCCGTTCTGAGCAAATCGCAGAACATCCACTTTCCGGCCGTAAAGTGCCTGAATATGACGCAGAAGATATCCGAGAGTTGATTGAAAAGCCCTATCGGATCATTTACCGAATAAAATCTGACCAGATCGACGTTGTTGCCGTCATCCACACAGCACGCCTATTGCCTAATGAGATTTAAGGCCCCGCGTCTTCGGTACGAAATAAAAAATGGGTTGCGGAGGTTTTGGAAGGAAATGTCTCGGAGCAAGGGGAGGTGTCTACATTAAACAGCCCTTTAGCCCTTTATATGATTATCAAGTCTGCTCTTGACTCTTAATCATTTTTAGAAAGGGTCAAGAGCAGACTTGACCCCATTTCCACATTGTGTTCGTATATATCCATCCGTACATGGATGGCAATGGCCGTATTGGAAGATTTCTTATGAACGTGATGCTCGCTGCGGGCGGGTACCCCTGGACTGTTAT
>JABXJX010000076.1 GCA_013375375.1 Desulfobacterales bacterium | reverse complement strand
TAATATGCGGCTTAACTCGCTCAAATTTCTTCTTCGCCATCTTCCATCCCTCCCTGCGGTTACAGGATAATCATGCTCAATATTTCTGGCCTTATGTGTTGTAACCAATCGCGGCATTGTTTGTCACTTGTCATTGGTCACTGGTTGTCAGTCACGAGTTGCAGGCTACAACTGACCAGTGACAAGTGACTAATGACCAATTTTCTTACCATCTATAGTGAGCAAAGGCCTTGTTTGCCTCAGCCATTCTGTGTGTGTCTTCCCTTTTCTTAATAGTGGCACCCCGCTGGCTGGCAGCATCTATCAATTCGGCAGCCAACTTTTCAGACAGACTTTTTTCTGAACGCTTTCGTGCAAAGGAAATCAGCCACCTAATTCCCAGGGCAGATTGGCGGGCCGCTCGAACTTCTATCGGCACTTGATAAGTCGAGCCGCCTACGCGACGAGACTTGACCTCAATCATGGGCCTGGCATTCCCCATGGCCTTTTCAAAGACCTTCAGGGGTGGTTCCTTGGTTCTCTTTTCGATAATCTCAAAGGCATCGTACAACATCAATTCCGCCACGCTCTTCTTCCCGTCTTTCATCAGACAGTTTATGAACTTTGACACCAACTTACTCTTATACTTTGGATCGGGCAGAATAGGCCGTTTAGTAACCACTCGTTTTCTTGGCATATATAACTCCCGGAATATCGTTAGTTGTTATCTGTTCCTGATGCATGATACCAGATACCTGATGTCGTGTGCCTGCTCGCGGCTATGAGTGAACGTTTTAATCGCTATCTGGCATCCGGGATCTGGCATCCAGTTTTCGGTTCACTTTGGCCTTTTGGCGCCATATCTCGATCGACCCTGTTTTCGGTCCTGAACACCCACGGAATCGAGTGTGCCCCGGACTATGTGATAACGAACCCCGGGCAGATCTTTGACGCGCCCACCACGAACAAGTACGACTGAATGCTCCTGAAGGTTGTGCCCAACACCGGGTATATAGGTAGTTACCTCAATACCGTTGGTCAAACGAACCCTGGCCACCTTTCTCAAGGCTGAATTCGGTTTCTTGGGCGTGGCTGTGTATACTCGCGTACACACCCCCCGTTTTTGGGGGCACTCTTTAAGGGCGGGCGTGTTAGATTTTTTCCTCACGCGCTCTCGGCCCTTTCTTACCAACTGATTGATGGTCGGCATAAGTTTCTACCTCTGTTTGTTGTGTTTATTGTGTTCACGGGGTTCTAACCCAACAAACACAATGAACTTTGCGGCCCGTGGTTCTCGAATTTCTCGAATTTCTCGAATATGGAGACAAAGAACTAACCGTTAACATTTACATTTTCCCCTGTCAATCATTTTTTCCTCTTATTCCTTCAAGCCTGGGCTGCCTCATCCGCCTGATCCGCTTCTAAGTCGTCCACAGCCCCCGATACTTCAACCATCTCCTCAGGTTCCAGCACAACATGAGCCCCTCTATATTCGGTTAGTCCGGTACCGGCCGGTATTATACGACCCATGATAACATTCTCTTTCAGGCCCTTTAAGTAGTCGACCTTGCCCGAGATGCTTGCTTCCGTCAGCACCTTCGTGGTTTCTTGAAATGATGCTGCAGAAATAAAGCTCTCCGTACTGAGCGACGCCTTGGTAATTCCCAAAAGGAGGGGGCTGGCAACAGCAGGCTTGCCTCCCTTGGCTACCACCTCTCGGTTGATATCTTCAAAATGCACCTTTTCAACATGTTCTTCCAAAATAAAGTCTGTATCACCCGAATCAACTATCTTTACCCGCTTCACCATCTGGCGCACGATCACCTCGATATGCTTATCATTGATTCGAACACCCTGAAGACGATAGACCTCCTGGACCTCGTCAACCAGATACTGGGCCAGGCGAAGCTCCCCCTGGATATTCAAAATGTCATGGGGGTTGGCCGATCCCCCCATCAATTGGTCGCCCGCCTTGAGATAATCTCCCTCCAAGACGTTAACGTGTTTTCCTCTCGGAATCAGATATTCTTTTTTCTCGCCAACATCAGGGGGCGTCATAGTAATCTTCTGCCTCCCCTTGGCCCCCTTGGAAACACTGACGTACCCATCAATCTCGCTTAGAATCGCAGCCTCTTTTGGTTTTCGACACTCAAACAACTCGGCCACGCGTGGAAGGCCGCCTGTAATATCCTTGGTTTTGGTCGTCTCTCTGGGAAGCTTGGCAATAACATCACCGGCATTAACCGTATCCCCTTCAGACACCATCAGAATTGCTCCCACCGGGAGAAAATAACGGGCACTTCCACCAGGTGGAAGCTTGGCGGTCTTACCTTTCTTATCCTTTATGGAAATCCTCGGGCGAACATCTGCATCCTTGTGTTGAACGATTACTTGACTCGCCTTGCCTGTCACAGGATCAACCTTTTCCTGCATGGTAGCCCCAGGCACGACATCCCCATACTTTACGACACCATCTGTTTCGGTAAGGATCGGGGTCGTGTAAGGATCCCACGTAACAAGCAGGTCGCCAGGCTTCACCTTTTGGCCCTCCCTGACTAAAAAGTGGGCACCGTAGATGACCGGATATCGTTCCCGCTCTCGGCGGCCCTGATCATCCATAATGGCAAACTCCCCCCCCTGGCGGTTCATGACCACGAATTCCCCGGTGGCATTCTTGGCCGTATGTATACCGATGTATTTAACCTGACCAGGATTTACAGCCCTGAAATCGGCCTGCTCCGCTGCGCGACGGGCTGTGCCTCCTATGTGAAATGTCCGCATTGTAAGCTGTGTACCGGGCTCCCCAATAGACTGCGCCGCCAAGATTCCGATTGGCGTGCCGATCTCTACGGGCTGGCCATATGCCAGATCACGGCCATAACACTTGCAACAGGCACCATCCCTGGACTTACATGTTAGCACTGAACGGATTTTAACCTTGGTAAGGCCTGCATTGTCGATCTTGATAACCTTCTCTTCATCAATCTCCTCATTTGCACGAACCATCACCTCATCCGTATAAGGATCTCGAATATCCTCTAATGCCACGCGCCCCAGGACTCGTTCACCAACTTTTTGTATAATTTCGCCCCCCTCTACAAGAGGCTCCACCTCAATCCCGGTTAGGGTGCCACAATCCTCTTCAATGGTCACGCAGTCCTGAGCGACATCTACCAGCCGACGAGTCAGGTATCCTGAGTTTGCCGTTTTAAGGGCTGTATCGGCCAGGCCTTTCCGTGCACCGTGAGTTGAGCTAAAGTACTGAAGCACGGTGAGCCCCTCCCGAAAATTGGCCGTGATAGGGGTCTCAATGATCTCGCCGGACGGCTTTGCCATCAGCCCCCGCATCCCTGCCAACTGCCGCATCTGGTCCTTGCTGCCCCTTGATCCTGAATCAGCCATCATATAAATAGGATTAAAGCTCTCTTCCTTGATCGGCCGGCCTTTTTTGTCCAATACCGGCCTACCCTCTTTGTCTACAACAGGGGCTATTTTCATATCTTCCATCATCTCATTGGCCACATAAGTGGTCGCCTTGGCCCAAATGTCAACAACCTTGTTATACTTCTCCCCGCGGGTTATCAAACCCTCGGTATACTGCTCGTTGATTTCGGCAGATAGATCTTGGGCTTTCTTGATGATGTCCCATTTCTTTTGAGGCGTGACCATGTCAGACACGCATATGGAGATGCCAGCCTGAGTAGCATATTGATAGCCAATGTCTTTCAAACGGTCTGCAAGAATGACCGTGGCTTTACCGCCTAAGGTGCGATAGCAGAAGCTAATCAAATGACTCAGGGCCTTTTTATCCATCACCCCGTTTATAAGCTCAAAAGGAAGCCCTACCTCCTTTGCCATGATTTTGAATATGTGATAGTCCCCGTTAGCCTTGATGACATCGCTGAAATCACCAACGTCGAGTGCGAAGATAGCCTTTGTCTCAGATCGACTTATACCGTATACCTCTTCAAGCTGCTCTAACTGTACAAATCCGATGTCACCATCCTTGGTACGATCCTTACTTTTAGAAACCCCTCGTACCATCTGGACAAAATCCTCACCCTCCCTGAGATCAGCGAGGGCACCACTGGCCTCCTTCTCCGAAGAGACCATTATATGGCTCAACTGTACAATCGGTTCATGGGGAAGGATTTCTCGAAGGATTACACGTCCCACAGTAGTCTCTACCCGCTGGCCGTCAATGCGAACTACGATTCCGGCATGAAGATCTATTTCAGCCGCATCGTAAGCAGAGCGCACTTCTTCGGGGCAGGCAAAAATCTTACCCTCTCCCTTTGCGCCGGAAACCGTCCGGGTCATGTAATAAACCCCCAACACGATATCCTGAGTAGGTACAATGATAGGGTCACCATTGGCCGGGGAAAGAATGTTGTTGGAGGACAACATAAGTACCCGCGACTCGATTTGAGATTCTATGGACAGAGGGACATGAACCGCCATTTGGTCCCCATCAAAATCAGCGTTAAAAGCGGTACAGACTAAAGGATGAAGCTGGACCGCCTTGCCTTCAATCAGGGTAGGCTCAAAAGCCTGCATCCCAAGCCGATGCAATGTTGGGGCCCGGTTCAGGATTACCGGATATTCCTTCACTACCTCATCCAGGGTATCCCATACTTCCGGGGTTGCCCGTTCGACAAGCTTTTTGGCACTCTTAACCGTAGTAACCAACCCTTTTTCTTCGAGCCTGTAAAAGACAAAGGGCTTGAATAGTTCCAAAGCCATCTTCTTGGGAAGTCCACATTGATGTAGGCGCAATTCCGGCCCTACTACAATGACGGTGCGTCCTGAATAGTCAACCCGCTTGCCTAACAGGTTTTGGCGGAAGCGACCCTGTTTTCCCCTCAACGCATCACTTAAAGACTTTAGCGGACGTCTATTCGGCCCTGTAACAACCCTGCCGTATCGGCCGTTGTCAAATAGCACGTCCACGGCCTCTTGCAGCATCCTCCTCTCGTTCCGTATGATTATGTCGGGGGCCCGCAGGTCTTGAAGTCGCTTCAAGCGGTTGTTGCGATTGATCACCCTCCGATAGAGGTCATTCGAATCAGAGGTGGCAAATCGCCCCCCTTCCAATGGAACCAGCGGCCGCACATCAGGGGGCAGCACAGGAACCGCGTTCATAATCATCCACTCGGGCCGATTGCCGGAATTCCGGAACGCCTCAACGATCTTGAGCTGCTTGGCCAACTTCTTGCGCTTTGTTTCCGAGCCCGTACTTAGGATCGCAGCCCTGAGCCTCTTGTATTCCTCGTCCAAATCGAGTTTTTCGAGCAAGGCATTGATCGCTTCAGCCCCGATACCAGCTTCAAACTCATGGCCATATTTTTCTAATGCTTCCCGGTAGTTGTCCTCGGGAAGAAGCTGGCGCTCTACAAGGTCGGTATCCTTAGGGTCTATGACAATATAGGCATCAAAGTAGATGACCTTTTCAAGCTCCTTCAGGGTTAGATCCAGCAGGTTCCCAATCTTGCCGGGCAGGCTTCTCAAAAACCATATATGGGCCACAGGTGTGGCAAGCTCAATATGGCCCATCCGTTCTCGGCGAACCTTGGACTGAATGACCTCGACCCCGCATTTTTCACAAACCACACCCCTGTGTTTCATCCTTTTGTATTTGCCGCAGTTGCATTCATAATCTTTGGTAGGGCCGAAAATCTTCGCACAAAAAAGTCCGTCCCGCTCGGGCTTAAAGGTTCGGTAGTTTATCGTTTCAGGCTTTTTGATCTCCCCGTAGGACCACTCTCTAATCTTGTCATTTGATGCCAGCGAGATGCGAACCGCAGTGTAGCTCAGAGGGTCCTTGGGTCTGGCAAAGAAACTGTATAAGTCTTCCAAGACGTTCTCCTTTTTCTAAGTTCCTTTTTCCTTTTTCTTTTCCACAAGCTCGACATCTAAACCCAAAGCCTGTAATTCCTTAACCAACACATTGAACGATTCGGGAAGCCCGGCTTCAAGTACGTTCTCCCCTTTGACGATCTTTTCGTACATGCGAGTCCTGCCGGCCATATCATCTGATTTTACCGTCAAAAACTCCTGTAGAGCATAGGCCGCACCATAGGCCTCCATGGCCCATACTTCCATCTCGCCAAGTCTCTGTCCTCCAAACTGGGCCTTTCCTCCCAGCGGCTGCTGGGTTACCAGGGAATAAGGCCCAATAGAACGGGCGTGGATCTTGTCGTCCACCAGGTGGTGAAGTTTCAGCATATACATGATACCGACCGTAATTTTGGTGGAAAATGGGTCCCCGGTACGCCCGTCGTAGAGTGTGACCTGGCCACTTACGGGATAGCCGGCCTCAGATAGTAAATCCTTGATCTCGGTCTCTTTGGCTCCGTCAAAGACCGGGGTAACCATGTAGGCACCCTCCCTGTAACGCTTAGCAAAGCCTAACAACTCTTGATCGTTCAGCCCATTGATTTGTTTCTTCTGCTGGGTAGAGGGGAAAAATGATCTTAGTTTCTTCTTTAAGCCCTTATAATTCTCGGAACGGATCAGTTCATTGATTTGGTCCCCCAGTCCCTTCGCTGCCCAGCCCAAATGGGTTTCCAGGACCTGCCCGACATTCATACGGGATGGAACACCCAGGGGGTTTAGTACAATATCTACCGGTGTCCCATCTTCAAAATAGGGCATGTCCTCCTGAGACAAGATACAAGAAACCACCCCTTTGTTGCCATGTCGCCCTGCCATCTTGTCGCCCACCGAAAGCCTTCGTTTCATGGCCACATAAACCTTGACCATCTTGATTATCCCGGGAGGAAGCTCATCGCCCTTTTCGTATCGACTCGCCTGATCCTCAAAGCGCTTGCGGACCTTATCGCACTGCTCCCGATATTGTTTCAGTACCTCATTTGTCCGGGCAGCCACCTTGGCATCCTTCAGCTCTAAGCGGGCCATTTGAGATAAGGGAATCTTAGAGAGGATCGCAGCAGAAATACGGCCGCCCTTCTTGATAAGTTGAGTCTTCCCTTTCTTAAAGGGGGCCGCACAAACTTTGCCCACCAAAAATCCCGCAAGGCTTTCCCTTGTAACTTCCTCGACGATGGCAAGCTCGTCATCTTGATCCCTCTTCATGGCCCCAATCTCATATTTTTCAATAGCCAGAGATCGTGTATCCTTTTCTACGCCTTTCCTGGAAAAGACCTTGGCATTAATCACAATACCGTTTACACCAGGCGGAACTCGAAGAGAAGTGTCCTTCACATCGCCTGCTTTCTCTCCAAAAATGGCTCTCAGCAGCTTCTCCTCCGGGGAGAGCTGGGTCTCGCCTTTAGGGGTAATTTTTCCCACCAGGATATCTCCCGGCTTTACTTCAGCTCCAAGACGAATAATACCGCTTTCGTCCAGGTTCTTTAATGCCTCCTCTCCTACGTTCGGTATGTCACGGGTAATCTCTTCTTTACCAAGTTTGGTATCACGTGCCACTGTGTCAAACTGTTCAATATGAATTGACGTGAAAACTTCGTCTCGGACCAGACGCTCGCTGACCAGAATAGAATCCTCAAAATTATACCCGCCCCAGGGCATAAAGGCGACCATAACATTCTTGCCCAGCGCAAGCTCTCCGATTTTTGTGGCCGGGCCGTCTGCGATCACATCCCCTTTTCTCACACGATCGCCTTTTTTGACAATAGGCCGATGATTAAAACAGGTATTCTGGTTGGAACGAGAGAACTTTGTCAGGTTACAGATGGTTACCTGTCTGCCGGAGTCACCGTCGCCTCCTTTATGCTTGACCACGATGCGCTTTGCATCCACGTCCACCACTACACCGTCAAAGTCAGCTACAACGGTAACCCCTGAATCTTTAGCCACCACGCCTTCCATGCCCGTAGCGACGAGTGGAGCGCTGCTCGCCAGGAGGGGTACGGCCTGGCGCTGCATGTTGGAGCCCATTAGAGCTCTGTTGGCGTCGTCATTTTCCAGAAAGGGAATCAGTGATGCCGCAACGCTCACCAGTTGATCAGGAGAGATGTCCATCAGCTCAATTTCTTCGCGCTTGACCATCGAGAATTCACCTGCAATACGCGCTGAGACCAAGGGATTTACAAATCGACCTTTTTGGTCCAAGGGCGCATTGGCTTGGGCAATAGGATGTTCCTCTTCGTCCAGGGCGCTTAAAAATTTAACCTTGTCTGTGACACAGCCGTTCTCAACTAATCGGTAAGGGGTTTCAATAAAACCAAACTTGTTCACACGGGCATAGGTGCTCAGAGAGACAATTAAGCCGATGTTAGGCCCCTCCGGGGTTTCAATGGGACAGATACGTCCGTAGTGTGTGGGATGGACGTCCCGGACTTCAAAGCCTGCACGTTCCCGCGTAAGTCCGCCGGGACCCAAGGCGCTTAAGCGACGTTTGTGCGTGATTTCGGAAACTGGGTTTGTTTGGTCCATGAACTGAGAAAGCTGGCTGCTGCCGAAGAACTCTCTGATGACTGCAAAAACCGGTTTAGAATTGATCAGGTCATGGGGCATCAATGCCTCAATCTCCTGAAGGCTCATCCGTTCCTTGATGGCGCGTTCCATCCTCACCAGTCCCACACGGTATTGACTTTCCAAAAGCTCCCCTACGGCCCGTACCCGTCGGTTACCCAGGTGATCGATATCATCAGTTTGACCTTGGCTGTCTTTTAAATCGACCAGGATTTTGGTGGTGAGCAGGATGTCCTCTTTCCTGAGCGTACGTACATCAGGGGATGTCTTGTCCTGGCGCAACCCCAACCGAACATTCATTTTTAAACGCCCTACCGGCGAAAGATCATAATGAGACGGACTAAAAAAGAGCTGATTGCAAAGTTGCTGGGCTACCTCTATGGTGGGCGGGTTACTTGGCCTGAGCCTGCGATAAATCTCCAACAAAGCATCTTCCAGGGTCTCCACCTTGTCAAGGAGCAGGGTCTTGCTGATGGAGTCACTGGTCGTGAGGTTATCTATGTACAGTATGTCAAAACTAGATACACGCGCAGCCAGGATCTTTTCAAAGACCTTTTCATCAATTACCTCATTATAGGCTGCAACCACTTCTTCACTCTTTGGTGCTAGTAAGGTATGAGCCAAAATCTTGCTTTCGATATCTTGAAACTCAATAGGTATACGTTTGACTTTTGCGTCCAAAAGCTGCTTGAGAGCCCTTTTCGAAAAACGGCGCCCCTTTTTGACGATTACATCGCCGGTTTGTGGGTGTTTTACAGATTTTGACGCGCGCTGCCCCGCTAAAAGTTCCTTATCAACCACTTTGTACAGATGCTTGCCCGCTATTTGAATCGTTTCCGTACGGTAAAAATAGGATAAAATCTTCTCTCCTGAATACCCAAAAGCCTTTAGAAGTAAAGTGATGGGGAATTTGCGGCGGCGGTCGATCCGAACATAAACGATGTCCTTGGGATCGATTTCCAAATCGATCCAGGATCCCCGTACCGGAATAATTCTGGCCGTATAAAGCACCTTGCCGCTCGAATGTGTCTTGCCCTTATCATGGTCAAAGAACACTCCGGGTGACCTGTGAAGCTGGCTTACGACAACACGCTCAGTCCCGTTAATGATGAAGGTGCCCCTTTTGGTCATAAGAGGGATGGTGCCGAAATAGACCTCCTGTTCCTTAATATCACGAATATTCTGGCTCCCGGCCTCTTTGTCTATTTCATAGACCACCAACCGAGTCGTAATGCGAACAGGGATCTCATAGGTCATTCCCTTGTCAGTACATTCATGTTCATTATATTTGA
>JABXJX010000008.1 GCA_013375375.1 Desulfobacterales bacterium | reverse complement strand
AATGAGCATTTCGGCAATCGAGTAAAAATCATTCATGTCAGGCCCAAAAATGACAGGCCTTGCAAAAGCAGCGGGTTCCAGCGGATTTTGCCCGCCACGCTTCACCAGGCTCC
Source organism: Desulfobacterales bacterium (assembly GCA_013375375.1). GTDB lineage: Bacteria > Desulfobacterota > Desulfobacteria > Desulfobacterales. The sequence goes on along the minus strand of JABXJX010000008.1, from coordinate 45,407 downwards.
CTCCGACAAAGGCGATATCCGCAAGAGCGTACAAACGTCTCAATGTGCCCATAGCATCAACCACGATCACATCAAATGAAGCCGTCGAGGAAATCTTTTTTAAGTCGGTCATAAGGGCCACAGTGTGCCCTGAAGATACAAACAACCTGTAAACGGCCTTGGCACGCTTCGGGTCTCTTGGCACAATTACAAGAACCAGTTCATTGAAGCTTTTTTTCAACCTGGAAAAGACATCAACAAGAATTGACTCTTCCCCTTCGTGTGTGCTGCCGGCCAAAAATATCTTACTGCCCGGCTTTATCTTCATGGATTTCCTTACCGTATCTATTTCCTCATCCGACAGCAAATCGATTTTCTGATCAAACTTGATGTTTCCGGTTATCTTGATCTTCTCGGCAGGAGTGCCTACCGCCTCGAATCGTTGCGCATCTAATTTGGATTGCGCACAAACGACCGACATCCCAGAAAAAACCGGCCTCATGAAAAAAGAAAGGAGCTTGTACCCGGAAAAAGACCTTGGAGAAAGTCTGCCGTTGACCAGGATCGTGGGAACCTGCCGTCTTTTCATCTCGTGCAGAAAATTCGGCCACAAATCCGTCTCCACAAGAAGAAAAAGCACAGAATTAATTCGACGAATAAAGCGCCTTACCACCCACAAAAAATCATAGGGAAAGAAAAAAATGAGATCTGCCTTTTTCGACAAAGATTTAGTGGCTACCTGGTAGCCGCTCCGGGTTGAAACCGAACAAACAAGAGCACGATCAGGATATTGCTCCTTGATAGCCTTTATCAGTGTTATGGCCGACAGGACCTCTCCGACCGACAGGGTGTGTATCCATATCGGCCTTTTCCTGAATCGCGGCACCCGGAAGCCGGGATACAATCTCTTCAAGACCGTTGCACGTCTCTTTTCAAGAGTCAGGGCCTTTACCACAAAAAAGGGAAACATTATGAGGTTTCCCATCAAAAACAAAATATTGTACAAAAAGATCATCTTGGATCCTGAGTGAACTTTTCCATAATCAACATAGTCTCGCAAAAAGTCCGAAAATAGCCGGCAAAGTAAAAAGCTCCAGATGCAAGGCACGCGAGTCTTGAGGAATGAGGTCCGCCTCAGGCAGATCGCAATGACGAAAGATGAAGCGCAACACCGCAGATGGACTTTTTACGAAGCCGTCAATCAATATTAAGAGTCACGATACCCAAAAACACAAAGATCGTGTTTGTCAGCCAGGCTGCCGCAAGTGGATGCAAAAATCCATTGTATCCAAGCGATAGGCACAAGCCATAAAGGACCCAATAGCAAAAAGCTACTCCGATACCATAGGCAATACCCATGGCTATCCCCTCCCCTTTTTTGTTTCTGAGGGAAATGGCCGCTCCCGCTATGGTCATGACAAGGCAAACAGCCGGAAAGGCCAGCTTGGCCTGCCAGTCCACCTGATATAAAGTGGTGTCATATCCTTCCTTTTTTACTTTTTGTATATAGGCCGATAGCTCGTTGAAACTCATCTCTTCCGACTTTTTCACAACCGTTTCCAGGTCTTCAGGAACAAAATCTGTCTTCAGGGTGAGCTGGGACGGGTAGGTCACCCGGTAACTCCCATCTTCAAGCCGAACCTGTTCAACACAATCATGGAGGAGCCACCGGCCATTTTTATAAATTCCTTTTTTCGCATCAATGCGTTTAGCAATGTTGAATCTATCATCAAAGAAGTTGAAGGCCAGACCGGATATACTTTCATCAGCCGGGTTAAAATAGGCTATATGATAAATGGCCCGATTACCTTTGATCCAGATATTATTTTGTCTAAAGGTAGCCACTTGCTTGTCCACCTTTACCTTCCAGATATAATTGGCCCTTGCCATGGTAATCGGGACAACTATCTCAGCAAAGAAAAAAAGTAAAAAACTAAAAGTCAAGCCAAGAACAAAAAAAGGTTTCAGAAGAGAATAGGTGCTTATCCCGCCGCTTTGCAAGGCAACCAGTTCATTATTTCTGGCCATCAGAGCAAGGACTATGAGCACGGCTAACAACACACCGACCGGTGTTACCTGGGCAATTATTAAGGGGAGCCTGAACATAAAGAATACAAACGCTTCCGATATTGGGACCTTGGACTCAAGAAAATCATCGATTTTTTCAAAAAAGTCGACGACCAAATAGACACACACTACTGCCACAAGGACAATAATAAATGTCTTTAGAGTCTCTCTTATTAAGTATTTGTGGATTATCTGCACGAAGCCGGCCTTCTTCCTTTACCAATAGATTTAAACCACTGGAAAACTCTAAGGCAAATTACGACTGTCTTTACAGGCCGCTCGTTGGCCGTCATAAACAAAAGATAGGCGGCAATGCTCCCTATAACCAGGTTTGGAAGCCACATGCCGATAATAGGTGGACAGATTCCCGGTTCCCCAAGAACCCAGCCGACAGACAAAAGTGTATAGTAAATAAGAAAGAATAAAAGACCAAGAATTATTCCAAAAGATCGCTTCGCGGATTTTGATTGAGCACCCAGTGGGACAGCTATAAACCCGAGGACAAGACATGCAAAGGGAATGGAAAATTTCTTATGGTATTCCATCAAGGCCAAATAGTAGTCGACATCCTTCTTGGTAGCCTCATTCAAGCTCCGGCGTAATTCCGCCAAGCCCATCTCCTTTCTGCTTTTTCGACTATCTCTTGTCGGAGACAGAACCCTGGCAAGATCGAGGTAAAAATCATAGGTGTCAAACTCAACAGAATGCACGCTCTTTGAGTCCCGGCTGAGCTGATTTATGACCCCGTTGTGCAACTTCAATTGGAAGACAAATCTTTCCGGATCGGAGAAGAACTCTCCACGTGGAGCAACAACAGTACTTACCATGCCTGATGTCCGCCGGTCTTCAACAAAGACATCGGTCAGTGTTTTGTCTCTTGTATTTATTTTGTTTACATACAACATAACTTCTTTGAAACTGTTGTTGAATGTCCTCTCTTTGAGCCCTATATCAATATTCGACCTTACAGTTTCAAACAACAAGTCCTTAAAAGAAAGCCTCCCCCACGGCGATCCATATATTGACATAAAACCGGTCATCAGGAACCCGATGAGACAGAAAGCCAGCACAGGAGGTAGAAGCCTGTAGATGCTTACCCCGCCTGCTTTCAGGGCAATGATCTCATTATCATTAGATAACCTCAGAAAGACGAGCAAGACACCCATCATGATAGACATAGGAATAACAAAAACGAGGAAAGATGGTACGAAATATATCAACATGCATAAGACGGAAGAGACGCTTACTCGATGGTTGATGATCAGATCCGTGATATCGAGTATCTTGGCCATCAGAAAAATAAGGGTCAATAACAACAGGCTTATGACAAACATGGGTATCATTTCGCTGAAGAGATACCGGTTGATAATAGCGTTGAGTTTCATATATGTTCTGCGCTTTTGAGGTATAGCTTTTCAGATCAGACGGAGTCATGGAGTGTTGGAGGACTGGAGTAGTGGCTGGTAAAAGCAGTAGAAATTATTGTTTCTATTCCTCTAAACCCATAACTCCATTACTCCATTACTCCAATTGGGGCGACGCCCCTAAGTTCGGCTCGGTAAGGTTTGAGAAAAGACACAGAGCGCAGAGGATCGATACTATACGTTATGCTCCATGCGCTCCGCGCTTTGCGCTCTGTTATCATCAAACTGCATGTTGTAAAGCTTATGATACTCTCCTTGAAGGGCTAGAAGTTCCTCGTGTTTGCCCTCTTCCACAATCCTCCCATCCACGATCGCTATAATCCGGTCGGCATTTCGAACGGTTGAAAGCCTGTGGGCGATCACAAAGGTCGTCCGGCCCTTCATCAGGTTGTCAAGGGCACGCTGAACCGCCAGCTCTGATTCACTATCCAGGGAAGATGTGGCTTCATCCAGGATCAGGATGGGGGCATTTTTCAAGAGCGCGCGGGCAACGCAAATTCGCTGCTTTTCCCCTCCGGAAAGCCGCACGCCGCGCTCGCCGACGACAGTATCGAACTTGTCGGGAAAACCTTGTATGAAATCATAAGCATAAGCGGCCTTGGCGGCTGCAATGACGTCGGACTCTGACCCATTAAGATTACCGTAAGCAATATTATTTCGAATAGTGTCGTTAAAAAGAATAGGGTCCTGGGTTACTATACCTATCTGACTGCGAAGTGATGCAATGGCTACATCACGGATATCATGTTCATCTATGAGAATTGTCCCTTCAGCTACATCATAAAACCGAGGGATTAAATTAACCAGAGTGGTCTTTCCCCCACCGCTTATGCCGACCAGGGCCAAGACCTCACCGCCTTTAACCTCAAGATTAATCTCTTTCAGGACCATCTGGTCTTCATACTTGAAATACACATTACGAAAAACCACTGTGTGGTGCCCGGGTTTAAGCGCCACTGCATCCTCGCGCTCTACAATCTCCGAACCGGTATCGAGAATATCATAGATTCGAACAGCCGCAGCCAGGCCTCCCTGGATAGTATTATTCAGTGGGCTAAGCTTCTTGACAGGGTCATACAACATGATAAGCGCTGCCATAAACGAAAAAAATGTCCCGGGTGTTGAGACCCCCTCGATGACCTTGTATCCCCCATACCAAATAATAAGGGTAATACCAATGCCGCCCAGCAATTCCATGACTGGCGAAGACATAGATCTAACCACAGCAGCCTTCATTTCATACGTGAATAGCCGAAAGGTCCTCTCAAAAAAACGTTTATTTTCATAGCGTTCCATCCCAAAGGCCTTTACGATTCTCGTGCCCGTAAAGGTTTCGTGGAGGAGGGAACTCATATCAGCAACAGCTTCCTGGCACCGGGTGCTCAGCCGCCGTATTAGCCTGCCGAATTTCACAATGGGAATTACGGCAAGAGGAAAAACAACGGTTGCAATTAAGGCCAGCTTCCAGTCGCGGTAAAAGATAACGAATACCAGCCCTATAATTGTAAAAGAATCTTTTAACACACCCGTAACAGCATTCGATACCATCTCCTTAACAATATTGACGTCATTGGTGATCCGGGCCATAAGGATCCCTGTGTGGTGTTTGTGAAAAAAGGACAAAGGCAACATCTGAATGTGACTGTAAAGCTTATCACGCAACCGCTTAATAATACTGTTTCCCACATAATTCATGAGATACTCCTGCCCAAAACAGCACGCCCCTCTCAAAAAGTAGAGCACGATTATGGCAATGGGCAGAAGCTTCAACATCCTCATGTCTTTTTTAACAAAGATCTCGTCCAGCACAGGCTTTACAAGATAAGCTGTGGCAGCAGTCAGCGCCGCCACTACTATCATGCACAACATGGCCGCAAGGAGTCGAGGCCAATGTGATTTTACAAGCTCTAAAATTCTCCGATATATCTTACGCAAATCGGTATCGTTTTTTTTCTTCTCAGTCATACTACACACAAACCAAAAATTTTATTCTATCGCATGACCATAGTGCCGGTCCACTCTTTTTGTGATCTGGTTGAGTTCGATCTCCAGCTTTCTGCGATATGCCTCTTCTTCATCTGAATCAATCTCTCCCGGAACCAAGATAGGCGTACCGTATATAACCCGGCCCTCGGTGAATGGATACGGCATGACAAAACGGTCCCAACTTTCAAAGATTTTGATCCTGAGAGCGCTATAGCTTACCGGCACAATAGGATAGCCTGTCTTTTGGGCCAGAGTTATGACGCCGGACTGAACCTGGAACCGCGGCCCCCTTGGACCATCCGGAACCACAACTCCAGGACAACCCTCTGCCTTAAGGGTCTTGATTAACCTTGCCAGGGCACGAACACCGTGTCGTGAGGTGGAGCCCCGGATTGTTTCGTGTCCTTGACGCTTCAGTATTTGCGCAATGATCTCCCCGTCTTTGGATCTGCTGACGAGGATGGCCGCGCCCAACCACTTGTAAAGGTAGCTGAGCATAAGTATTCTCGAATGCCAAAAGGCAAAGATAAATTTCCTTGACTCGACCTCAGCCCTAGCCTTCTCAAAGTCAATAACCCGAATCCGCATCGTGCTGCAAATCAGGTCGATCAAACCTTTTCCCAGCCAGCCGACCAGCCACCATTTCAATCTATCCCGTGTTGGGTTCATTGGGTTTGTTGAGTTCAAAGCATCCCCAGTGCCACCTCAGCGGCCCGTTTCGAGGCCCCCGGCACACCCAAGCTCTCTCTCACCAGAAGCAGCTCGTGTCGCATCCGGGCAAGTCGTTCCTCATCTCTGAGCATTTTCAAGGCCAGGTCGGCAATCTTTTCGGCAGAGACGTCGTGCTGAATCAACTCCGGCACAATCGGTCTTCGGGCAACCAGGTTAGCCAGGCCGATATGTTTTACGCGGATCAGGCACCTTCCAAGCCAGTAACTGAAAGATGATACTTTATACACTATAATCATGGGCGTGCCGGCTATAGCCGCCTCTAATGTCACGGTTCCGGATGCCGTTATGACCAGAGATGCTCCATCCAGCACATCTCGCAACCTGTTGGAAAGGATCAAAAACCTTGCCTTTCCTCCCTGAACTATGGCCTCTACGACAGCCCTGTTGACCGAATGGGCCACAGGTATTGCAAAGCGGACCCCATCAATCCGCTCCGAAAGGATTTCCGCCACCTTTACCATTGTTGGAAGAAGGCGCGTAACCTCCTCATTGCGACTTCCGGGCAGAAGACCAACGAGGAGACCACTGCCATGCAGGTCTTCGGCTTTCCCTTCAGTTGCTTTCGTTCGCGTGTCGTCGAGTAAGGGATGTCCCACAAAGGTAACCGGCACGTTCCACTTCTTATAAAAATCGACTTCGAACAGGAAGACGACCACCATGTGATCGACCAGTCTCTTAATCTTCTTAATCCTGCCGGTCCGCCAAGCCCATATCTGGGGACTGATATAATACATAACCGGGATACCAAGTTTCTTTGCCGTAGCGGCAACACGCAGATTAAAGTCCGGAAAATCGATTAAGATGAGAAGAGCAGGGCGGACCTTCTTGAGATCTTGCCTAGCCAGTCTGAGGGCTCTAAGAAGGAGTTTGATCTTTGAAAAAGCCTCAGAAATCCCAACAACGGCCATTTGAGAATTATCAACCCGTATCTTAACTCCGGCCTGTCGAAGGGCGCTGCCGCCTATCCCGAAAAACTCAAGGTTCGGGTTTAGCGCCTTCATGGCTCTTACCAAGTGCGCCCCGTGAAGGTCGCCGGAAGCCTCTCCGGCAACGATCATGATTTTTTGATTTCTATATCCAGATGGCAGATTGATAGGCTAATCCTAAAGCGACCCGCTCTTTCCCAAAAATTTCTTGTTGGTTGCCTCGATCTGGTCCATGATGCTAAGTGCAACCCTTAGGGCATTCCTACCATCCTGCCCTGATACAAGTGGTGCCTCACGACTCCTTACCGAGTGGACGAATGCCCCCAGTTCAGATTCTAAGGAGTCTGCTTTCTCAAAGGTTTTATGTTCCAAAGACATGCCTGGTATGGGGAGTTCAATGCCCTGCCCGTCTCTTTGGATAACAGCAATCTCATGATTCGCATAGTCGACAGACACATAAGTGTCTTTTTGGAAGACACGTATCTTTCTCATGTTCTTCAAGGAGATACGGCTTGCTGTTATGTTGGCGACACAACCGTTTTCAAAAACCAACCTTGTATTGGCAATATCCACACGAGAGGATATCACGGGGACACCAACAGCGTGAACACTTTTAACGTCGGACTTCACCAGATTTAAGATGATGTCAATGTCATGGATCATCAAATCCAAAACCACGTCCACTTCGGTGCCTCGTTCCTTAAAAATATGCAAGCGGTGAGACTCTATGAACAGGGGACAATCTACTGCCTCCCTCAGTGCTACAACCGCAGGATTGAATTGCTCCAAATGCCCTACTTGGATGATTGGGCCGCGGGAATCCGCAATCTTTATCAGGGCATCTGCCTCTTCAAGTGTCTCTGTTATCGGCTTTTCAATCAAGACATCCACATCATTTTCCAAAAAATAACGGCTGACGGGAAAATGAACGGGTGTTGGCACCACCACGCTTACCGCATCTACCTTACCCATGAGATCCTTGTAATCGGCAAAGAATTCCGTCCCAAGCTGTTTTGCAACACTTTCCGCCCTTTCTGGGACGATGTCTACCACACCGGCAAGCTTAACCCCGTCCATCCGGGCATATTTCTCAGCGTGAAACCTTCCCAGATATCCAACTCCTATGACTCCTACGCGTATTGGTTCCATAGCTTCCTAATCAATGTAAAGTGCCTAATGTGAACTACTCTATACCTATAATCGCGATCTTGTTTCGATCGGCCAGCGCGACCATCTCTTCCCTGTCAAAGGTCAGCGTTTTGCCCGCCTCAATCGCCAAGACCGAGGCCCCGACATCGCACATCGCTTTAATCGTCTCGAGCCCTACGGCGGGTACGTCGAATCGCATATCCTGATTCGGCTTGCTCACCTTTACAATCACCGTCTTTTCCTGCCCGAGCTTTCCTCCTCGTCTTATTGTAGCATCAGTGCCGTCTATCGCCTCGACCGCCATCACTGAACCGCCCCGAACCACAACACTCTGTCCGATATCTAACCTTCCAATCTCTTTGACGATACCCCACCCGAAATACACATCGGCCATCTCGGATTTAGTCGGCTTGCGCCGAGTCCAGCACCCTCTTGTTGCCAGGAGTTCGGACAACAAAAAAGTGGAAGGCCGAATGGTTATCCCCTGTTTTTCCATCTCGCCGGCAAGGGCCCGCAGGAGCCCGTCATCCTGGGTATGATCCATAGTTGCAAGAACCTTAAGGGCTCTTAGATCCGGCCTCACCCCTGAAAACATTTTGGTCTTGGTAATGGCCCCTGCCATTACTGCATCACTGACTTCATTTTCTTTAAAAAATGCAATAAGCTGGTTCAATTGACCGATCTTGACCCACTTTATCGCCTCCACAAAGGTTTCCAGCCGGGGGTCGGTTTCTCCAACATGGGCTACTGCGTAAACCTTCAACCCCTTTCCCTTGGCAGCCTTTGAAAAAATGCCTGGGAACTGTCCGCTCCCCGCAATGAGTCCGATTCTTTGCATCCTACCTCGTTACCCCCCGCTCAGAGGACTTGATAAACTCTATTAACTCAACGACCTCTGCTACCTGGTCAACTTCTGCAGTAACCCTTTCAATGGCTTCGTTCAATGTCAATCCGAGTCGAAATAGGATGCGATAGGCCCTTTTGAGGCTAACAATGGCCTCTGATGAAAAGTTATGTCGCTTCAAGCCCACTGTATTCAACCCGTGGAGCCTGGCGCGGGGTGATCCCGATGCCAGTGTGTATGGCGGAATATCCTTTGTCACCCCGGTTACACCACCAATAAAGGCATAGTCTCCAATCCGCACGAACTGGTGTACGGCCACAAACGCACCCAGTGTGGCACAATCTCCAATTCTAATATGGCCGCCAAGACTCGCAGCATTAGCAAAAATAACCCTTCGACCGGTAATACAATCATGAGCAATGTGGGTATAGGCCATCAAAAAATTCTCTTCACCAACTTCTGTGATTCCGCCGCCAAACTCGGTCCCTCGGTGAATTGTTACAAATTCGCGAATCGCCGTCCCACGACCAATCTTCACGAACGTTTTTTCACCTTTGTATTTTAGCGCCTGAGGTACAGCGCCGATGGCCGCATGTTGAAATATCTTACAATCGGGCCCGATGGTCGTATACTGATCAATCGTCACATGAGAGCCAATGGTGGTACCGGAACCTATTTGAACATCTCCGGCAATGACAGTATATGGTCCAATTTCCACATTAGAACCTATCTCTGCCGTCGGATCAATAACAGCGGTAGGATGTATCATGATTCTTCTCCTACCATGGCCATGATCTCTGCCTCTGCAACCAAAGTTCCGTCCACGGTCGCTTTGCCGGACATCTTAAAAAGGTTTGAGCGCTTTTTCATGGAAATCATCTCAAGAATGATTTGGTCTCCAGGAACCACAAATTTTCGGAAGCGGGCTTTATCAATGCCCATAAAATAGATCAGCTCTTTATGACTCTCCTGTGCACGAGAAGCATATGCAAGGACCCCTCCCACCTGGGCCATGGCTTCAACAATCAGTACACCAGGCATAACAGGTCTTTCCGGGAAATGGCCCTGAAAAAAAGGCTCGTTAATCGTTACATTCTTAAGCCCGACTATGCGTTCATCGGGTACCACTTCTATAATCCGATCAACCAGAATAAAGGGATACCGATGTGGCAGGAGCTCCATAATCTTATGAATGTCATATACCGTTTCCATGTCACACGCCTTTCAAATAGGTTTGCTAAATATTGGACCTGCTCAAGATCAAACTATAAAGCAGTTGATCAATCGAGTGCCTAAAGTTGAAGGATAAAAACATTTGTAATTTGGTCTAACAGGCTGTTGAAAAACTCTTAAATGAGATACTTTCTATGACTTTTCCAGCTTCTTGATACGTTTCTCCAATTCTTTTATCCTTTTTTTCATCTCGGGAAGCTTGGGGATGATGCTGGAAACCTTTAACCAGAGTCGATGGGGCATTGCCGGAGTACCGGACATAACCTGATCGTCGGGAACTGATTTGGTAACCCCTGACTGACCCCCGATGGTCACGCGGTTACCGATGGCGACATGTTGTGCTACCCCGGCTTGACCGGCTAATATCGCACGGTTTCCGATAGTTACGCTCCCTGAAACTCCTACCTGTGCAACCAGTACGGTATCTTCGCCCACCACCACATTGTGGGCAATGTGTACTAAATTATCTGTCTTGACACCCCGCTTGATCCAGGTCCTACCGAAGGTTGCTCTGTCGATTGTATTGCAAGCGCCGATTTCTACGTCATCATCAATACGAACGATACCAGCCTGTGGAATCTTATGATAGCAGTCCCCATCGAATGCAAATCCAAAACCGTCGCTCCCGATCACGGACCCTGCATGGATGATTACTCTGCTACCGATCTCGCAGCGCTCCAAAATGCATACATTGGGATAGACAACAACTTCATCACCCACCATAACACGATTGTCAATCACCACTCCTGGATGCAAAGTAACGCGATCACCCAAGGTTACATCGTCTCCAATGAACACACCCGGGTACACGGAAACATCAACTCCGCATCTGAAATTCTTCCCTACATGGGCATCCTGGCCAATCCCAACCTCCGGGCGGTAAACTGTATGGAATAAAGCAGACACTTTGGATAGAGCCAAAGAGGGATTTTTAACACGTACAAGGATCTTTTTAGATTCGCAAACATCATATGAAACGATCACGGCAGCCGCACTGGTCTCATCAATGCGCTTTTTAAAGTCGGCAGATGCAGCAAAGGTGATATCATCAGGGCCGGCATTATCAAACGCAGCAACACCTCTGATGATGAAATCACCATCACCCACAACCTCGCCCTTGACCAGTTCGGCAATCTTGCGTACAGGAAGTTCCATTTTGTCTGTTATTCTTCGTTAATCGTCTATGAAGTGAAGTTTATATTGAACTCTTAGTGGCTAATGCCTGATCCCGGATATCTGTCGGCCACTGGCATCCAATCATAAACCTATTTCTTTTTCTTTGACTTCGTCGATGCGCCCTTTTTCTTCCCGCGTTTTCTGTCCATGGCATTATATTCTTCTATGACCTTGTCGGTGATGTCAATGGCGTTGGGTGCATAAAGCACGCCTCCTACACGGCGATCAATAATCAATGTGTAGCCCGCTTGTTTCCCTATTCTTTTAACTATCTCAAAAACATCTTTCGTAATTTCCCTGGAGAGATTGATGTTGAGTTCTCTTAGTATATCCTGATACCGCCCTTGGAGAGATTTTATGTCGTTAATCTTGAGACGTAGGTCCTGTTCCTTTGCCTTGCGTGCCTCATCACTCATGACCAGGGCCTTTTGATCCAGAGCCTTCCTTAGTTCTTCAATCTCGGTTCCCTTCTTCTTGAGGATCTCTTCCATCTTCTTTCCTTGGCTCTTGATCTCAACAGATGATCGCTTACCAGCATTCGATTTGTCGATTATTTCCTGCAGGTCGACGACTCCTATTTTTTGCACCTCGGCCCCGTAACCGATTCCGCTAAGGCCAAAAAAACAAAGTATCAAACTTACCAGTAGAATACGTGTATTCATTAACAACCTCCTTTTTTGACTAAAACGCCATCCCCATGGTGAACTCCCAACCACCATCACCTCTCCGATCAGGATCCAGGATATATCCGTATTCAAGACGCATCGGCCCAACGGGGGAATACCATCGGAAACCGAAGCCGGCACTTTCCCGCAGCACTGATGTTGAAAGATTTACGCTTTCTCCATTGTCATAAGCGTTGCCCATATCGTAGAAAAGGACCCCCCTTAGACCCGCTTTTTTTATGATCGGAAGCAGAAGCTCTACGTTGAATTGCACCATTTTATTGCCTCCTATCTTATCGCCGGTCACAGGGTCCGTGGGGCTGATACCCCTCCAGCCGTATCCCCGGACAGTGTTCATGCCGCCCAAGTAAAAACGCTCCCAGGTAGGCAACGTTCCAGCCGGATCACCGTGTATAAACCCGGTACGCCCATGCAGTAACCCAACCGTATCCCCGAAAAGAGGAATATACCACCCGGAGTCCGCAACATATTTTGTAAAACCGATATCTCCGCCCATAGGCGTTCCCGCATGCTTGACCGTAATGCTGTTGTCCGAGCCTTCAGTAGGACTGAAAATGCGGTCTCTTGAATCGCGGCGCAAAATACCGGTCAGGGTGTGAGCAACATTTGTTTCGGCCATATCCTTGATAAAGGTGGACGCGTTGTCAGTAAGATTTTCAATTTCCGCCCGGTCATAGTTATAGGAAAGATATGCCCGCGTATAATCAAAAACCGGATAGCTAAACCGAAGAGTACCTCCGAAGCTGTTCTTGTCATAGGTATCATAGTCCATAGTCTTGTTATAAAGGTCAAAACCTGCCGATAGTGGAATGTCAAAAAGCCAGGGTTCAGTGAAGCTTAGTGTATAGGAGGTGGCTCTTCTGCCTAATTGAGCCTGCAAATTCAGAATTTGGGCACGCCCAAACAGGTTTTTCTGTGAAATCGAAATTACAGCAAACATTCGATTCATGGAGCTGTATCCAGCACCGAAGCTAAAAGCGCCCGTCGGTTTTTCTGTCACATCAACCTTGAGAATCATCTGGTCGTCGGCACTCCCTTTGCTGGTATTTACCTTGACATCTTCAAAGAAATCGAGACGGTAAAGATTACGTGCCCCACGCTTTAAGCGCTTACCGCTGAACAGTTCCTGCTCATACACCTTCAGCTCTCTCCGAATGACCTTGTCACGGGTCTTGGTGTTGCCTGTAATAATGATCTTTTCAAAATAGACCAAAGATCTCTTGTTGACCAAATATGTGATGTCGGCCTTAAGTTTTTTGGGGTCCTGATCAATGTGTGGCGAAATATCTGCATAGGCATAGCCTGCATCTGAGTATATGTCCTGAAGTGTCAAAACATCTTTTCGTATAATTTCACGGTTGTAAACCTTTTCCCTGGTAATCTTTATCTTTTTTAGCAGTTCGCTTTTTGACTGAATTAAATCCCCCTGAATGTCTACATTCCCGACCTTGAATTGGGGACCTTCGTCGATTTTGATGTTGATATAAATCCGCTTTCCTTCATAGGTCAGCTTTGGCTCGGCTACTTTTGTCTGAATATAACCATGATTATGATAGTATGCAGTTATCTTAGACATGTCCTGGTCCAGGACTTCACGATCCAAATCCCCTGACGAAGTGAGCCAGGAAAAAAAACCTTTCTCCTTGGTCTTCATCAAGTCCTTTAGTGTCTCACTCTTATAGGCCTTGATCCCTTCAAAAGAAATCATCTTGATGAATACTTTTTCACCCTCTTCAACGATAAAATCAATATCAGCACGATTCTCAGGCACCGGCCTTGTATTATAGGCCACCTTAACATTATGATACCCTTCTTCTTTGTAAAGATTTTCGATCTGCCGCAGGTCACCTTGAAGATTATTTATATTCAAGATGGAACTTGGCTTGGCACAAATTACAGCTTTTATTTCTTCGTCATCAAACTTTTTATTACCCTGGATTCTAATATTTCGAATGGTTTCGTTTTCACTAACTTGAAAAGTAACCACCTTCCCTTCCGGGGTGATGGAAGTCTCCACGCGAACATCACCAAAATACCCCATTTTATAAATTGACTTTAGATCATCCTTCAGATGTCTTGCCAGATAGACATTTCCCTCCTTGGTCTTTATTATTCTTTTGATCGCCTCGGATTCTATTCGTTTATTCCCTTTAATGATGACCCCTGCCACCTTTTCTCGCTTGAATATCTTTATCCCAAGCTCTCCGGCCAGCCTTTGAACGGAATCGAGCATGGTTTCAAGGCCCGCCCCTTCCACATAAACGGGCTCCGGCCGAGTATCCCCATATGATGACATGACCTTGACATCCAAGCTGAAGCGTTTCCCAATCTTGGTAAAACCACCCCATATCACAAAATCAGCCCCCACACGGAGGCCCAATGCCCGCAAGCGGTTTAGATCGCCTTTCGCGGCGCCGGACAGTCTTTCAAGTGGTTCGTCGGGTTCCACAATCACGACTCCTTCTCCTTCCAGTTGTTTTCCAACAAGATTCCGGATCTGCTCACTTAAATAGTCAAGCCTTTCGGGGGCGTGAACTTGGAACGGAAGGATAACGACACGAACCTTCTCCTGAGTTATTGCACCAGTTGCGCAAAGCACAAGTATTAACGCAAATAATAATGACCGCTTGAACATAGTCACCTCAATCTATTGCCACTACTTTGCCGTCTATTAATGTCACTCTGCGGGATAACTTTTCAGCCAACCTCATGTTATGAGTGACTATCACCATTGTAATCCCATTATCACGGTTCAATGAAATCAAAAGATCGTGTATCGACTCACTGGTCCTGGCATCCAGATTACCAGTCGGTTCGTCCGCCAATAGGATCAATGGTTTCAATACCAGGGATCTGGCCACAGCTACTCTTTGCTGCTCTCCCCCTGACAGTTCACCAACATGATGTTTGAGGCGTTCCTTTAGACCCACTCGGGTCAGGATAGCTTCAGCCCGCTCACAAGCCTCCTTAACATGCATGCCTTTAATCAAGGCAGGCATCATGGTATTTTCCAGGGCATTGAATTCCGGCAGCAGGTGGTGAAATTGAAACACGAAGCCGATAGTCTGATTGCGAAAAGAGGCAAGCCTTTGCTCATCGTAAGCGAAAACGCTCTCTCCATGATAAAGGATTTCGCCATCGTCCGGCCGTTCTAAAGTACCCAGCACATGGAGAAGAGTTGACTTACCAACACCGGAAGCCCCCACAATAGCGACCATTTCACCCTCGTAAACGTCCAGGCCCACAGCTCGCAACACATCCACTCTGTTGCCATTGGCAATAAAGGATTTCCGGACATCTACGATTCTTATCAATGGCTGCTGGCTATTCATACCTGATGGCTGCGGCAGGGTCCAACCTGGATGCTTTATAGGAAGGATAGAGGGTAGCCAAAAAGCTGATGGCTATGGCAGACAGGGTTATCAGGACCACGTCGACCAGCTGCACCCTGACGGGAAGCGTAGAAATGTAGTAAACATCGCTCGGAAGTTTCACAAATTCATAACGCTTCAACAAAAAACAAAGTATGCCTCCTCCCATGATTCCGAGGATGGTACCAATAATACCTATAACGAGACCATCCAAGATAAAGATCTTCATGATACTTTTGCTACTGGCACCCATAGATTTGAGTACGGCAATATCTTTTGTCTTCTCCATGACCATCATAATCAGGGTGCTGATGATATTAAAAGCGGCTACTAAAATAATCAAGACCAAGATAATAAACATCACCGTCTTTTCGAGTTTTAGGGCTGAGAAAAAATTCTTGTTCATTTGCATCCAGTCCTGTGTCCAATAGGCGGTCCCCAGACACTCGCGAATTGACCCTGAAATCTTATCGACATTGTAAATGTCATTCACCTTAACCTCTATGCCATGAACCGATTGCCCAAGCCTAAATAGCTGCTGCGCCGACTCAATGGAAACGTAAGCAAAGGATGTATCATAATCGTACATGCCTGAATCAAAAAGGCCCACGACTTTAAACTTTTTCATATGAGGTATGCGACCTCCAATAGGTGTCAGACTACCACCAAAGGGTGATACGACATAGACTTCGTCTCCCGGATATGCCGTCAACAGCCGGGAAAGTTCCTTCCCCAGGATGATGCCGGGTGGCACCTTCCTTTCCTCTTTCGTGTAGGTGTTATGATTGCTTACCCTTTCCAGAGCACACAAATCGGTCTTCTTCACACTCTTTTCCAGATCCACTACACGCCCGACCCGTGATGGATCAATCCCCCTCAAAACAGCCCCGGAAACATGAGGTCCGCAACGGAGCATGACTTGGCTATAAATAAAAGGGGCTGTAGCTTTTACACCCTCGATAGTCTCAATCTTTTTGATGACCTCTTTGTGTTGGTCTAACTTGCCACTGAGGCTCATGACCCTGATATGGGCATTTGCTCCCAATATCTTGGATTTGATGTCTGTACTGAAGCCGGTCATCACCGCCAGCACGACCATCATAGCCATTACCCCAAGCATAACCCCTGCCATGGAGATGAACGTGATAACCGAAATAAAAGCCTGTTTTCGTTTGGCCCGAAGATATCGAAGGCCAACAAAAAATTCAAAAGACATGATTTGTGCTCGTTGCTCGTTACTCGTTACTGGTTGCTCGTTACTGGTAATCGGGTATCCGGCATCGGTTACTAACTCTAATGACCAACATTTCTTAGTTGCGGGAAGAGGATCACCTCACGAATAGAGGCCGCATTAGTCAACAGCATTACAAACCGGTCAAGCCCAATCCCTTCGCCCGCCGTAGGAGGCATGCCATATTCCAGTGCTGTCACGTAATCTTCATCCATATAGTGAGCTTCTTTATCACCAGACTCCCGGTCCGCAACTTGATCCAAGAAGCGTCTTTTTTGGTCGACCGGATCATTCAATTCCGAAAACCCGTTGGCAATCTCCCGCCCTCCAATAAATAGCTCAAATCGCTCCGTCATGTCAGGATCTGAACTGCTCCTCCTGGCAAGGGGCGAGATCTCCGCTGGATAGTCTACAACAAACGTCGGCTCAATGAGCTTCGGCTCTACCAATACATCAAATAGTTTCATCAGGATCTTGCTGACCTTTCCTGTCTTTCTAATCTCAATCCCTTTTGATTCGGCAAAATCAAGCAAACGTTTTCTATCATCCGACATAGAAGGTTCAATGCCGCCCAGTTCGCTCAAAGCATCTTTGAGCGTTAGTCGACGCCATGGCCCGGTCATATCAATCGTGTTTCCCTGATACGTAAAGTGCGTCTCTCCCAAAACCTGCTGCGTCACGAATGCAAACATCTCCTCGGTCATGGACATGAGATCTTTGTAAGTTGCATAGGCTTGATAGAACTCCAGCATAGTGAACTCTGGATTGTGCTCGGTTGAAATCCCCTCGTTTCTAAAACTGCGATTAATTTCAAAAACACGTTCAAATCCCCCTATCACCAGCCGCTTCAGATAAAGCTCCGGTGCAATCCGCAAAAAAAGCTCCATCCCGAGGGCATCGTGGAAGGTCTTAAAAGGGGTTGCCTCGGCCCCACCAGGTATGGGTTGCATCATTGGTGTATCCACCTCTAAAAAATCTCTCTCCAATAAAAAATTCCTAAATGCTTGAATGATATGAGTCCTCTTGATGAAGATATCCCGCACATTCGAGTTCATGATGAGATCAAGATACCTTTGGCGGTAGCGTTTTTCCGGATCCCTCAATCCGTGGAACTTCTCGGGGAGAGGCCTGGTGGCCTTGCAAAGGAGTCGAATCTCCTTGGCCAAGAGGGTCCACTCACCCGTTTTGGTCTGAAACACACTTCCTTTAACGCCGATAAAATCGCCAATATCAAATTGTTTGAATAAGACATGTGCCTCCTGGCCGACTTCGTCTCGTTTTATGTAGGCCTGAAGTTGTCCGGTATAATCTCTAAAGTGAATGAAGGTCGCCTTCCCAAAGCTCCTGAGTCCCGTTATGCGGCCCGCCATGGCAAACACGGCCGTACTATCCGCGGCATCCGTCCGCTGATGAATATACTTTTTCACGGCATCAACCGTGTGCGACACCTTGAAGTCGTTGGGGTAAAGCTCAACATCCTGATCAGTCAACGCTTTTGCCTTGCCGCGTCGCTGGCTGATTATTTCACTTGTTTCGTCCATAGTGCTGCTTTCGTTATTGAAATGCAGATTAGACTGATTACAGGGATTCCGCTGATTTAATCTGCGGAATCCCTGTAATCTATGTTATCACGATCTGCAATTGAGCTAACGTATTTGCCTATAGGTGTCAAGGTAAAAGGCTGGGCGGTGGGTCTATTCGCCTTCCCTCCTTTTCTTGAATTATAACCGAATCGGGTTTTGAGGTACCAGGTTCATTAAGAATTCTTTGCATGGCAGGCATAATATGTTTTTTATTTTTATGCGCTCTTTGCCCCGATACAGCAGACAGGTTTGTGCTTCAGGGTAATCTTCTCTAAAAGCGAGTAATCCGTTGAGCATTTTAGAGTGTATCTTTGCCGTGTTTTTAACTTCTATAGCGAAAAACGTATCCTGTCCGTAAACTACAAAGTCAACCTCATTCCCTGATTTTGTGCGCCAGAAATAAAGTTTGTATGCATCTCCCCTATAAGAATTCCATGCGCGAAGATGCTGAGCGACAAGCCCCTCTAAAGCTGCTCCGTCAATTTCCTGAGGCGCATCAAGTGGCCCTGCAGGACGTACAGACCTGAAAACCCCGGCATCAAAATAGTAAAATTTGGGATGTGACGATAAGTGCCGCTTGGCGCGTTTCGTAAAAACGGGTATGCGGAAGGCCAAAAGCAAATCTTCGAGGACTGAAACATAGCCTTCTACGGTTTTGCGCTCTACCTGGCAATCCCGAGCAACATCTGAAATGTTAAGAACGGCTCCGTGCGAAAAGCTAACGGATTCCAAAAACCGGCTGAAATTACCCATATTGCGGACAAGCCCTTCCATCTGAACCTCTTCCCTGAGATAAAGGGCAATATAAGCGTCAATCGCCTCTTTGGGACTTACTGCATCCAGAACCAAGGGAACCATGCCTAAAGCAAGGGCCCCTTCCAGGGAAAACTCATCACCCAGCTCGGCAGCCATAAACGGATGCATCGTTTTAACCACAGCACGTCCTGCAAGTAAATCCACTCCCGACCGCTTTAGCTTTCTTGCGCTGGAGCCTGTTAATACAAAACGCCATCCTGCACGCTGTTCCATTAATTGATGTACCACATCCAGGAGCTGAGGCAATTTCTGAATTTCATCTATTACAATACAGTTGCCGGAAGTTTGCGCCTCGGCAACTTCCCGTAGCCTCTCCGGCTTAGCTGAGTAAGGCCGGTATACCTCCGGTGCCAAAAGGTCTATAATAAGTGCATTCCCCAGATGCTGTTTAACCCATGTGAACTTTCCTGTTCCTCGCGGGCCAAACAGAAAAAAGCTCTGCTTCGCATCCTGGAAAAAACGAATCTTTGTATCCATATTTGCTTCCGTATTGGAATTGTTGTTTCCATAATTTAAGCAAAAATGAAGCATTATGTCAAGGAAATATCAATTTTTCCTATTCTCACCTGATTCCCCATCTCCTTGGGATGTTTTTTGTCGTGAAAAAGGATGAACCGTTTGATCCAGCCTATATAACCCTAACGTTGCAAAAGTTTAGGATGCTGCAGATGCAAGGCGTCAAGGGTGAGGCTGTAGTAATTTACGCCGAATCCTTGACAACGCAGCAGATGCGGTATCATCGGCTTTCCCGAAGGGTGAACAACTCGGCAAATATCATAACGTTTCTGGAATTGACCACGTGTGCGTTTGTCCCAAGCGGTCGATAAACTCAGGGAACCCTTTACCACCTTGGTTTTATCACATTCTTGCCGGGTTGTTTATGCAACATAAGGGATAAGTGCGCTCGGTAAAAAAAGCATAGTGTTTCAAACGCATGACATCGCGTACCTGATCGAGTAGTTTGCGAGGTTTTTGTGATTATTAAATCCTTGATTTTTCATTAAATATTATGATATCTCGTAAAAGAAAAATATCAAGAAATAATATTTCGATAGCTAATATCGTTGAATAAAATCTTAACACTTAATTGTTATGCCAAAGGAAATAAATGAAGATAGATCTTGATTTTCGATTGCTTGATGTATCTTTAGAGCTTCATGCCCTTGAAGATCATTATGAAATCATAGAAAAGAAAAACAAATTACACATCTAAGTAATTCAGAAAGATTAACGCTTGATGAGTATAGAAAAAAAGAAGGTTTAACGCCGGAAGATCCAGAATGGCATATAGCTCGGCAGGAATACGATAGCAAAGTTAGAGTCCTCCTCCCTCGTTTTTTTTGGGGCCCCTTTATTGTGTCTTTATATGCAGTCCTCGAAACAAGCGTAATAGAAATAGCGCGTTTGCTTCAACGGGCACAAAAACAGGGAATCGGCATCAATGACCTTAGAGGTGACTTTCTTGACAGAGCAAAGAAATATTACAAAAATCTTCTTCAATTTGACTTGTGCAGCGATGTCAATGCTTGGCAACGAATAAAAATACTTGCTGACGTTCGTCATACAATAGCCCACGCAAATGGCAGGCTGGATATGGCGAATGATAAAATCAAGAGAAAGATGAAGGCTTTGGAAAAACGAAATTTAGGGATCTCTTCATACTACAATTATTTGTTGATTGATTCAGAGTTTGCAAAAGAAACGTTTTCGCAAGTGCGCCTCTTGCTAGAAGACCTAGTTGATCGATACAAAGAATGGGATACAAAACAAAAGTCGGCATAACAACCGCTTGAAGAAGGATTGGTCATCCTGCTGCGCTCCACGACCAACCTCTTAAGCGAAGCGTTATGCCCTGAAAAAATTAAAAATGATAACAACTACAACTAATATTAACTTACCCATTGCACCAAACGAAGAATCGCTGCAACTGCTGATGAGAGCACGGTTGATGCTTTCCCATGCCCATGAACATGCAAGTCAGCAAACAGAATTCGACAATATGATAGCAATTCTTGGCTTAGATAACACAATAGAATACATATTGAGATGTATCGTTACACACCTAGATTTGGAGTCAACAACAGGTAAAAATTTTGACACTTTTGAATTAGCAAACCTTGCAGCATCTATCAATAAAGCTCTCAAAGAATTCGCAAGTGTCAGTTTACCTTATTTGGGAGAAATTAAACTTTTGAGACAAACAAGAAATTTAGTTCAGCATGGTGCGGTTGCACCATACGCCGACCTAGATCGTTTTGCCAAAATTACCGAGAGATTTTTTAATAAAGTTTTAGTCAATATTTTTGGATTCAAATTAGATGATTTAAAAATATCATCAGTCATTAAAGATAAGATCACAAAAAAATATCTCAAAAATGCTGAAAACAAAATTGATTCAAAGAAGTGGTTAGACAGTATTGTTTCTACTCGTAACGCATTTGAAAATGAATTGTTCCAGAAACTCAAACATTCAAATATATCAACCGCTCTTTACCCCAACCTGGTGTATTCAAAAGAAAAAGATGATTTTGCTATGTACGGCTTTCAAACAATTAAAGAGGAGCTTGAGCTAACTTATCTTGGAATTAACAATACCGACTATAGACGTTTCAAAGAATATTTAGATCATATCCCTTCAAAATATCGCCCAGAAGATTCATATGGCAACATTGTAATGCAGAGACCTTGGAAAAAAGAAGATGCTTTATTTTGTTATAATTTTGGTGCAAATACAATACTGCGGTGGCAATCTCAAGAAAAGGGACAGTTGTACCCCCTGAAACTTGATAAGGAATATCAGCACAATGAAACTATAGCAGGTATAAACATAACAAAACATTCAGAAGGTGGCTGTTCCTATTATTATGACAGTGACCACAGATTATATTTGTTCTATACGACTAAGGACATAAAAAGACGATTCGGAAAAATAAAAAAGGGGAAAGAATATAAATATAAAACAGTTGTATATGTCGACGGCAAAAAAGAATCGGTACATGAAGAACGAATTAAATTGATAGGGACGCATATTTTCTTAATGACAAATGAACCAGAAAGGTGGGGTATTATCATCTGGTACAAAACTATAGAAAAAAAGGCATAACCATTTTTTGCACCTGACTGGTGTTCCACTGCGCTCCACACCAGCCGGTGAAAAATACGTTAGGGCCTTGGAGAATACGAATGAGTGACTTGGACGAGGAAGGTCAGCGCCTACTATCCTTCCTGGTGAAACATTTGAAAAACGTTGAGCCAGGAGACCATCATACCTATGTCGGCTATAGGGCCGTCCATAAAGAACTTGGGCTCAGCTTGCGCGGTGGAACCTGGGGCCGGAGTCTAAAACTACATGGACTGAGTTCCCTTGCGGACTGGACTGAAGCTGAAGGGAAGCCGGCCATAACCGGGATAATCATCGATACTGGCACGGGCACACCCGGGCCAGGCTATTTCGGTCTCTTTGGTAAAGCTGAAGACGATACTGCATGGTGGACAGACCAAATCCGATTGTCTAAAGAGTATGACTGGACACCCCATCTTCCACTTTCAGCGATTCCACAGGCGCCTACAGCCTCTGATATAGACGCGCCTGCAGAGCGCGAGGAGATCACGACCTATCGAATCATTCGTGACACAAATCTGTCCAGAAGAGTGAAGGCACTTCATCACTACAAATGTCAGCTTTGTGGGTATACCATGGTTCTTCCCGACAGCTCTAATTACGCTGAGGCCCACCATATTCGGCCGCTAGGCAAACCACACAATGGCCCAGATGTCATGGAGAACATATTATGCCTCTGTCCAAATCATCATGCCGAATTGGATTATGGTGTTTACCGTATAGAATCAACTGACCTTGCTATGGTTACCGGACATACAATTGGTGATGACCATATTAGGTATCACAATGAAAGTATTTATAGGGGCAAGCCCTAACGAGTAGCTGCACCGGACGTGGCAAGAGAACTATGAACTATTGGGGTCAAACCTTGATCTGTGATTAAGGCTCTTTACTAATCACTAATCAAGGTTTGACCCCGAATCTTTATTCAAAAATGGTCAATTGGAGCGAAGAAAAGAGTTTTTCGACAGTCTCGTTATGTGTAAAATATAATTTTGAAGCCATCGATGGAAAAGCTTGGATGATTGGGGACCCGTTGAAAAGTCTTTGCCAAAAGGTGTCAAGACAAAACCCCAACTGCGATTCTGATTCCCTTATAAAACAAATGGATATCGGTCGTTCTTAATGCAAGCGATATCCCCTCTCCGGCTCTCCCCTGAAAATCCGGCGGTGCCTTGGCGATAATTCTTCCAATATCGGTTGCCACATACAGAATGTTTTCCGACCCGATATGCTCAATAATTTCCAGTGAACCAACAATCGGGCCGTTCCCTGGCGTCAACGACTCCGGCCGTATTCCCAAGATTACCGTATTGCCTGAATACTTTTCCAACACGGTCCTCGGACCAAGATCAATAGTAAGGCCACCGGACTTAAAGAACATTCTCCCTTCGTTGCTCAATAGGCTTCCTTCAATGAGATTGATTTGCGGGCTGCCGATAAAGGTTGCCACAAAGAGATTTGATGGCCTCTCGTATAACTCTTGTGGGGTGCCCACCTGTTGGATGATGCCTTTATCCAATAATATGATTTTGTCTCCCAGGGTCATTGCCTCTATCTGGTCATGGGTAACGTAGACTATGGTCGTGCCTAATTGCTGATGAAGTTTTGCGAGTTCTACCCTCATGGTGCTGCGGAGCCTTGCATCGAGATTCGAGAGAGGCTCATCAAAAAGGAAAAGCTGAGGGCTTCTGACGATTGCCCGCCCAATAGCAACTCGTTGCCTCTGACCTCCTGACAATTTCTTGGGTTTCCTGTCCAGGAAATCCTCTATGTCCAAAAGCCGTGCAGCCTCTCTGACTTTGCTATCGATTTCATCCTTTGACAGGTTTCTAACTTTTAGTGAGAATGCCATGTTTTCATAGACATTCATGTGAGGATAGAGGGCATAGCTCTGAAAAACCATAGCAACATCTCTCTCTTTTGGGGAAAGATTGCCCACCTCTTTATTCCCCATGAATATTTCACCCTCGTCATGCTCTTCCAATCCTGCGATTATCCTAAGTATGGTAGTCTTTCCACAGCCTGATGGCCCGAGCAGGATACAAAACGCTCCATCGGAAACGTCAAAGGAGATATCCTGTATAACTGTGTTGGTGCCAAATGATTTCTTCAGGTTCTTTATCGTTAATCCTGCCATAGTTATCCTTTTATTGCGCCCGCTGATAGTCCGCTGACAATTCTCTTTTGAAAGAGAAAAACAACAACCACAAGTGGCACGGTAGCTACTGTAGAGGCAGCAGCGATCTCTCCCCATGGGAGGGTATACTGCCCTTGGAACAATGCAATTCCAATAGGAAGTGTCTGGAATTTCTGTTGCGTCATAATCAGGAGCGCAAAGAAGAACTCATTCCATGCATAAATGAAAACGAGTATTGCGGCAGTGAAAACACCCGGCGCAGCAAGGGGTATTACGATCTTGTAAAGTGCCTGAATCCGCGTACACCCATCAATCCGTGCGGCATCTTCAAGCTCCTTGGGGAGTTCGTTGAAAAAGCTGGTCAATATCCAGACACCGAGCGGCAAGGTGAGGGTGACGTAGGGAATAATGAGCCCTTGATAACTATTGAGCCATCCCAGGGCTTGTAATATCTTCCACACGGGTCC
Organism: Desulfobacterales bacterium; assembly: GCA_013375375.1. Taxonomy (GTDB): domain Bacteria; phylum Desulfobacterota; class Desulfobacteria; order Desulfobacterales. The sequence goes on along the minus strand of JABXJX010000008.1, from coordinate 20,476 downwards.
TGCGATTGATATCTGTGGAAACATGGATACAAGCAAAAGACTCCCCATAATCAACCCCTTATATTTTAATCTCAGTCGTGCAAGGGCGTAGGCGGCAAACACGGATATAAACAGAGTGACACATGTGGTCGCCCCCGCGACAATGACACTATTTCTTACGTAGTGCAACAAATTGTAGTCTGTGATGGCTGAGCGGTAAAAATTGAGCGATCCTGACGGGACAAGTTTCGGGGGAATCGCTGTAACCTCTCCCTCGGTTTTGAGCGAGGTATGGACAAACCAGATAAAGGGGAGGAGGCTTAAGAAGATGATGATAAATATTATTCCATAAAAAAGTAGCTTAGATGGTTTCATCCCTATCTTTCATGTTACGGTTTCAGCAAAGAGTCTCGTTCTTATAATCCGTAGATAAAGCAATGACAGTACAAAAACTGTCATAAACACCAGCACGGAAATAGTAGACCCATACCCCATGAACCCCTCGGCAAATATCTTCTTGTACCCGTAAAATTGAAGCACATTCGTCGAATTGGCAGGTCCTCCCTGTGTCATGACGAAGACAAGGTCAAAAACCCTGAAGGCATCCATGGTCCTGAACAGCAGCGCAATGAGTAACGCAGGTTTGATAAGGGGGAGTATTATCTTTCTAAATCGCTGCCATGCATTGGCGCCATCTATTTTCGCTGTTTCATAGAGTTCATCCGGGATAGTCTGGAGGCCTGCCAGAATCAGGAGCGCCGCAAAGGAGGAAGTTTTCCATACATCGGCAACCACTATGGCGGCAAAGGCAAAAAAAGGGTCAGCAAGCCACGCCTTGTACTGTGCAACATCCGAACCAAACAAGATATAGTTCACAAGGCCATAGTTGTCGTTACATATAAACCTCCACATTTGTGATGAGACAACCGTAGGAATCGCCCATGGCACGAGGATTGCTGCTCTCACCAACCCTCTTCCCATAAAGTGCTTGTTGATTACGAGAGCAATAATAAGTCCGAAGAGCAGTTCAAAGAATGTGGAGATAAAGACAAAGGCGAAGGTATTGACGAGTGAACGGAGTGCGATGCTATCATGTAATAGTGCTCGGTAGTTTTCGAGCCCGATGAATGGTTGGCCAATAGAAGGAAGTCCGAGTATTATCCTGTGCAGGCTGAGGAAGAAAGAATAGACTATGGGATAAAAGGCAAAAATGCAGACAACGAGAAAGCATGGTATGAGTAACCATACGGCAAATATTCTCTCTTTTGTAATAGATGAATGTCTCCTTTTCATACCTGCACGCCGCGGAAATTGGCCCTATTGGGCCAACTGAAGAATCCTGTCGATTTCCTGTGAAGCAGCAAACGCTTCTTTTTCGATATCCGAATTCGGATCTGATATGACCTTGTGGAAGTAGTGCTGTAAGACATTGGATAGTGCCGGATAAAGTGGGGTTCTCGGACGAGGATAGGCGGTTAAAAAGACCTCCTTCATGTCCCAAAACTGAGGATGGGCCTTTATGATTTCGTGGTCCTCATAGAGCGCTTTTCTGGTTGGCGCGAGCCCTGCCTTCAATGCGAGGCATTTTTGAATTTTCTTACTTGTCAGAAACCGGACAAAGGTCCACGCAGCTTTTTTGTTTTGAGAATACTTGCTGATTCCGAGTTGCCATCCCCCCAGTGTAGCGTGGCTTGTGCCCCCAGGGAAATGAGGGAGTTTTGTAATGCCCACCTTGCCAACGATTTTAGAGCGCTTCGGATTGTTTGACATCTCCCAAGCATAAGGCCAGTTCCTATGAAATACTGCCTTGCCCTGTATAAAAAGAGCGATCGATTCAGGCTCCTGATAGGTGAGTACTCCCTTAGGGGCGATCGCTCCAATGATACTATCTCTTACAAACCGGACTGCCCCTACTGCTGCCGGTTTCGCAATTTCAGATCCTCCCGTCTTTGGATTGAGGATGCTCCCCTGATTGCTAAGAATGTACTCCATCATATCACAGACAAGACCTTCATACTGTTTGAATTGTCCGGAAAATCCGTAAAGTTCTCTCTGCTTTCCCTCTTCGGACACAATCTTCCATGCCTGTTCGACCATCTCCTGCCACGTATCAGGCGGGGTGAAGCCGTAGCGTTTCAGCAGGTCCTTCCGGTAATAAAGCATGCCGCTACCGACAAATAGGGGAACACCATAAATTCTCCCTTTGTAGGAATTTGCGAGGATTGCGCCACTCAAAAATTTTTCTTGTTCCGAGTGCGGGAAGCGTTCGTCAAGTGGGAGTGCCCACCCGGCTGAGGCGAATTCAGGAGGCCATATGACATCCATGAAAAAAACATCCACATCAGGGCTCCGGTTTTTGAGCTTCTGCGTCAGAAGGTCATGAAAGGCGGTAGTCGAGTGGGGGCCCACCTCCCGCACAACGCGAATGTCAGGATGTTCGGCCTCAAAACGTCGAAAAATTTCCTCCCAAACCTCCGGTTGATTGGGCTTCCACGTAACAAAGCGAATTACGGTTCTCGTCTCATCTTCTTCTTTCTTCGTGCAGCCGGTTATGGGCACCATGACCGTTATGGCAAAAACCGCAAAAATCGTGAGGGCAGCGTTCCAGGCAAGCTTCCATTTCTTCATTATTAGCTCCGATCGTCAGCAGATTCATGGTGAATTCAAGTTCCAAGTGCACCACTTAAAACCTGAGAGAAGACCTCGGAAAAGACGGGGTCCGGTCTTGAAAAGTCAAAGGTCCGGTGGGGCTATTCTCTTAAGGTACAGGTTGAAGGTGCTCCCTTGGCCCTGTTGACTCTGAACATCAAGTCGCCCGTTGTAAGATTCCAGAAGCCTGTGGACAATAGAAAGTCCCAGGCCTGTTCCATGGGCCTTGGTGGTAAAAAACGGATCAAAGATTCTGCTGATAGTCTCTTCGGACATGCCGCAGCCGTCATCTCTCACAGTCACTTGAACCATATCTTCTACTGTCCTTAATGAGACGTGTATGGTTCCGGTCCCATCAATAGCCTGAGCTGCATTCAAAAGTAGGTTCCAAAGGATCTGGCGCGTATGCTTGGGGTCCATCTCTGTCCACACGTCAGTGGTAAAATCCTGGACCACTGGAATCCTGTTCTGGAAAACGCCGTTTTTTCTGAAAAGTTCCAATGTGTCGCTAATGGCCGAACTCAGCTCCACAGACTCCATTTTACCAGAACCGGGACGTGCAAACAGGAGAAAGTCATTAGCCAGGGTGCTGAGCCGATCAGCTTCCCTCAGCACGATACCCATTAGTTTCCCGGCAACAGGGGTAATATTGACCTCTTTGTTAAGCAGCTGAATCGAGCCGCTCATGGAGGCCAGGGGGTTTTTTATTTCATGGGCAATGCCGGCGGCCATCTCTCCAATGGCGGCCAGCTTCTCAACCCTTTTGACATGCTCTTCCATGTTTTTGAATGCAGTTAAATCTTGAAAAATCAGCAAGTTGCCTATAGGCTTTCCATCGGGTTCTTTCAATGAAGACATTGAAAAACCTAAGTAGCCGACTGTCCCATCCTTTCTCTTAAACTCTACATCATAACGGTATGCTTTTTTTTGCCCCCCCCCTGATGAGGCCGCAAACTGAACCACATCAGGGAATATGTTTGACAAAGGTTTACCCAGTACTTCTTCTCGACTAAATCCGGTTATCATTTCAGCTGCTCGGTTAAATGTGGTTACTATATTGGCGGAGTTCAATGTAAGAAGCCCACTATCCATACTATATACAATGCTGGCGTTAATGGCCTCCAGTTGTTCCAGGTCTTTTTGTTTTGCCTTAAGCTCTTTCTCCGTCCTGAGGGTCTGTTGTGCAAGCGAACTGCTCAAAAAGGCAACTAAGTAACAGGCCACCATAGTCATAATGACCTTGTAAAGCACATGGGGCTCCTCGTATCCTTGTATACTCAGGCCGGCCACAGTATTAAACGGCTTCAAAATCCCGTAGTATTCCAGATCTATCATGACCCCATACTGTATGCTGCACAGGGTCGCTATAAACAGGCTCCCCTTTTTGTAAAGAAGAATACTGGCGTAAATAATAACCACCAAGTAAAGGAAGGAGAACACGCTGGCAATGCTGCCTGTCACATAGATCAGAAAAGTGACAAACAGGGTGTCCAGCCCAACTTGGACATAGGCAAATCTGAGACTCGGCCCGAGTTGTTTAAAGACTATAATGTATACAACAGTGAGGATGTAGACGGTTGCAATCAGGCCATACAGCACCAGGAAGGGTGGAGAGATGAGGGAGTCACGATCTTTGAATTGGACCAGGATACTTGAGCCAAGAAGAACAGTGGTAAATATGAGTCGCAAAAACATCAACCACTGGAGTCTTCCAGACAAATATTCGTGTGAAATTTGTGCCTTATACACTTTCAGAAAAAGATTTCGGTTTTTTGATATAGTATATTGAAACTTTCGCGTCCATTTCCCGTGTCCGAAAGAACAAGACTTACGGACACGGACACGAAACACCGACACGTCTTTTCATCCTATCCGCCAACCATGCCCGCCATCTTGAAGATGGGCAAATACATGGAAACAACCAGCCCGCCAATAGTAACGCCCAAGAAGACCATCATAAAGGGCTCGATCATGGATGTCAGGCCTTCAACCGCAGCATCCACCTCATCATCGTAGTAATCGGCAATCTTTGACAACATGGCGTCCAAGGCACCTGTAGATTCTCCCACTGCCACCATCTGCACCACCATGGAAGGAAACACTCCGCTCTCACCAAGAGGGTCTGCCATCGTGCGCCCCTCGGTGATACCCGATCGGACTTTGTAGATAGCCGCCTCAACTGTCTTGTTGCCAGACGTCTTTGCCACGATGTCCAGTGCCTCCAAGATAGGCACCCCACTGCTAATCATGGTACCCATTGTTCGTGTAAACTTGGCCACAGCGACCTTGCGCAAAAGGGGGCCGAAAACAGGTAGCTTGAGCATAATGTCATCAACAATCATACGACCCTTTTCCGTGGCATAAAATCGCTTGAATACGATAATCAGGGCTATAACTGAGCCAATCATATAATGGATATTGCCTTTGGTAAAGTTGCTCAGGCCTACTACAATCTGGGTAGGGGCTGGAAGGGCTCCCCCAAAGTCGGCAAACATCTTTTCAAAAACCGGAATTACAAAGACCAAGATTACACCGACCACCAAGACTGCAATACAAAGGACGATAATAGGGTAGGTCATGGCTCCCTTGACCTGTTTCTTGAGTTTCATAGCCTTTTCCATGTAAGCGGAAAGGCGGTTCAAGATAGTATCCAAGATACCACCTACTTCGCCGGCCGCAACCATGTTAACAAACAGCTCGTCAAATATCTTTGGATATTTTTTCAAGGCGTCTGCAAGGGTTGAGCCACCTTCCACACTCTCTTTAATATCCTTCAGGGTCTTCTGAAAGGTCTTGTTCTCTTGTTGGGACTGCAGAATATCAAGGCTCTGAATGAGTGGAAGTCCTGCATTGATCATGGTTGCAAATTGCCTTGCAAAAATCACTACATCACTTGTTTGCACCTTGGGCTGCATAAAGGAGACATTTTCAAAAAGGTCCTTTGGTTTTTTCTTTATCTTTGCAGGTCTTATCTGCATGCGACGCAGTTGCATGCGTACTGCAGCCTCATTAGGGGCCTCTATCTCACCCTTCTGGGCTGTCCCCTTCCTGTCCTCTCCCTTCCACTGATAGACCGGCATAGTTCACCTCACTGAATAAATGTTTCGGAGTTTCTACAACCCATTGAATTTACAAGCCGTTTTGTGATAGTCGATATATGCTATCCTCTAAACCCATCATTTCAATTGCGGGGCGGAGCTAACTTCTTTATATGATAGCCCATACAATCACGCTCAATATTTATAATTATCATGAATAGTTCTTAAATACAAGTGGAGCGCCTCTTTTAGCTAATCCTCCTGATGGCGGCTGGTTATATCAAAAAGCCAAAGGTGCCCAAAATCTTGTTGACAAGTTAAAAATAAGTCGATAAAAATATCAAGATTTGCCCAAATTGGCAAAATTCATCATCTGAGACCAAAATAGAAGGGGGTGATTCCCATGGACTGTAGAAGTGTAAAAGAAGGGTTGGAGTGCGTCTTTATGACCAAGAAAGGCTGTTCCTTTAATGGTGGGGTCTGCCACCAAGTCGTGGAGGCATGTCATGGATGTAACCGTGCTTCAGAGTTTTCTTCCGGCTGGTACTGCACAGCCTGCCCGGATCCTTCGATCAAGTGGAAAAACGGCGATTGCAACTTTGCCACCCATGTTAAGAAGGAAACCCGGATTAAGAATACCAAAATCAATCCGCTCAAGGCTTCCAAAAGGAGAGGCCGGTAAGCCTACGGATCAGTCATTGGTCAGCGGTCATTGGTCAGGGGTCAAATGAATTATACACAATTCCAATGACCAATGACTAATGACTACACCAGCTTGCCGAGAGCATCCTCTATCCTATCGAGCCCCTCCCCTATCGTTTCAAGACCTGTTGCATAAGAAAATCTTACAAAATCACCATCGCCAAAGGCTATCCCCGGCACCAGGGCTACCCGTGCCTCGGTCAAAAGATGCTCACAAAGGTCAGCTGAGCCCTTTATGGATATCCCTTTCGTCTTGGCATTGAAATAATAGCTAAAATTGGGGAATGCATAGAAGGCCCCAATAGGCAAGTTGCAATGAACTCCTTTAATAGCATTCAATCGCTGTAACAGGTACTTTCGCCGCTGGTCAAATGCCTGTAGCATGGACTGGATGAAATCTTGTGGTCCATTCAAGGCTGCAACCGCAGCCTTCTGTGCTATCGAATTGGGGTTTGAGGTGCTCTGGCTCTGGATCTTGGTCATCCCCGCGATAACTTCCCGCGCTCCAGCCACATATCCAATGCGCCAGCCCGTCATGGCATAGGTCTTGGATAACCCATTTACGACAAAGGTCTTAGATTTTAGTTTCTCACTTATCTGGGCAATGCTGTAAAATGGTCTATCGTCAAAAATCAATTTTTCATAGATTTCATCTGAAACGACCCAAATATTATATTTTAAGATCACCTCGGCCAGCGCCTCTAACTCGGATTCGGTGTATACTGAACCGGTAGGGTTGGAAGGGCTGTTGAGAACCAACAGTTTTGTTCGAGGTGTAATAGCCGTCTCCAGAGACTCTGCCGACAATTTAAAATCATCTGCCTCCCCTGTTCTAATGATCACAGGATCGGCACCGGCAAGAATCACAATCGGTGGATAGGATACCCAGTACGGGGCAGGGATTATTACCTCATCGCCTGGGTTTAACAAGGCCTGGGCCAGGTTGTAGAGAACATGTTTTCCCCCGCAGGAAACCATTACCTCATCACGTTCATAACTGAGGCTGTTGTCGCGCCGGAATTTTTCTATAATAGCATCTTTAAGTTCAAGGATACCACCAACGGCCGTATATCGTGTAAACCCCTCCTCCATGGCCTGCGCGGCCTCATCTCTAATGTGTTTCGGGGTATCAAAATCCGGCTCACCCACCCCGAAGCTTATCACATCAACGCCCTGTTCTTTCATCGACAAGGCCTTTGCATTCATAGCCAAGGTAGGCGATGGCTTGATACGACTGATTCGTTCGGATAAAGACATTATTACCTCCCCAACCTCATTTGTTTGAGGCTTTTCTCTTGACGTAAGGGCACAAGCGTCATTATAAGTTATTCGTGAAACCAGTGTGTAGTATCAGATGTCGGGTATCCGATTCTCGAATAGTGAATAACAAAGCTTCTGTTACCAAAGGTTAAATCAAAAGGCAATCCCTTTGAAAAAGAAAAGGTGGCCCAACTATTCCATCCTGAAGATCAGAGGCACCCGCATTACCACCGCAGGGAAATGGGTATTTTACTACATTTTGATAGGACTTATTGCCGGTCTTGGCTCCATAGTCTTTCAGTATCTATGCCAGGCGGGTTTGCATATCTTCATGGATCAAATGGCAGGCTACCGCCCGCCCCCGCCTGCCGGAGAGTCCCACCTTTTCCAACCAACGAACACACCATTTAGCCGCTGGATGCTCCTCTTTCTCCCGGCCCTCGGAGGGATCATAAGCGGCTGGCTTGTTTATACCTTTGCGCCTGAGGCGGAAGGGCACGGCACGGACGCCGCCATCGATTCCTATCACAATAAAGGAGGGTTTATCCGTGGAAGAATACCTTTTATCAAGACCATCGCCTCTGCGATCACCATAACCTCTGGAGGTTCAGGGGGTCGTGAGGGACCTATCGCCCAGATCGGGGCAGGATTTGGCTCGTATCTTGCCACAAAGTTGAAGCTCTCTGACCGGGAGCGCCGTATCATGTTGGCAGCGGGCGTAGGTGCCGGTGTTGGAAGCATCTTTCGGGCGCCGCTTGCCGGCGCACTATTTGCGGCCGAGGTACTTTACCGTGACCCGGAATTCGAATCAGAGGTTATCATTCCGGCCGGCATCTCTTCGGTCGTTGCATACTGCCTCTTCTGCCTGGTCTTTGGATGGGGTTCACTGTTTGAATCTCAGGATTTTGTCTTTCGAAATCCCTTAGAACTGGGGCCATATATTGTACTGGCAATCGTCTTGGTTGGGGGAGGGATCTTGTATGTCAAATCCTTTTACGGCGTACATCGGATCGCCAGGGCCGCAAAGATCCCAAATCATATCAAGCCGGCCATTGGAGGCCTTTGTACTGGTGTTATCGGTTTTTTTCTCCCTCAAACCCTGGCCTTTGGTTATGGGTTTGCCCAAATGGCCCTGGACAATCAGCTGCCCACACTCCTTCTTCTCGGACTGGCCTTAGGTAAAATACTGACCACATCTTTCTCTATCGGTTCCGGGGGGAGCGGAGGCGTATTTGGCCCGTCTATCGTGATTGGCGGGGCCTTGGGAGGTGCGGTAGGCAGGATCTTCCATGCCATTGTGCCGGGGATTGTCTCCCAGCCCGGCGCTTTTGTAGTGGTCGGCATGGCTGGATTCTTTGCGGCTGTCTCCAATACCCCAATCTCCACTATTATCTTTGTGAGCGAGATGACAAATTCATATCACCTGCTGCTGCCGAGTCTGCTTGTCTGCTCGCTTGTCTTCCTCCTTTCACGAAAATGGACGATTTATTTGAAGCAGGTGCCAACCAGGGTAGACTCCAATGCACATCGCGGGGACTTCTTTGTGGATGTGCTCGGCACTATACATGTAAAAGACCTGATGCCCCACGTGAGAAAAATCAAAACGGTTCCTGAAGATATGCCGTTTTCGGCTTTCAGAAGAATGTTTTCTTCCACCGATCAGCACTACTTTCCGATGGTAAACAAGGAAGACAGGTTGACGGGGATCTTCTCGATTAACGATGTTCGAGGCATAATCTTTGATCAGGAAATCAGCGATCTTGTGGTCATGAAAGATATCGCCAACCCGGATATTATCGCCACAACGCCTTCTGAAGACCTGAATGAAGTGCTCAAGAAATTTACCATTCGCAACCTTCACAGGCTCCCGGTAGTCAAGGATGAAGACCATATGGTCCTGTTAGGGATGCTGGATCGTCGGGAGGTCATCCAGTACTACAACCAGAGGGTTGAACAAATAAAATCGACACACCATGGAATAGACATTGAATCGGACCGAGAAATCAGCCGGCTAAAGAGTATACCGGTAAAGGAGGCCTTGAGGCGAGAGATTCAGACGATACGGGCAGACATGCCGATTACAGAACTCAGGGATTTTATTTATGGCAGTAAGCTTAACAGCTTTCCGGTGGTTGACGGGATGGGCCGGTTGAGCGGCATGCTTTCATTTTCTGATTGTAAAAAGGCCTTTAGCGACAACGCCGAGGAGACTTTGACTGCACAAGATATCGCAACAAGCAAAGTAGTTACCATAACCGAGGATGATAGCCTGTTCCTGGCCCTTACCAGGATCACGCAGGGAGATTTTTCCGTACTCCCAGTGGTAGACAAACACGACCCCAAGAAGCTCCTGGGCGTTATCAGCCGAAGGGATATCATATCTGCCTACGATGACATAGTGATAAAGAAAGGGGGCAGAGGCAGGTTCGGTGCTTAAGAGTTTTTCTACAGCCCGTTAGAATGTGCTAACGTGGATATTTGACTTTCTTTAAGAAGAGCCCGTGAGCAGGGGATGTTATCCCGGCTTGTGTGCGGTCCTTTGATATCACAATCTCCTCAAAGGCCTCGGGTGAGATTTTGCCCAGTCCTACATCAACAAGGGTTCCCACAATGTTTCGTACCATATGCCGCAGGAACCCGTCGGCTTCAATACTGAAAATCACATAACCATCCGCATCTTTTTCGCTCAGGTGTAAATCTATTACGGTCCGAACAGCGTGCGATCGAGGGCTGCCGGCTGCTTCAAAGGCTGAAAAGTCATGCTGGCCCTTCAGGCAAAGCATGGCTGTTCTGATCGCCTCGAGATCAAGGTGCTTTCCAATGTGCCATGCGTACTGTCTAAAAATGGCGGCCGGGGTTGGTTGATTCAAGATATGGTAATCGTAGATCTTGCTTCGAGCATCGTATCGAGCATGGAAGGTCTTATCAACCGCTGCACAATCTTTGATTACAATATCCGGGGGGAGGAGGCTATTCAGGCCCTTTGCAAAAACGTCGGACGTCAGTCTCGTCTCCACGCAAAAATTCGCCACCTGGCCTGTGGCGTGTACACCGGCATCGGTTCGTCCGGATCCAATAACCGTAACCGAACGCCCGGTCATGGTCTCCAGCGCGGCCTCAATGGCCCCCTGCACCGTGGATGTATCATTCTGGCGCTGCCAGCCATGATAGGCCGTGCCGTCGTATTCGATAATGAGCTTGAAGTTCTGCAATAGGACCAAGTGCCTAAGTTGATCTAAAATGAACTAAAGCGGAAACGGGGGCTGATCCAGTCCTGCTGTTTCGGCAAATCCAAGCATTATATTCATATTCTGAACAGCCTGGCCGGAGGCCCCTTTTACGAGGTTGTCGATCGCCGAAATCAGGATAAGACGTTTGGTCCGCTCGGCCACGTGAAATCCTATATCACAGTAGTTGGTGCCTCTTACATACATGGTATTCGGGAATCTGCTCATCGGACAGATCCGGACAAAAGGCTTGTCAGCATAAAAGGAATCAAGGAAAGAGGCCACATCCCGGGTCGAGACATCCTCCTTCAACCCAACATAGATCGTAGTCAGCATGCCCCTTGTTATAGGCACCAGGTGAGGCGTAAAAGTTATGTGAATAGTCCGCCCTGCAAAGAGGCTCAAAACCTCGTCCATCTCCGGGTTATGGCGGTGCGCGGCCACATTGTATGCCTTGAAGGCTTCATTAACCTCACAAAAATGCGTGGTTAGACTGACCGAGCGGCCGGCCCCGCTGGTCCCTGACTTGGAATCTGCGATAATGGTGTCAGGATCAATAAACGGAGCCTTGATTAACGGCATCAAAGGGAGAAGGACGCTTGTAGGATAACAACCCGGGTTCCCAACCAGAGAGGCCTTTTGAATATCATTAAAATGGAGCTCAGGAAGTCCATAAACCGCTGTTTTAAGCAACTCCTTGGCCTGATGTGGCTCATACCAGGCCTCGTACAGCGCGGGGTCTTTGAATCTGAAATCCGCGCTCAGGTCTATAACCTTCTTCCCTTGATCAATGAGTCCCGGCACCACACCCATAGAGATCTCGTGTGGAAGCGCTGTAAATACGACGTCGGCCGACTTGGATACGGCCTCTTCTGAAAAGGCCCGGCACGTCAGATTCACTATCCCGGCCATGGCGGGATAGATATCGGAAAAGGGTCGTCCCTCATACCGGCGAGAGGTAATCATTGTCAGTTCCACATGGGGATGGCCTGACAAGACTCTTACCAGCTCAGCGCCTGCATAGCCGGTTCCACCAATAACCGCAACCTTAACCATGTTCCCTCCAAGATAGAAGAAGTGAACTAAAGTCTTTCAAAAGAAGATTATGGCAAGGAGTTCCCCTTGTCAAATCAAAAATAGGCGCTAAAAATACCAGCCCGTAAGACTCGGAACAAAAGAAAAGACATCATGAGCCCAAGCCAAATGTCGGGTACAAAACTTTCTCATTAGTATGTGAGATTAAGGTTATGCCTTACGGTGTGGATCTGACTGCGGACAGGAGAGAAATTTGAAGATCGGAGAAAAACCGGCAAGCAAAGACATGGCCAAAAGTCGGCCCTCGTCTCTTTTACTTAAATCGATATGTAATTCTCCCCCGAGACAAGTCATACGGCGAGAGCTCTACAGTTACAAGGTCTCCGGGCAGGATTTTGATAGAGTACTTACGCATCTTCCCACAGGGGTGGGCCATTATCTGATGCTTATTCTCCAATTCCACCTTATAGTTGCCATGCGACAAGTCCTGAATTACCTTGCCCTGTACCTCGATGGCCTCTTCTTTAACCATAATCAATTCACCCCTTGTTAGTGTTTATTGAGAGCTTTGCGGAACTCTCAGATTGTAAATGACCAGCCGCCTATCGCTTTGAATACTGGAAACGAGCACGCGCTCCTTTTTGCCCGTATTTCTTCCTCTCTTTTATCCTGGAATCACGCCTGACAAGGCCCGCCTTCTTCAGTATTTGCCTAAACTCCGGCTTGAACTGAAGCAAAGCCTTCGCAATACCATGACGAATGGCAGCTGCCTGCCCTGAAATACCTCCGCCGGCGACATTGACTTTCACGTCAAAGCTGCCATAGGTATCCGTCAGGACAAAGGGCTGTTCCACGATCATCTTGGCAGTCTCCCTGCCAAAATAATCTTCGATGGTTCGATTGTTAATGGTAATGATACCTTGTCCGAGCTTGAGCCAAGTTCTGGCTACAGCGGCCTTCCGTTTTCCAGTACCGTAATAAGATTCTACCATGAGATACTCCCACTTAGGGTTGCAGTCTTTCAGGATCCTGTGCCACATGCGGGTGCTCTGGTCCAGCATAAACCTTCAGTTTTTTCAACATCTTGCGTCCAAGCCTGTTCTTGGGAAGCATCCCCCTAACCGCATGAACCACTAAATCACCAGGTCGCTTTTGCAAAAGTTCCCTGGCAGTCATCGATTTAAGCCCACCCATATAACCACTATGGCGATAATAGAACTTTTCATCCCATTTTTTGCCGGTTAATGCCACTTTATTTGCGTTTACCACAATAATGTGGTCGCCAGTGTCAATGTGCGGTGTATATATAGGTTTATGCTTTCCCCTGAGGCGGTTAGCAACAAAACTGGCCAGTCTGCCTAGAACACACTCGCTGGCATCCACAACGTACCATTTTCTCTCTACTTCTGTTGGCTTCGCACTATACGTTTTCATGTCTCAATCTTTTCGCATCCTTAATCTTTTGACTTTCTAAAACTTGAAATATCTATTACCCCCCCAATTCTGTGTCAAGTAAAAAAATAATGAGCGAACAGGTTCTGATAATGCCGAGCCGGTTATAAATTGTGTATTATTCCGGATGTAGCAATTATTTTGTTTGACATTTTACCCTATTTCCAATATGTTGCAAAGCTTAGAGGGAGACGGACAAGCGTAGGCAAATAGAAATTCCAAGACGTTATGCACGATCCACTCGAAATTGAGGTGAAGTTTCACATTCCTGCAATCAAGCCACTGCGAGACAGCATACTCGCTATGGGCGCCACACACTGTGGCAGAGTATTTGAGACCAATGTCAGATTTGAAGATGTATCAAAGAGTCTCAAGAAACAAGGTATCCTATTAAGACTCCGGAAAAATGACCGAATCCTGCTAACCTTTAAGTCAACCCTCCCCAACCCTGATACTCAATTTAAAATACACCGAGAGTTGGAGGTAGAAGTGGACGATTTTCACATCTGCCACTCCATTTTAAAAGGCCTGGGGTTTCACCCGGAGCAGGCCTATGAGAAATGGCGGGAGACATTTGTTCTTAATAGTACGAACCTCCTTATAGACACAATGCCGTATGGCATATTTCTGGAGATCGAGGGACAAAAATCTCATATCCGCGATATAGCAGATCGACTCGACCTGAAGTGGGAAGAAAGGGTATTGCTGAATTACCTGGAGATTTTTGAAATCCTTCAGCGTGAAGAGGGCCTCGGTTTCAGCGATATAACATTTGAAAACTTCAAAGCAACAAACTCGGACGTAACAAAATACCTCCCTTTACTCTATGCTAAGTAGTTTTTTGAGTTGGTTGTGTTTCTTGGGTTTCTTGGGTTAAAACACAATAAACGGTGCAAACACAACAAACACTATGTCTTGGGCCGAATAATGAAGAGAGTGTCGGTGTTATCACTTAATCTGCGGTTTGGTCTTGCTGATGATGGTCCCAATGCGTGGGACTATCGCAAGGCAAGTGTGGTGAAGGTTTTAAAGAGACAAAGCCCCGATTTTATTGCCACACAAGAAGCCAATCCTTTCCAGATCGATTTTCTGGCCGAGAACCTATCTGAATATAGCTATATAGGGAGACGGCGCCCTGCCCCTAAATTCTGGCAAGACAATATTCTGTTTTATAGAAAAACGATTGTTTGTAATGATAATCTCCACTTTTTCTTGAGTCAAACACCCCATATCCCGAGCCGGTCTTTTGGAAGCTGTTATCCAAGACAGGCTACCCTCGGGCTTTTTCATCTCAACAATCAACCATTGATTTGTATTGACACCCATTTTGATTTTGAGACCCCCGCTCATATGGGGGCTGCAGGGGTGATCAAAGAACAATTGGCGGCATATGACAATGAGATTCCAACTATTCTAACAGGCGATTTTAACGCCACACCCGTAAGCCTTTGTTATCAATGGCTTACGGGGAAAGAGGTCGATGGAAAAAACGGCTTGGATTTTAATGAAACCTTTAAGATGCCGTACCCCGGCACACTACATCGATTCACCGGAAAGCCCGCCGGCGGTTACATCGACTGGATCCTGTACAGGGGGAATCTCCGCCTTAGAGGGTGTGAGGTACTGCAAGGGCAGGTGGACGGGATCTATCCTTCAGATCACTTTCCCGTGACGGCCGTCTTTGAATTATAAAGAGAGTGACTTTAATAATCCGGGATTACACAAAGGTATCGAGTAGCATCCCCTGGAGGATTTTTTCCAGCATCGTCGCTGAAGTACCGTAGAGGTAATCAACGAAATCCTTACTCATACCCTCGGCTTCCTTGGCATAATTGAGAGGAGAGTCGGTCGATATGCGGGCGGTATAGTTTTTGACCTGTACGGCCAATCCGTCGAACCCGGCAAAAGCGTCTTTAATACCTGAAAGGTCGTCGTTCACGGCCGTAGCCAGATTGTAGGTATCTACCACAAGCTTTCCATCTTCTTCTATGGTGACACCGAAAGACTCCAGTTCGCTCTTGTGCTCGGTGACAAAAGAATTCACGGACGACAGAACCTCGTCCTCGATGTAGTCACAATTGGTTTCCAGAAAATCTATAATGGAATTCACTGCTGAAACAAAGGCGGTTATGGCGTTTTCGACCTCGTTCTGATCCGGGGCCACCGTCAAGATCGATTCCCCCGCTCCTTTTAGATTGACTGTAACGAGTCCGCTATCCAGATAGATGGTATTAGTTTCAGATGTATAGCCGGTTCCATCAACCGTATATGCAGCATCTTGAGCTACAGTTGACACGGTAGCAGTGCCTGTCACGGTCACCGCATTACCAGATACGTCTGACAGGGTGAAAGAACCGGCCGTGCCTGTTTGATCAGCCGTGATGACCAACTGTTGAGTCCCCTCTAAACTGCCGGCAGTTACCTCCCCGGTCACCCCTAAACCGGCATCATTGATGGCCGCCACTATTTTTTGGAGTACGACCTCGTTGGTATCACCATCCACCACATCAATGCCGAGTTCATGGTCCTGGCCGTTGATGTTAATGTTGAATGTATTGATTCCCGGATTAACCACGCTCGGATCGGCTGCATTTAACTCAAATCCTGTGTTTTCCTGGGCCAGCGCCAGTTGGTTAACCGAAATGTTATAGGTGGCCTCAGCCGCTCCGGAATCGAGAGAAAAGGCGTCGACTGCCGTAGCAGTCAATACGTTGGAGTCCGAGGATGTAGGTGTGCGGTCAAAAAAGACGGAATTAAAATAAGTTAGTGTCAATTTTTCAGCCCGGCCGGCCAGATCCGAAACTTCATTGTAAAGTTCTTTAATGGCGGCATCAGACTCCTCAGAGAATATTTGCTGGTTGATCTTGTCTTGGAGATTCCCCACAGCAGACGAAAAGACCTGCATGACTAAATCTGCCGAACCCCTTGCTCCTAATGGTGCGAGAAGATTCGTCATGTTCACGTAATTATTGTAGGAGCCGGTAATTTGCATCATGCACCTCCACTGGGAAATAAAAGCCCGCTCCGGAAAGGCAAAAGCGGGCTTTTGCTTGTCTTCGTCTTGCAACCCCGCTGCCTTATTCCGATAAATCGGAACTTAGGCCGGAAGCTTTGCGTCCCTACCTTTTGGCAAGTTTGCCCCTCAACGCACAATCTCTCATATACTATTTTTCGGTATTTTCATCAAAAACTTGAGGGGTATTTTGTGATCGTTCAAGGTTAGGATGTTTCTTGGAACGGCCTGACGGAAACCCTCTGTTTTTCCATGACTTAGCAGAGTGAAAAGAAGCATGCTACCCCCTGAAAGGTTATGGCCATTTTATTTTTGGGGGTATTCGTTTTACTTATCCCTATCATTTTACCAATTTTTCTATTATTGCAGGACAAATTATATGATAGTACACTACTTTTAAAAATTCTTCATAGTCGAGGATTCCCTGTCCGCCCCGAGTGGACTGTGGGGGGCCTCAAAAGGTAGGTTATTAGAAATGATGCAGAGAAAAATTATGTGGACAATCTTTTGCGTCTTTTTAATGGGTTGTGCCGGCCATAAGCTTAACTGGCAATCACCCTATAGGGAACTCTCCTCTCTTAAAGAAGGTGATATCATCCATATTCCTACCGGAGTCAAGATAACCAAGGAACAATTGATAAATATGTTAACCGGAACAAGAATAATTTATGTGGGTGAAGTCCATGACAATATCAATAGCCATAAGGTACAGATGGAAATTCTAAAGGCACTTACAAAACGCCATCCCAAGAAAATAGCTGTCGGCATTGAAATGCTAAAAAGGTCTTCACAGGAATCTGCTGATCAGTGGACATCCGGAAAAATAGACGAAAAGGATTTCGTGAAGATATGGCTGAAAAACTGGAGTAATGATTTTCAATATTATAGATCTATCCTGCATTATATCCGAGAGAACAAAATACCTCTCATAGCCCTTCGCGCACCTGGCGACTGGCTGGAAAGAGTCAAAAAGGCTGAATCCGCTGATCAGCCCAAAGATAATGAAGAAGAGTTCCCACAGATGGACTTTCAAGATCCCTACCACCGGGCTCACATCAAGGCTGTCTTTGGTAAGCATCCGATGGGCGGGCAAAGTTTTGAGTCTTTTTATAGGGTCCAGGTATTATGGGATGAATCCATGGCCGAGAGCATAGCCGAATATCTTCAAGGCGAACATGGTCAAGATAAGCAAATGTTGATCTTTGCAGGTAGCCATCATATTCAATATGGTTTCGGTATTCCGCGTCGGGTATTTCGGCGCATTCCGTTACCCTATGCCATTGTTCTTCCCATGACGGTTCATGTCCCCCCGGAAAAAAAGCACAAATTAATGGCCGTCACCCCGCCTGAAATTCCTTTACAATCCGGAGATTTTGCCTGGATTGTCAGCTACCAGGATCTCGATGATCAAAGGGTATATCTTGGAGTCATGATTCGAGATACTGACGACGGAGTAAAGGTACTGGGAACTCTCAAGAACTCAACGGCAGAAGAAGTGGGATTACAGAAAAACGATATAATAACAGCTATGGACGGAGAGCCAATTGAAACAAGGTTCGATCTCACCTACTTAATCGGCTTAAAGAAACCGGGTGAAAGAGGGATCATAGAAGTGTTGCGAGATAAAAAGCCTTTAAGCTTTGAGGTCACCTTTAAGGCAAGAGATGGGGTCAAACCTTGATTTGTGCTTTAATCGGAGGCGTCAATTCTTAATCACAATTCAAGGTTTGACCCCAGGCCCCCCAGGCCCACTTATTGCTTTTTCATAAATGATTATGATATATCATCATATGAAATAAATCAAAGTTTAACTCAAGAATAGCTAATATCATTGAATTAGTTCTTTACACTTAATGGTTATGATTAAAAATCTTATCTTTGCCCTCATGTCATCCCAGGAGTGGGATGGTGTCAGGTCTTGTTCATGAGTCAGGTGAAGCTCTGTTTATCCATATTCAAAATCGAGAGTAATATATTATGTCAAAAATATTGTCACTCGCACTCTTTGGAATCGGATTTATTCTGGTGTTTTTACTTTATCAGAATAGGAGTTCCCCGAAAATATGGGAAGCTACAATCGTTTCATTTGGTGTCATAATTGTAGCTCTGCTCTTCGTAACCAACGACCAGCCAATCAAGAAATTAATCACGCCAGTATATTTTGTGACTAAGGAAGAGAACTCCTTTCTTTTTTTCATTGGGAAGCCAGTATTGTCCCAACACTATATGAAACGAGGGGCAATGTTTAGCGGCTACAAGAGAAGGTTGTCAGAATCAGAAGAGAAGTCTGAGCTTGATTTCTTTGAGAATAAAAAAGCAATTGTCGATATGCAAGTAATGGCCGTAATAGAGCATCTCTTCTTGCATTACAATAGAGCGTGGTACGTAAAGAAAGAGACGTTGGAATTACCGGGAGCGACTTTCTTTTCTGGTGGGGGCGAACTGGAAAGCAAGGAATCCGTGAAAAATGACATCGCAACCTACACCAAGGATAGCATGCCGACTTCACTTAAAGAAAACATGTTCTTTGATGACATAATCAGCTTCTCTTGGGGTCTTGCTTTGCCCAAGAACACGAGGATTCAATATACCCAAGGGGAGGGTCCGTTTTGGCCTTCAGAAATCAGGCTCTACAAGCCTTTCAATTTTGATATTAGGATTGAGATGACTTATCGTGCTCAAATGTTCGGCTTGGGGAATGTTGGGCATTACATTGGGATGACTGATCCAGAGCGGGAATTTATCGAAGCGAATGATCCTGCATTTCAAAACTACAAGAATATTGGTTTGAGAATGAAATGCACAGCCAATTTTCCCTGGTACAGAACATGGAATCCCTCGGTGCAGATATACAAAACTTGGGCGAATGTATTATTTGATGAACTATACCAAGAATTCGATTGGTTCGTCTGGGAAGATAAGATAAAATCCCATCAGCAGGCTGTAGCGAATCAAAAAATCATTAACAAATGATGGAATAAAAAATAACCAGATATTATTGTAGCTAAAAAAATCATAACAAACGGCTGCAAAAGGATGCTGGCCACTTCGTGTCCAGCACCTCTGAGCCGGGGCGTTTGGTGAAAGTAGATGAATGAAATTATAAAAGGACTTGGTAAATTTCTTAGCAGAGACTTAATGTATGTAATTGGAGGTGCCTCATTTCTACTTTCGATTACCTTTGCATTAGGATTTGGATTTGATGACATTGAGCGACTATCGAAAAACACAGTGCTTACTATATTTACCTTGGGAATAGCATATGTTTCGGGATATATAAATCAAGAGGTTCTTTCTTTAAGCCCGATGCTTACTACAGGCAGAATCAAGAACCCAAATACCTTATTGAAGTTTTTATATAGAAGATTTACAAAGTCGGAATTTAAGGAACCAAATGATTTTGAATACACATCTGAAAGAATCAAATTGCTCAAATTTTACAAGGAAGATGAATTAAAAGATTTTGAAAGGATAATAGCCCTAAAACATATAGGCTCTGCAGTGGGTTCAAATTGGCTTATTGCTTCAATAATTCTTCTTGTTGCATGCTTCATAAAAAAAGAATGTCTTATTGTATGGATCATTTCATCGTATTTTCTGTTTGCAGCAATAGCTTTGATATTGTTAGCATGGATTAAAGGCATGCAGCAATATGTCGCTATGAATGAGTTATTGAAACATATGGATAAAAAAAACACCCCCGAACAACAGCTTTGAGAGGGACGCGGGTTACGCTGGCGCTCCACCCACGCCCCTCAAGCTGAGCGTTATATTTTTTTTTAAGGGCAAGGGGTCAAGTCTGCTCTTGACTCTTGCTATAATTTTAAATGAGCCAAGAGCAGACTTGACCCCTTGCCCCCTTGCCTTATGTGCCACCGCTATAGCGGCAAAAAATTAAGGGAAATCGGAAAACGGTTTGGTGTGAGCGAATCAGGGGTAACCCAGGCGAGTCGAAGAATCCAGTTAAAGCAAAAGAACGATAAGAAGTTTGGAAAGCTTATTACGAACACATTGAAAACACTCGTTTTGTCAAATGTGTAGGTTTGACCCCCATGTTTTTATTGTCATGAAAGACACGTGGCACCCAAAAAAGCCAACCAAAATGGTAAAGATAAAAGATT
>JABXJX010000075.1 GCA_013375375.1 Desulfobacterales bacterium | reverse complement strand
AAAAAAAGATCCCCCTTGGCTGCCAATGCACTATTTAGTGAGCAAGTCCGCCTCAGGCGGATCAAAAAGTTCATACAGAGGAGTGCAAAGGGGTTGTGCAAAGGTCTCGCCGGATGCGTTGCTGTTTGTGCAACAGCCCGTAAAAAACTTGACACGATTGGAATACTGTGTTTATATTGATTGTTTTATAGGGGCGATTTAACTGTCCGTCCAAACAAGAAAAAAATTTCGGTCAGCCTGGGAAAAGGTAACAATTCATGAAACGAACCTATCAGCCGAGCAGAATTAAGCGCCGCAGAACCCACGGGTTTCTGTCAAGGATGTCCACGAAGCAGGGAAGAAAGATCATAAAGCGACGTCGTGCAAAAGGGAGAAAACGCTTGGCAGTATAAGGGATTGAAGGCACCTTGAAGACTTTTTCCCTAAGAAAGTCAGAACGCCTTTTGGGACCCGCTGATTTTGGGAGATTATCCAAGCATGGCAACAGGATCGATAGTGATTATTTTATTGTATTGTACTCCCGAAACAGCTTGGGAAGATTGCGTTTAGGGATTACCGCGAGTAAGAGGGTTGGGCGTGCCGCGATACGCAACCGCGTCAAGCGCTTGGTGCGAGAACATTTTCGTCTGCACAAGGATCTGCTTAGTGACGGCTATGATGTGAATGTCATAGCAAAGGGCGGCGCTTCTGATCTGTCGTCTCGGCAGATTAGTGTGGCGCTGGAAGCCATCGTTGGCGATATATTAAGGGATTGCAAACATGAGGCTGTTTCTGCTGGCACTCATTAGGGCCTATCAATATATCCTTTCACCACTCTTCACACCGGCATGTCGCTTTTACCCAACCTGCTCGGAGTATGCATTCCAGGCTGTAAAGCATCATGGTGCATTGAGAGGGTCCTGGATGGCCCTGAAAAGGATCTTGCGGTGCCATCCCTTTCACGCAGGCGGGTTTGATCCTGTTCCGTAGATAACAGCGGGTCTTGGCGAGCTGCCCGGGCTGTTTTTGAGATTCTATGAGAGATTTGAAAAACTCCTTTTCGCTTATTTGCATGAACTTTTTGACCCATCTACGGACTTGTTCACTAAATCCTAACACGAAGTGAAGCTTGCGCTCAAACTCTCCGCCTGAGGCGGATCAAACAGTTTAGGATTTGCCCACTTACGTGGGCCGTTCGCTTCGCCCGGATGGGTGCCCTAAAAAGTTCATGATGGTCGTTCAAAGCACTTTTTCAAAGCTCTCTCTATTTAATTCAAGGGGAACCGATCCATGTCAACGGAATTGAGGATGTTGGCGGCAATAGTTTTGTCGTTTTTGATATTTTTCTTGTACCAGGTGCTTTTTGTTAAAAGCCCCCCACCTGAAAAGAAGGGGCCGGCCCGGAAAGCAGAAGTAGCGGAGAGGCAGGTCCCAGCCGCGGATAAAGATGTCAGGGTCCTGGATGAAAAGCCGTTGGAAGTACAGGCCGGTGTTTCAGAACCGGAGCGCAAAGGGAGGACAATAACCGTTTCAACGCCTCTTTATCTGGCGGAATTTACGGAAAAAAACGGAGCGCTCAAGAGCTTTAAGCTGAGGAACTATAACGAGTCTCTGGAGCCAGGGTCTCCCATGAAGGAACTTATCCGGCAGCCGGACGAGGGCGAACAGACGTTGATGGTCTCTTTTCTGGGAGAGAGCGTAAGGGGGTTGAGAGGGGCGGTCTTTGATGCATCCACTGAGGCTGATTTTGTGGGTGTCACCGAGAACGGCGGGCGCCTGGGTTTTGCGTGGAGCTCACCAGGTGGCGTTACGATCCTCAAGGCCTATACCTTTTTACCGGATACCTATGAGATGGGTTTGGAGATCAAGGTCAGGAACCCGTCACCCTGGGCGATAGATGAGAATTTAACGGTTTCTTTGAGAAACAGTCTCAATGGGGCCGAGAACTCGAGATATGTCTTTTCAGGTCCGGCAGCCTTGATCAACGGAGAGCTTAACGAGATCAAGATTAAGAAGATTTCCAATCAAGACAAACTCACGGGCCACATAAGGTGGGTGGCTTATGAGGATCAGTATTTTGTGTCGGCCATAATACCCCAAGAGGCCGCGGAGGCGAGCATGGGGCTCGGGATAACACCAGCGACAGGGGTCCTCGAAACCACCTATATAGATCCTTCAGGGCCGGTGTTGCCGAGAACGGAACGGGCCTACCGTTACACGGTTTATTTCGGGCCGAAGAGCCTTGAGACCCTGGGTTCGGTAGGGGCGGACCTTGCAAAAGTCGTTGATTTCGGTTTTTTTGATATCATTGCCAAGCCGTTGCTGCATGTCATGAACTTCATGTATCAACACCTTCCCAACTATGGCGTTGCCATCATCATTGTTACGATCATTGTCAAGATACTCTTCTGGCCGCTGAGCAACAAGAGCTATAAGTCTATGAGCCAGATGAAAAAGTTGCAGCCCAAGATGGCGGAGCTCCGGGCCAAACACAAAAACGACAAGAAGAAGATGAACCAGGAAATCATGGGCCTTTACAAGCTATATAAGATAAACCCCCTAGGCGGCTGTCTGCCGATGATTTTGCAGATACCCGTGTTTTTTGCGTTTTATAAGATGTTATACCAGGCCATTGAATTGAGGCATGCCCCATTTCTTTTGTGGATCAACGATCTCTCCGCACCCGATCGGTTGTTCCACTTCAGCTTTAAAATACCGATGATGACTCCACCTTACGGCATCCCCGTCTTAACCATTATCATGGGCGCATCCATGTTTTTACAGCAGAAGATGTCTCCGCCGCCCGGAGATCCCACACAGGCCAAGATGATGATGTTCATGCCGATCTTTTTTACGTTTATATTTATAAACTTTCCGTCAGGGCTTGTCTTATACTGGCTGGTAAACAACCTTCTTTCGATGGCCCAGCAGCATTACATTACCAAGAAAACAAGTTAATGACGGAGGTGTTAATCTCGTGCCGGCTATCTATGAATTTGAGGGAAAAACAAAAGAAGAGGCCGTGACAAAGGCATGCGAGGAGTTGGATGTTGGTGAGGAACAACTTGAAATTGAAGTCCTTTCTTACGGCGCCACCGGGATATTCGGGCTGGTGGGCGCCAAGAAGGCCAGGATAAGGGTGTCCCTGCAAGGTGCTCCGGAAGCCAAAATCGATGAGGAGAAACCCTGCACAAGTGATGAGATAGAGAAAGTTGCAGAAATAGCCCGGAAGACATTAGGAGAGATAATCTCTTTTATCGTAGATGACGCTGTTGTTGCAGTCGCGAAACATTCTGACAGTATAAGGCTTAAAATAGAGACGAGCAACCCGGCCCTCCTTATCGGGAGGCACGGCAGGACGCTCAATGCTATTCAATACTTGGTTCGTAAGGTTATAAGGAAAGAGAACAAGGCGAAGCTGCATATCTCTTTTGATGTGGAGGGATATCGGGACAGGCGAAAGGCGTCACTGACGCAGTTGGCCATGCGCCTGGGAGAAAAGGTTAAACGTTCCGGCCGGCCGGCCACCATCAGCCCGATGAATGCCTATGATCGAAGAATCGTGCATATTGCATTAAAAGATAATACTTCGGTGAAAACCCGGAGCAAGGGCGGAGGCTTGTTCAGAGAGCTTGTTATCTTGCCGCAGAGGGGGCAAAGATAGTCCGCATTCAGCATCCAGTCCGCCCGAAGGGCACTAAGTTCATAGTATAGGAATTTCCTTAACAGTATCTTAAGATCTATATAACTTATGGATAGCGATACCATAGCCGCGGTTGCCACCCCCCCGGGGTCGGGCGGTATCGGTGTTGTGAAGATTTCCGGGCCACAGGCAATCCCCATAGCGCTTTCTCTCTTCCAGCCTTCAAGCGGGCCGTCAAGCCCAAGATCCCACCACCTCTATTATGGATCTGTTGTGGATCCCGAAACCCAAAGCACCATAGACGAGGTCCTTTTTACAGTGATGAGGGCCCCTCATACCTATACCAGAGAGGATGTGGCCGAGATCCAGGCCCACGGGAGCAGGTGCGGGCTTGGGGCGATCTTGGAGTTGGTGCTAAAGCAAGGGGCGCGCTTGGCAGAACCAGGGGAATTTACCAAGCGTGCCTTCCTGAATGGCCGGATCGATCTGAGCCAGGCAGAGGCCGTCATTGAAGTGGTGAACGCCCAGACAGCGGAGGGCCTGGAGCTGGCGGCAAGACAGTTAAAGGGCCACCTTTTCCAGGCCATCCAGGCGATTCGAGGGCCGATCGAGACCATGCTTGTGGAAGTAGAGGCTGCGATAGATTTTCCAGAGGAGATCGAGGATATTATCCGCCCGGAACCGTTTGCCCACAGGGTGATACAGAAGGCCGTCAACCCCCTGGAAGAATTGCTAAAACATTACGATGAAGGGCATGTCTATCGGGAGGGCGTGGCCGCCATTATAATCGGACGTCCCAATGTGGGGAAGTCGAGCCTGATGAACAGGCTCCTCCAAAAAGAGCGTGCAATTGTCACCGCTGTTCCCGGGACCACGCGCGATTTTATTGAAGAGACCGTTAATATTAAAGGGATCCCCATGCGGCTTATCGACACGGCCGGGCTGCACGATACAGACAACCTTCTGGAGGTCGAGGGGATTCGGTTCACAAGAGAGCGACTCGACGAAGCAGACCTTGTGCTGTTTATGGTAGATTGCAGCCTCCCCTTGAGCGACGAAGACGTGCAGATTTTCGATCTGGTGCGCAGCCGAAAGACTATCCTGGTGATCAACAAGATAGATCTTGGAGACAAGGCCCAGGTTGGAAAGCAGATTGGAAAGATTGTCGAGCGCCTTCCGGGGCTTCCGCGGGTAGAGGTCTCCGCCTTATACGACAGGGGTATTGAAGGGTTGAAAGCCGCCGTGTTCAACGAGGTCACGCACCAGACCGGCCCGGCCGACCTCCCGTCGATCGTCCCGAACCTGCGGCACAAGATAGCGATCCAAGGGGCCCTGAAGGCCTCAATGGATGCGGCAGAGGGGTTCAGGGCCTGCCTGCCTGCCGAGCTGGTGGCCGTTGATCTCAAAGAGGCCCTTGATTCCCTGGGTGAGATCATCGGAATGACCACCACGGAGGAGATCCTTGATCAGATCTTCAACCGGTTTTGTATTGGAAAATAGCCTGTTTTTTGGATGTTTCACGTGAAACATTAGGCGCCTCCGTAATGGCCTAATCACACCCACCACCTTTTCTCCCATATCTTTTGGATGGCGCTTGTTGTGGAAATTGACATAACTCACTAAATTTGCAATAAGTTTTACAATACAAAAGGTTGATTTTCCGCATTATAATACGGAAAATAGTCCTTATAATTTATGTTCGAATTTAGATCTAATATATTTTTGATTGACAAAATATTCAAAATAGGTATAATATTTATACCATGCAATTTGAATTTGACCCCACAAAATCAAAAAATAACAAAAAGAAGCATGGGATTGATTTTGTTGAAGCCCAAGCGCTTTGGGAGGATCCCGACTTATTGGAGATCCCGGCAAGAACGACGGATGAACAAAGGTTTTTGATTATTGGAAAGATAGAAGTAAAATACTGGTCGGGAGTTATCACATATCGTGGTGAGAACATAAGGATTATCTCTGTGCGCCGGGCGAGAGATGAGGAGATTGAGATATATGAAAGCTAAAGACTTTGACAAAAAGTTTGATGAGGGAAAGAGCGTTATAAAGCACCTGGATCTTTCAAAAGCCAGACGACCTGAACAGGAGCAAAAAAGAGTCAATGTTGATTTCCCGCTCTGGATGATTCATTCTCTGGATAAAGAGGCCAAGCGACTCGGTGTTCCCCGACAGTCAATTATCAAGATCTGGCTTGCAGAGAGATTGCAGCAAGCCTAAGCCTGATAGCATTCGAACAACTGCATTCACTCAGATGCGAGTTCCGCTGTCGCTCAACTCACCCCGGTGATTCAGAGCGGTTGGCCATTAATAAAATTGACAAACCTTATCGATCGTGCTATTGTAATACAAAATAATATCGATGGAGGCTTTGACATGCAAACTGTCACCGTGTCGCCAAAATATCAAGTCGTTATACCAAAAGCAGTCAGGGAGGCATTACGTCTTCGCCCAGGTCAAAAAATGCAGGTTGTAGAATATGGTGGGCGGATCCAACTTATTCCAGAACGAGATATTAAAGAGCTCCGCGGGTTCCTAAAAGGCATAAATACGGAGTTCGAACGAGAGAAAGATAGAATATGAATATTGTCGATTCTTCAGGCTGGCTTGCATATTTTGCGGATGAGCCGAATGCCAAACATTTCCTAACACCTTTGAATGACACGGCTTCGCTTGTTGTTCCAACGGTAACGATATATGAGGTCTTTAAGGTAGTTCTTCGAGAGTCCAGTGAGAACGAAGCATTACTAGCAGCGGTTGCTATGCGAAAAGGAAGGGTTGTGGATCTAACAGCTTCTATGGCGATTGCTGCCTCAAAACTAAGTTTGGAGCATAATCTTCCAATGGCTGACAGTGTTATTCTCGCAACAGCAAAAGGATTCGAGGCTACCATCTGGACTCAAGATTCAGATTTTAAGAATATAGAAGATGTGAAGTATTTCCCCAAGAAATAAGCAACAATGGTGGGACAATGGTGAGCTTAAAGAACATGGTATTATTCTTTACCGTGAACTAATAATCTCTCCTTGGAGAATCATTTACAGGATTTCAGCCAAGAAAGTATTTGTTTTGTCAGTGTTGGATTCACGTCGAAACGTGGAAGATATCTTGCTGAACCGGTTATTAAGATGAATCTGCTAACACTAGGATCACGGAGACTCCCTGTCACCGGCCTTTTGTCCTGTATTTAATCGCCTCCTTTTTGAGGATGTTGTAGTAGGTGAGTATGCGTTGCACATGGGAGACCGGCTCTCTTCCACGGCAATAGCCAAATCGGCTCTTTTTGTAATATTTTGGATCACTTAGCAACGGCAGGGTCTTTTCCAACGAGGACCACTTGTTGGGATCGAGTTTCATTTTTGAGGCCAATGTCCGTGCATCAATGACATGCCCCTTGCCGACATTATAGGCGGCAAAAGCGATAAGGGTCCTGTCCGGCTCGGTTGCATTATCGTACACATCGTAGAGCATTTTTAAGTATCGGACCCCCCCCATGATGCTTTCTTGGGGGTTCAGGCGGTTCTTGACCCCCATTTCCATGGCGGTCGGCAGGGTGAGTTGCATGAGGCCCCTCACCCCGGAAAAGCTTTTCGCCCAGGGGTTGAATTGGGATTCCTGATAGATGAGGGCCGCTATCAACCGCCAGTCAAACCTATATAGCTTGGCGGCCTCTTTAATTGTTTTCATATACTTGGGGAAGCGGGTCTCCATCCTGTGCTGGAATCTTTTGATATCCAGGTGGTCGAACCTTTCCACATAGGCATAGTACCGGTTGTATATATCCAGGAAGGTGCCGTCTTCTTCGATTGTGTCAAAGAACTCATTGATCTCGTTCAGGAGGGCCTTTCCCCCTTTTTTCACGGCCCAGCATAAGGGCTGGGGTTTCTTAATGGGAAAGGCAATGCGAATGTCGGGGTAGTAACGCCGGTTCAAGAGCGCCACATTAGAATCTGCTACGGTTATTTCGATCTTGCCTTCAGCAACACCACGTATGAGATCTTCCGTGGAAACATCGTCGCGCGCCGTGATTATCACGCCGGGGTCCATTTTCTCAATCGTTCTCAATCTTGCCTCATAAGGCGTTCCGCGGCACACATGGATGTTCTTTCCCACCAGGTCGTTCATGCTTCTGATGTTTGTATCCTTCTTGTGGGTAATGACCATTTGTTGGACGGAGATGTATCTCTTTGAAAAGTCTGCCAGCTCTAATCCGGAAGGGGTTGTAGTTATGCTTGCCGCCACAACCTCTCCTGCTCCCTTATCCAGCAAAGGGAGCAATTGATCCCGTGATTCAGGTACCTTCACCTTCAGTTTGACACCCAGAAAATCAGCAAAGGCCTTTGCAAGGTCGTATTCAAAGCCCATCTCCTGGCCCCTGTACGTATAATAGCAGTGGGCGTCGTTTCTGGTTATTATTGTAATCGTGCCTGATTCCATGATTCTGTCCAAGGCGGTGTTGTCTTTGCCGCAGGCCCCCAGAAATAGCGGTCCTATGAGCAAGAAGAAAAAGAATTTTTTCAGAACCAGGAAAGGGGCTCGTTCAACTTTCATTGCCTGTTTGATGAAATTCATTTCGGGCAATTCTATGCCTCCAGCTTCACTGTTACGTAGTACTGTTGATTTCCCCGCTGTATGAGGATGACCGCGGATCCCTTATGCCGATATTTAATCACCGCCCTTTTGAAATCGTCCACGGTCTTTACCACCACTTTGTTGATCTTGCGGATGACGTCACCGGGACGCGCCCCTATCCGGTCAAGATATGAGTCGGGGCGCAGCTCGGTCACTATTACACCATCTCTTGATACCAGCTTAAACCTGAGGCGCAAGACCGCAGAGATCTCCTGGACGCGCACGCCAAGGGACTTATATCCCAGGTCTTCGGCCAGGTCTTCGGGAAATGTGCGGGAACGAATTTGCAGTTTGTGGGTCCTTCTGTCTCTCCACACCGCCACCGGGATCACGTCTCCGGTAGCGAAGTCCCTGATGATAGCGTGGTAGGCCTTCTTGGATTTCACGTGCGCCCCGTCTATGGCGGTGATCACGTCGCCCGATCGCAGGCCTGCTTCCAGGGCCGGGCCGCGGGGTGTCACATCGGATATCAAAACGCCTTGGCCTTGCGGAACCTTGAAATAACCGGCAATCTTTGGATCAAGGTCCTGGACAAACAAGCCAAGCCAGGGGGTGTGCACCTCGCCGTATTTGATGAGGTCTTCTATGACCCGCTTTGCCTTGTTGATGGGAATTGCAAAACCTATGCCTTGGGCCTTTGAATATATGGCCGTGTTGATACCGATAAGTTCTCCGTTGATATTCAAGAGAGGCCCACCGCTATTGCCGGGGTTGATGGAGGCGTCGGTCTGGATGAAATCCCGATATATGCGGTTTTCAGCCTTGATGGAACGGTTTAAGGCGCTGATGACGCCCGTTGTAACCGTATTGGAGAACCCGAAAGGGTTGCCGATGGCGATCACGGTTTCTCCTATCATGAGGCCCTCGGAACTCCCCATTTGAATAGCCGGCAATGGTTTCTTTGAGTGTATCCGAAGGACGGCCAGGTCAAAATCCGGGGCGGCCCCTATGATCTCGGCCTCAAGCTCCCGCTCGTCTTTCAGCACCACCGTAATCTTGGCGCTTCTCGCGAGAACGTGTTCGTTTGTAAGGATATACCCGCGGTCCCCATCGATGATAACGCCCGAGCCCATACTGCTACGTTTGTAACGTCTCTGGTAATTGGGTTCAAAAAAGTCCTTGAAGAAGGAGTCGAAGAACGGATCAAGGCCAAAATCAAAAAAGGGGTTGGAACGTTGCCTCACCTCATATTCGCTGCTGATATTAACCACGGCAGGGCTCACCTTCTTGACCGCTTTTACGACGGCGTTTTCTCGAGAAAAATCAACGGACAGTGTTTTACCGGGCAGGGATACAACAAGGCCCAGCACAACAAGGGCAACAGTTATGGGCCTGCGATAATTAAAAAGATTAGAGCGAGACATGAGAATCCTTTTGAGACCTTTGCATAACTCATTTGAGCGGTAATTATGAATTTTTTGGGGCACCCATCCGGGCGAAGCGAACGGCCCGTTTTATCCGTCGGCAGCCAAGGGGGATCTCTTTTTGAGATCAGGTCACTTAATATTGCCTG
>JABXJX010000074.1 GCA_013375375.1 Desulfobacterales bacterium | reverse complement strand
TTTTTTACAAGGCGATAATATTTTTTCTTTTGACTACCCTTGGGGGTGTATACTGTAGTTGTTTTACTATATAACGTCCATGACATTTCAACATTCTATTTGAGCTTTTCCTTTTCCGTGAACCGGACTGCTCCTGAATTGCCGCCATGTCCCGCAGAAACTTCCTTTAATAATACCCATAAGTAGCCTCTCTCCGTGCAGAACGAAAGTCCAAATTTCATAGACGTCCCCTAGTCCCTATTGTCCTTTACGCTTCAACTCCTTTTTGAAAAATGTATAAGCTGCCTTTTCCATCAGTCTCCTGGCTTCGTCGTGCAGTTTGCTGTCAACGAATGGCAACCCAACACCGTACAAAAATATGTCAAAGCGTTGGTCAGGATGTTTCGAATGGAAATGGAAGAAATGGGGTCAAGTCTGCTCTTGACTCTTGCCCACCCTATCCACATGCCTCTTAATGGTAGAATCTGTCAGCATCTGTTTCTTCATTTTTTCGATGATGCTGATATACCACGATAAAGATTCCAAAAACAGGTCTTTGATGCCTTAAACGGCTATTTTCATTTGAGAGGATTAACAGGATCATCAGGATTTTCTTTTCTTATCCTGTCTAATAAAAAGATCAATTCTTCACCCCGTATTTGGACTTGCCTTCGGCCACACCTAATTGCTTTTGACGCCTCTTGCGGTGAATCTCCACATGAAGAGTTGCCCCAAGAACCTCCGCGACTCGGCGCAGCATACTTAGTGAATGGCCCTCATAAGATGGCGATTCAAGACGGCTGATTTGCTGTTGAGATGTTCCCACGCGTTGGGCTAGCTCTTTCTGAGACAATCCTGCCGCCTTACGCAAAGCAGCTAATTGCAGGGCTACGTCCCAGGCCTCGCCGGCCTTTTTAAAGCGTGCCGCAAAATCCGGCTCCTTCAACTGTTCCTCAAGATATCTGTCAAAATTGGTTTTTCGTTTCATATCGGATTCCTTGCCAGCCAGTCACATTTTCTGTCCAAAGCAACTTTACGATCTCGCGCAGCAATCTTTATTGCCTTCTTTCGAATCCCATGTACAGCAATGATTCTCCTCCCTTTCACAAAAAAGTACAACACTCTTGTATTAAGCTTGCCCACATGTCGAAGCTCGAAAAGATCATTTCCAATAGGCTTTGAGAGGGGCGGCCTGTGATAATGCCTGCTTCGCAACTTTGCGAGACCTGCCATGACGGCGGCAAAATCGTCCATGTTCGATTTTTTAAGCTCGTCGAGAAACTCTCTTACGGGACATCTCCCGGAACCGGTTTCATAAAACTCTACACTGAATTCCATAATTAGTCAACATCAATATTGATGTGCATTTTATCTCGCATCAATCGGTGCTTAAAATTGGGGGCACCTTTGATTTGTGATTCGGACATATCAGTCGGCCTACTCAACAGGCCGGAAAGCATGGCCACGCCTCATTGCTTCCAGTTAGCCTGGTCCTGTCCTGACATATGCCTCTCTTGTCAAAAGATGCACAAACAGTCAAACGTAGACTTGGCCCCTTTTCCCTTTTGTGCTGGCCGGATTCTTAACGTCTTGTGTTATCAACCTGATTTTGGTATAAATTCAACCGTAATCAAAAACAAAGATTAAGGAGTATTTAGGTGAAGCTGAAAAGAGACATTATCAAAATTATTCGCCTCACTGATGACAGTGACGATGGATATGTAGATAATACACATAGTGAAACATTCAAGATGGTTTGGGAAATTACTTCCGACGTTTGGGCTTTTGGAGGCAAAGCGGATGCTGAACGAAGATTACAAAGAAATATTACAAATCTTGTTCGAAGAAAGAAAGTACCGGAAGGGAAAAAGATGCCCTCGACGTCAAAATGTTGAAAAAGAGATTGATTCCTGACAATGCAAATGCAGCCGGCAGTTAAACGCTGCGGCTGATTTGCGGCGTTAGGTGTCCCCACTGAAGGAGAGAACCTTGAGCGAATTTGGTCACACTACGGCGAAGGTAGCCGCGTGGAATCTCGCCGGTTTTGGTGGAATCTCAGACGAACGACTTGAACGCCAGGTAGAAGGCCTGGCGCTACTTGATGCCGAAGTCGTTGCCCTAGTGGAAATCAATCCTCTGTCTGCTCTTGAGACGTTGACACAAGGTCTATCAGGGAAGGGAGTGGCCTACAACGCCAGCATTGTGCCTCAGGCAAGCAACCTTCACATCGGCGTGCTCTTCAAGGAGGGTGTCACAGCAGAAAACCCACGCCTGATAGATGGCTCAGACCTTGGGGACACGGAAAGAAGGAAAGCCTTCGTGGTTGATATGAAGGTCGGTCGTTTCGATTTCTTACTGATCGTGGTCCACCTCAAGTCGGGTCGTGGTGCTACTGAGCAACAGCTCCGCGATGAACAGGCGAAACTCATTGGACAATTTATCACAGAACGACGGGAACAGAGCCGAGAGGATATTCTCCTGGTAGGTGATTTCAACATGATCCCTGGCCAAGATGTCAGCAACTTCCACCATTTAGGTGGTGAAGACCTGATGGACTTCTTGTCGTCTTGGGACCTTCAGGATCGGTATTCCCATATCTTGGGGAAGGGTAGAGCCAACCTCCTGGATGGCTTTGCGATCAGCCGAACATACAGCACGGAATACATTCGCGGAAGCCTGCGGGTGTTTCCAATGCATTGGGCGATGGATATTGGCCGCGAAAAGTTTCGAGAGACCGTGTCCGACCATCTCCCATTCGTCGCGAGTTTCAGGGTTGATCGAGCCCGCGACTAAGTGCCTAACCTGCAGCTCAAGCGGACCCGGCACATACCCAAAGAAAGTGGACACTGAAACCTAACTGATGGGAGATGACAGGTCATGATTCAGAAGGTTGTAAGGAAGGCTAATCTTAAGGATTTCTCAGAGGTGAAAGCAAACCTTTCGTACTGGTTGTCCAAGACGCCAGAGGAACGAGTAGCGGCGGTTGAATTGCTTAGGAGGCAATATAATGGAGGTTCAGGAAGACTTCAGAGATCTGCTCGCGTTATTCAACGCTCATAACGTTGACTACGTCATAGTCGGAGCTCACGCGCTCGCCTTTCATGGTGCTCCACGCTATACAGGAGACATAGACATTCTTGTCAAGGCGGATCGGGAGAATGCCCAGCGGATTTTGGCAGCACTTGAGGAATTTGGCTTTGGTTCGGTCGGGCTAACTCCTGAGGATTTCGCAACTCCTGAAAACATCATACAGCTTGGCGTTCCTCCGGTTCGTGTGGATATTGTAACATCGCTTACGGGCGTCTCTTGGGACGACGTTGCCTCCGGGCGGGAAAAGGCGCTTTATGGTGATGTTTCCATCTACTATATCGGGAAGAAGGAATTCATCCTGAACAAGCGGGCATCAGGGCGAAAAAAGGATCTCGCAGACATAGAGGCGCTGGGGGAAGACTGAAGGTCATTTCCGTAGCCCCTGCCGCACATTTTCCGGCAATGGAATCTTCTCTCCGTTTTTCTTGCTTATTGTTACATGCACCGTTCTGAGCCTTGCCGCCACGTTCCCGTCTTCATCCTTGAAGAGATAAGATAGAGTAAAAGATGTTTGTCCGACTTCAGCCTTCAGGGAAATAGTGAACTTTTCCCCAAGATAAAGACCGCGTTCGTAATCGGCCTCGGCGTGAACGATCGGTATTAGATAATCCGACTCACGGATGATATAGTCGAGGCTGCAGTTGATCGACTTCATGAAGTCCTCATACGCGGTATGGGCGATTCTAAAATGGTTTGCGAAAAAGAGCATCCCGGCCGCATCCGTATCGTGTAGTTTTACATTAATCTCGGTTTCAAACACAATTCCGCCCCCTTTTTTCATTAGTGTTTTTCAATACACCGCCGCTTGCGGCGGGGTTACCATCCATAATACTAATGAGAAATTTTTGTACCCGACATTGGTTTGGGGTCACAATGCCTTTTCTTTCGTTCCGAGTCTCCCGTGCTGGTGTTTTTAGTAACTTATCTGCAGGGGGATTCTTACCCCCTCCGCATTCTCCCGCAAGCGGGAGCTGCGGTCTCCCCCACAGATAAGCCACAAAAACACGGCGCCCTCCCGCCAGTCACTCCAGAAAAGACATCATAACCCCCTATTTATGTTGTTGGGTAGTTAATTTTAGTAGTTCCCTCTTTGTGATACCCCGCCCGCTTGCGGCGGCGCCATTCATTTTTTTATAAACTCGTGAACCGCATTCTTTTCGTATCATCCTTTTTATAGCATAACCAAACGAGAAAAAGAAAGCCCGCATTTCACGGACGTTCTCCTTTGTGCCGGACATCACCCTCTGGACACAAAGGAAAAGAGGTGATATTTGGTTTGGGCTAATGATGTCTTTTCATTAGCCCGTATTTGCGATGTCGGGTACTTAATGTGCTTTTTAGTAAGGAGAGTATGAAGGATCGGGGTTTAGAAAGAGAGAGGACCGTCGCGGAGGATGTGCTGGAGACCGGAAGGTATGATTTTGCTGCCAAGTACATGGCTGTTCGCGATTTGCATTCCCTTGCCAGAACAGATCCTGAGATTATCAATTCAAAGACCATCTCGGTCTTAGAAGGAGTTCTTAAGGATTCAGGGCTCTCCCGTCAAACCCAGTCTTTCTTCGTGTATAGAGAAGCGGCTGATGCCCTGGCCTCTATTGTCGTCCGTGGCATTGGAGAGCCCCTGGCTGACCAGGCAATTTCTGCCTTAAAGGCTGTGCTTGGCACAGCCGCAGACAATGCGCAGAGAGCAGCTACCGAGGCCTTGGGTGCACTTCCCGTTTCCGTTCGTGGTCCTAAGGTAAGCGAGGATTCAATAGAGAATATACCGCAGGTGGGGTGGCAGGAGATATTAGAAGAAAGGGGTATCAAGATCCATGATTCGCCGGCCATTATAGGAAGGAGTTTAGTTGTCGGCACTGATAAAGAGAATAGATTGCTGGTAGTCAAATTGGCCTGCGCGCAAGATTCTTTCCGCTCAATATATAAAGAAGCGGTCTGGATGGAACATTTGTCTTCAGGGGACTATTCTTTCCCTGTAAGATTCAATGTCCCTGTAGCTATAAAGATTAATGGGAGCTATATATTCAGGTTGGAGGATAGACCCACAAAGATCTCCGACAAAATAGATCTTCATCCGGATGGTTATGCTATTTGCTTTATTGCCCCTGAGGATTATTTCAATTACCCCAACGACCACAGAACGGAAAAACGGCTGACCATGGAAGAATTCAGGGAGGTCATGTTTAGAGACGCCTGGTTATTAGGGAAACTGACCTCCTTAGGGATCGTGCATTCCGCCCCCATTCCGCTTTTTCATAACCGGGTTCAAAGAGACAGAAGAACAGACAATGGTCTCTATGAATGGCCCAGAGGGGGGAGGCTCGACAGATGGCTTGATTCCTGCTGCTATCCTAATTTTGGTCTCACAGGCATAAGGGACTTTGAACACCTCCTTGCCTTTGATGGTCTCAGTCGAAACCTGTACCGTTATATCGGCACTCATATACTGAGCCTGTTATTAGTTACAGGGAGTTATTTCCGCAATAAAGATCAATGCAGGGTCGGTCTTGACGGGCAGGGCAGGCCGGTAGATGCTCGAGACCTCTTTGACAAAGAATTCCTTAAGGAACTTATCCGGGGGATTTTTCTTGGTTACTACCACGGCTTTGTAGGAAGAGAATTGAGCGAGGACCTGCCTTTTGATTTCGACGAACTCAGCTCCCGCATGATTGAAGAGATGGGTGTAGATCGCCACATGGAAGAGGTCTTAAGGGTCGTGGACCAGGAACAGATGACAGATGAGCAGTTTAGAGACTTCCTAAGAGAAAGAGGATGCTCTGACGAGGAAATAAGGAGATTGAAAAGAGGATCTGAAGATATCATTATCCATACGGGCCCGCATCTGGGGGGATTTAACCAAAGGATATCTCTGCCAGAGCTTATTGAGTCTGCGGGAATCATATCCGCTCTGTGCATGGTTGGTAGATATCGGCAAGAAAAGTTCACCGAGCCCTCCTCTTTGCCATTGTTCGCAACCCATTCCAGCGCTTCACTTCACTGAATTTTTTCATCTGGTTCGAATATCAGACAAGATAGTGGAGGCAAGGTCAGGGAGAGCGATTGTGGGAAACCATGAGACTGGATTTGTTCTGCCTCAATATAGCCCTTGTTACCCATGTCGCTTCCTCCATAGTAGGCCGAGTCGCTGTTGATAAGTTCACGGTAGCCTCCCTGTCCCGGCACACCGATCCGATAGTTGGGTCTGGGAATTGGGGTAAGGTTCAAGACGCAGACCAGGTGTTTTTCTTTTCCATGACGAATATAGGAGACCACGCTGCTTTCAGCGTCATTGCAATCGATCCACGAGAAGCCTTCAGGGACCGGGTCCAGCTCCCACAAGGCCGGATGTTCCAGGTACAATCTCCCGAGATCCGCCATAAATCGCTGAAAGGCCTGACGGATCGGATCTGATTGTAGGTGCCAGTCGAGACTCTTTTCATGGTACCACTCATCCCAAGGTGCCAGTTCGGTTCCCATGAAAAGGAGTTTTTTCCCTGGGTGCGTATACATGTACCCTAACAGCAGCCTCAGATTGGCAAGTTTTTGCCATTCGTCTCCGGGCATCTTTCTAAAAAGGGAACCTTTGCCGTGGACCACCTCGTCATGTGAGAAGGGCAGTACAAAGTTTTCACTATAGGCATACATCATGGAAAAGGTCAGGTCATTATGATGGTATTTTCGATGGACAGAATCCTTGCTGAAGTACAACAAGGTGTCATGCATCCATCCCATATCCCATTTGAAACCAAAGCCGAGGCCGCCCAAGTAAGCAGGCGAGGTGACCCCCGACCACGCGGTTGACTCTTCGGCCATGGTAAAGCAACCCGGGAACAGTCCATAGACGGCTTCGTTTAGCTTGCGCAAGAATTCAATGGCCTCCAGGTTTTCATTTCCTCCATAGCGATTCGGAATCCACTCCCCATCCCGCCTGCCGTAATCGAGATAGATGATGGAGGCGACCGCATCGACCCTGAGGCCGTCAATATGGTATTCATCCAGCCAGAACAGGGCGTTGGCTATAAGAAAATTGCGCACCTCGTGTCGGCCAAAGTTAAAGACCAGGGTTCCCCACTCTGCATGCTCCCCTTCACGGGGATCACGGTGTTCGTAAAGGGCGGTGCTGTCGAACTGCCTCAGGCTGTAATCGTCTTTCGGAAAATGGCTTGGCACCCAGTCTAAGATGACGCCGATGCCGTGCTGATGGCATGTGTCCACGAAGTATTTAAAATCATCCGGGCTGCCGAAGCGGCTTGTAGGGGCGTAATAGCCTGTGACCTGATAACCCCAGGAGGCATCAAAGGGGTGCTCGGCTATGGGCAAGAGTTCCACATGGGTAAAGCCGAACTTCTTCGCGTGTTCAACCAACTTAGGGGCCAGCTCTCGATAGGTGAGCCACCTGTTTCCCTCTTCAGTAACACGCATCCAGGAACCTAAGTGGACCTCATATATGGCCATTGGCTCATGACGCAGGCTTCGCTTATTCCTGCCGGTCATCCATTCATCATCATTCCATTGGTAGGCATCTATGTCCCATACAACAGAAGCGGTTTTTGGCCTCAGTTCCATTGCAAAGGCGTACGGGTCGGTCTTTATCCTGATCTTCCCGTTGGCTGTTTTGATTTCATATTTGTACAGGGTGCCTGCTCCGAGTCCAGGCACAAAGATCTCCCAGATCCCTGAAGCGCCCATCTGCCTCATGGGGAAAAGCCTGCCGTCCCAGTTGTTGAAATCTCCAATAATGCTCACCCTTCTCGCGTTCGGTGCCCAGACCGCAAAAGATACGCCTTGTACACCGTCTATCTCATGCAGGTGCGCCCCGAGTCTCTCATAAAGGCGGTGATGGGCCCCTTCTCCTACTAAATAAAGGTCGATATCCCCAAGGGTCGGCAAGAACCGGTAAGGAGCAATGCTCTCCCAGTCGTTTCCATCTGCAAAGGTGAAACGAACCTTATAAGCAAAAGGCATGTGTTGATCGACAAGAAAGCAAGCAAAAAGGCCGCCGGGATGGCACTTTCCCATAAGCAAAGGCTCTTTCCCCTCAATGATCACCTCTGCCTTGATTGCCTCGGGGTGAAAAGCACGCACTACGATCCCGGTCTTGTCTTTGACCGTATGGGGATGGGCCCCGAGAATGCTGTGCGGGTCATGAAGCTCGCCTATGACGAGCTTCTCTACATTCTCTGCGGGGATTTCTGCAAGTAAGGAGTCTTGTGTCATTTTCTATGAACATATCCAAATGCCCGCTGGTAATCAAGGCAAAATCTCAAAAGTACATTAGCTACCCGACATCATACACTGGGGTCATGATGTCTTTTCTGGAGTGACTGGCGTTAGGGCGCCTAAAAACACCAGCCCGGGAGACTCGGAACGAAAGAAAAAACATCATGAGCCCAAACCAATGTTGGATACAAAAGTAGGTGTAGAGATTTGAAAATCTTTTGGTATTTCTATATAGTCATGGTAATATTACCGGCCAAGCAATGCATAAGGTTTGGGGGCATTGCCCGTTTGTTAATTGAGGCAATATACTTGTGATTAATGTGCTCTAAGGCAGGTAATGGGGCCGAAAGGCTCGGAACCGAAGAAAAGGCCCCATTACCTGCGTACCAGGTAATCAGTTATCTATTATGCAGATTGACAAACCAATAATGCTTCCCAAGGAAACAGAGCATGTGCGCGCATAAACTCATCCTAGGGGAGACCGAGGATTTCATAACCGGCAAGCCCCTTGTAGACACCCTTGATGAAAGGGCGAGGCAGAAGATTGCGCGGTTCCTTGTGGAGGAAAAGGGATATTTGAAAGATGAGATAGAGGTTAGACGACAGATTACACTCGCTGTGGCCGGTAAGACCGGAACTTTTAAGGTAGACTTTGTAGTCAGGCTGGAGGGTAAGGCCTTCATGATCGTTGTATTTGGACCCGGTTCCCTGGTAAGTCGAGAGCGTCCTGTAGTGGCTGCGGCCAGGCTTGTTGAAGGTTATGAGGTCCCTTTTGCCGTGGTGACGAACGGGCAGGCGGCCGAGGTGCTTGAGACGAAATCAGGCAGGGTAATAGCTGAAGGGCTTGAGAACATTCCTTCAAAGGCCGAGGCCTTGCAAAGTTTGCCGACAATCACATTCGAGGCCCTGCCCGAAGAACGGTTGGCAAAGGAAAGAAGGATTCTTTATGCGTTTGAGGTGCTGGCCGAGCGCGAGTGTGACGAGTTCACCTGCAGTCGAGCTTAGGGACTTCGCCCCGGTAGGTCATCAGCGAGACTTTTCTTTGTCCAAAACCGCTTGAATATTTTTGATAACACCCCTCAGACGATTTGTTTCACCTTGCCTCAAATGATCAGCGGTTAAGGCCAGGGCCGCCTGTCCGGCCAACATAGTCAACAGTTTAACCTGATCCCGTAAACAATCAATATGTTGGCCGTCTATTCCCAGCACCATCACCCCGACCTTTGCCCCTCGGGAGACCATGGGAAGGCATAACATTCCGTCTTTTCCAAGGAAGCGGACAAGCTGCTTGTCCATAATGGTAAGGGCAGTCTCTTTTGAGGAGCTAAAAGAATCCAGGATAATTTCCTGTTGAAGCGACCTGGCCAACAGGCTTTTCCCCTTTTGGAAAGGGATTGTCAGGGAATTGGCTGGATCATTTTCCTCGTTTCCCGTGATATTACCGCCGACCAGGGCATCTCTTTCCTGATCGTACAGGAAGAAGAGCACGTTGTGGACATCAAACAAGACTTGGAGGCCCT
>JABXJX010000073.1 GCA_013375375.1 Desulfobacterales bacterium | reverse complement strand
GGGCTAATAAGCTCGTATGCAACGTTGACGTGTGCCTGGTTCGTGAAGTTCGTTACACTGCCGTTAACAAGCAGGACGAGATTTGACCTGACTCAAAAAGAGATCCTCCTTGGCTGCCAATACACTATTTAGCGAGCAAGTCCGCCTCAGGCGGATCAAAAAGTTCATACAAAAGAGTGAAAAGGGGTTATGCAAAGGTCTCACTTGATGGTATCGATTTTAAGCGCCGTGTACTGCTGGCGATGGCCAATCTTTCTCCGATAGCGTTTCCGTCGTTTATACTTGAAAACAATGACCTTTTTGGCCTTCCCTTGTTCCACTATACGGCCCGTAACAGCCACATCGGAAAGCGTCGGCTGACCTACCTTAACCGTCTTGCCGTTAGAAAACATGAGTACACGGTCAAGAGAGACGGGCGTGCCTATCTCACCCGGGATCTTCTCAACCCTTACTGTTTCCCCTTCCGAGACCTTGTACTGTTTGCCCCCTGTCGATATTACAGCATACATTTAGCAACTCCTAATAAATCAATGCGCAACCGCCCCCCAATGTGGCGGCATGTAATTAACATAAAATTTCATTATAAGTAATCAATCCTTTCTGTCAAGGCAATTCTTATACACTTCATATATCTCATATTGCTCGAGATGAAAATGTGGGTCAGGCCGGACAATAATCTTCTTGTTAAGGGTCGCCTCAAGCGAATCGACCAGTGAGTTCTCCTCTCCCAGTAGAAGCTCGGCAATATCAGGATGTACCTTCACTGTGATGCACTGGCCCAGCATCTCCCCGGACTCCCGGCGCACATCCCGATAGATATTGTAGCAAACCGTGCGCCTCGACTTGAGGTATCCTTCGCCTTCACAGTACAAGCATGGTTCGCAGAGCATGCGGTTCAGGGTCTCACGGGTACGCTTTCGGGTCATTTGGATGAGCCCTAACTCAGACATAGGAAGCACGTGAGTCTTGCTCCGGTCTTTCTTGAGCGCCTCCTTCAGGGCATTGTATACCCTTTCTCGGTTCGATTTTTTCTCCATGTCGATAAAATCGATAATGATCAGCCCGCCAATATCTCGAAGCCTGATCTGATAGGCAATCTCCTTGACCGCATCGAGGTTCGTCTTGAGGATGGTCTCTTCCAGACTTTGCCTGCCAACATACCGGCCGGTATTCACATCAATCGCCACCAGGGCTTCAGTATGCTCAATAACGATATATCCTCCGGATTTGAGCCAGACCTTCTTCTTAAGCGCGCGGGATATCTCTGATTCAAGGTTGCAAGCATCAAAGATAGGCTCGCTGTCCTCATAGAGTTCAACACAGACCTTAAGCCTTGGCATGAATGTATCTAAGAACCCCAGGATTTCCTCATATCCCCGCTTGGAATCAATAACGAGCTTGTCAACTTCATGAGTAAAGAGATCACGGACCGCCCGGAGTGTTACATTCAGTTCTTTGTGCAACATACTCGGCACCGACCCGTTCGCCTCCCTTTTTTGAATATCCAGCCATAGAGATACGAGAAAGTTCATTTCATTGGCAAGCTTTTCCATGTTGACCCCTTCACTCACCGTCCTCGCAATAAGGCCGTAGTTATCAGAGCGAAGGCCTGTTAAGATTTCCTTGAGCCGCGCTCGCTCGTTCTCGTCTTCTATGCGCCGAGAAACCCCAATATGATCTGTTGTAGGCATGAGGACCAGAAGGTGGCCCGGCAATGATAGCCTGGTTGTAACCCTGGAGCCTTTGTTTCCAATAGGGGCCTTGGACACCTGGACCACAATCTCTTGCCCCTCATGAAGGAGATCTTGAATCATGAACTCTTGGTCCAGGACTGGGGGACGCTTTTCCCTGTTTAAGTTGATGATATTGTTTTCTCCCTCATCAGGGGCTGATTGCATAAGATGCTCAAACTCCTGGTAATTATTCAAGACGTCCGCCACGTAGATGAAGGCGGCCTGCTCAAGGCCTATATCAACAAAGGCCGCCTCCATACCTGGAAGCACGCGCACTACCCGCCCCTTATAGATGTTGCCTGTAATGTCGGACTCCTTGGGTCTTTCAATGAAGAGTTCGCGGGGGTTCCCGTCTTCTACAAAGGCGACTCGGGTCTCGTGGTCGGTAGCATTGATGATCAATTCTTTAGACATAGCGTAAACTTAGGGGCTCTCAAGGAATAGGTTAACAACAAAAGGTCTACAATTCCAATACGTTGGAACAATTTCAATATAAAAAACTAACACATAAAGATAGAAAATTCAAATTTTTGTTTACCAGATTCCAACCAGGAGGTATCATTATATATTGTGTGCGACTATAACGGAGTTTCTTAATAGCCCAAAGTCGCCATATGTTGAGACCTGTTTCCCCTTGACACACAAATTCTTCTCTCCTATATTCGCCCCACCAAAAGCGACTTTTTATTAGTTACTAAGGCGAAACTTTTGTATCCGATATTAGCTTGGGTTAATGATGTCTTTTCTTTCGTTCCAAGTCTCCCGCCAGTCACCACAGAAAAGACATCATTAACCCCTATTTACGATGCGGGGCAATTAATGTATTTTTGGTAATGCAATGGCAATTGAACAAACATTAGTATTAATTAAACCTGACGGCCTGAAAAAATCTCTTACAGGCAACATCCTTACGCGCCTCTCGGAAACGCGCCTGGAAATTGCCGGGGCAAGAATAGTCCGTGTAACTAAGGAACTGGCTAAAGAACATTATGCCCTTTTGAAAGGCAAGCCTTTTTTTGAAGAACTGATAAAGTATATTATGGGCGAGTTCCATGAAAGAAGAAAAGTTATGGCCCTGGTATACCACGGAGAAGGCGCTATCCAAAAGGTACGGGAAATCTGCGGAGCCACCAATCCAGAAGAAGCCGATCCTGCGAGCATTCGTGGCGCATATGGAAGAATCACCACTTCGGGGATCTACGAAAACGCAATGCATGCTTCTGCAAACCCGGAAGAAGCAGAAAGAGAGATAAAGCTCTGGTTTTCTCCTGAAGAATTAGTTTATCACATCTATCCGGTGAAAGAAGCTGAATTGAAAAAAGTAAAAAAGCTTTCCTGGGCATAACACCCATCCCTTTCTTGCTGTAAACCTGATCCTTTCTACTTCCTTGATTTCTCTCCTTGTTTTTGTTAGGAAACCTCTCAAATTAAAAGCAGAAAGGTTCATGCTATGAAGGAAAGAACCCTGTCCATCATCAAACCTGATGGCATTGCAAGGGGACTCATTGGCGAGGTGATCAAGCGCTTTGAGCAGGCCGGTTTAAAAATCGTCGCGATGAAAATGGTTCGCATGTCAAAAGAACAGGCAAAAGAATTTTATGCCGTACATAAGGGGCGTTCCTACTTTGAAGGGTTAACGGACTTTATGTCTTCGGGCCCTTCTGTGGTCATGGTCCTTGAGGCAGACGACGTGATTGCAAGAAATCGAGAACTCATGGGTGCCACCAATTATGAAGAGGCCGCCGAAGGGACTATACGTAGAGAGTTTGCCACGAACGAACGAAGGAACGTGGTTCACGGGTCTGACAGCCCGGAAACCGCGGAATTTGAGATTGATTACTTTTTCAATGCCGTTGAACTGGTCGGCACATAAAGCAACCCCTATGCCACCAGATTGAGTGGTACGGCTCAAGGGGCTCAGGAAAACCTAACGAATGACAATCCCGGCCCCAAACCTTCCTGCCCTTCCATTCTCATGCCGGTAAGAAAAGAACAGATCAGGATGATGACATGTGCATACCTTTGCAGTTTCTATGTTTTCTTCAGGGATACCGGCCTCTACAAGCTGTCTTAGGTTCGCTTGCCACAAGTCAAAATATCCCTTGCCGCTTGCAGACTCTTTACCTATGTAACCCTGATTAGCACCAAAAAGATTCTCAGCCTGGCCGACGACCTCCTTGCCCACTTCGTAGCAGCACGGTCCAATAGACGGCCCAATACCAACAACAATATCTTTCGGCGAGCAGTCAAAGTCTTTCCGGAAGACGCTAACAGTGTTCCGAGCCACGGATCGAAGCGTCCCTTTCCAGCCCGCATGCGCAACACCTATCACCCTCCTTGAGGGATCATAGAATAGAATCGGCACACAGTCTGCCAAAAGGGCCATAAGACAAGTATCAGCCGCGTCGGTCACCATCGCATCTGCTGCGTTTATCGCCCCCTTGTAATCTGTTGCTCCTTTGCCTCGCGATCCCTTTGTTACAATCTCGACATGAGCGTCATGAACTTGCTTGGCAGTGGTCAGACTATTCAGGGAAATCCCAAGTGTTTCAGCGAGCAGCTTGCGATTTTTCATCACCCTTTTTTCATCATCCCCAACATTAAACGACAAATTCAGAGAATCAAAGGGTGCGTTACTATAACCACCGATACGAGTGGATATGAAGTGACTGATTCCTTCGCATCTTAAGAGGTTTTCGAAAAACCATATAGACAATGCACTGAGCCTTTTCTCAATCATACTCATCAATATTACTGAACGGGTCGTGTCTTTTGCAGCTCCCTGCAGGAAGCTGCAAGGAATCTTCTACCGTAAGTAAATCGGGCATTTTTAGATTCGCTCACTAACCCCGCAGTCCCGATAAATCGGGATGGGGAATGCGCTCGCTTTCGCGGTTCAGGTCGAACGAGCTTTATATCCATCCGTTACATCCG
Organism: Desulfobacterales bacterium; assembly: GCA_013375375.1. Taxonomy (GTDB): domain Bacteria; phylum Desulfobacterota; class Desulfobacteria; order Desulfobacterales. Next base: position 5,259 of record JABXJX010000073.1, on the reverse strand, counting down.
TGATTGGAGGCCTGCTGCGGGGATGAAATGCTCCGGCTTTCAGGCGCTTGAAATAATCGTCCAGACCTTTTACGGCCAGGTGTCCCATCGTTAGCACGATGAGCATGTTGGCCCATAACATCCAACCAGTGCCAAAATCGGCCAAGGCACCGAGTTCGGTATTGTTTTTCACCAGGAAAGCACCCGCTACAGTCAAGAGAAGGAATAGAAATTTGTAAGGCAGAACAGATCTTTTGCCAAACATGTATATTATGCCCTGCTCACCATAGTAACTCCACGAAATCATGGTCGAGACGGCAAACAGCCACGCGGCAAGCGTAACCAGCCACTTGCCAAGTCCGGGGAAGGCACGATCAAAGGCATGGCCCGTCAGGGTGGCACCAGCAAAGTTGCGAAAGACACCTTTAATGGGATGACCCTCTTTGTCAAGGACCCACCGGGAGCCGGAGGGTATTTCTTCCCATTTTATGGTTTGGGGATTTCCCAGGTTATTGCCATGAATCGTTCCGTATATCCTGATATGTTCCCATTCCCCTTCTTGATCAGAGGGTTTACTGAGCAGGAAAAATACCTGTGTATTAACATTCCAGGTTTCGCCTATCGGCAGCTCAGGCAAGGCACTCACCTGGTCCGGTGCGACCAGCACGACCCTGCCTTCCTTTTTCACAAGTTCAACTTTACCGGTCATCTCACCGGCTGGTCCGCGGTTCCAGGTGCCGGTGGAAATGATGACCAAAGCGGTCAGGCTGCATATGCAAAGCGTGTCAATAAACGGACCAATTCCGCCTACGATTCCTTCCCGGGCCGGTTCATTTGTTTTGGCTGCGGCATGCGCTATGGGCGCAGAGCCCAAGCCCGCTTCGTTTGAGAATAACGCCCGTTTCATGCCCTGTGCGAAAACGAATCCAAATGTTCCGCCCAGAAAGGCACCCGCAGCCTCCGTCTTCCCAAAGGCGCACTTAAGGATCAGCGCAAACATGGACGGAATTTCCTGCACATTCACAGCCAAAACGGCCAGTGCGGAAAGCAGATAAAGAATGCACATAACAGGAACAAGCCTGGCTGCCACCTGGCCGATCCTTTTGATCCCGCCGACGATTACCAATCCGACCAGAATGGCTAAAACAATGCCGGTTGCTATTTTGGGAACCCCGAAATAATTGAGCGTCAAGTCAGCCACATTCCAGGTCTGGAACATATTACCCCCCGCCATGGTCATGATCAGCAGCGTGATGCAGAAAATAAACCCGATAGTTTTCGCCACCACAAGGGAGAATCCGTCTTTAGTTCCGAGGGTCCTGTCTATGACCCACATAGCCCCGCCATGCGGATCATCCGGGTCATCGGTATTGCGGTACAACATAGCCAGGGTAATTTCCACGGATTTAAGCGCCATACCGAGAAATCCAACAATCCACATCCAGAACAGGGCACCAGGTCCACCCAGGGCTATGGCTACGGCTACACCGCCGATGTTGCCCAGGCCAATGGTCGCGGACAAGGCGGCCGAAAGAGCCTGGAAATGGTTGATGGCACCCGGATCATCTGGATTGTCATACATACCGCGGGTGACGGCCACGCCATGGGTGAGGACTTTGAACTGTGAGAATTTGGTCCAGACCGTAAAAAGTATGCCCGCCCCGAGCAGAATATAAAGCGTCCAGGCACCCCACAGGAATCCATTGATATTACCGATCGTTTCCATTAGTTGCTCTATTGCGAGATGACTCCTTTTCCCATAGTATGGTTGTGCGATAAGAACTCCTTCGAACCTGATAACTTATGCCGAATCCAATACAAAACCGCAAGGGTTAAGTCTAAGACGGGCTGTTGCCAAAACAACAATTCCTTTCCGCCGGAGGCGGAGAGTTTTAACATCGCCTGGAGTCCGCTTGAGGAGGATCAAAAAACATTTTAGACCAAGCGAAAAGGGATTTTGAGTGTTCGGCTGGTACCTGGAGGTACACGGACAAGAACGAACAGAAAATTATATCCAGCAGCCTTTTAGGGTGGACAATGGGTCATGCCATCGGCGTTTTCTTGAGTTAAGGCTATTGCAGACAGGTTTTAAAGTTCTATTCGATATATTTGAAGGTCTTGCTGAAGATATGGTCGTCGTCAACCATGTTGAAGGTTAAGTTTTCAAAGCCCCTTGTCTTTCGCCTGTTTTGAAATAATACCTCATGGCACCGCGGGCAATCTTTCGGGCCCTCTCTCTGAGAAATTTGTCGTGAACAACTAACACTGCCAGGGCGAGTTTTCTTGTACCCGCCCTTTCCGCGCAGAAACCCACAAACCAATCATAGTGCAATTCATCGCTCTTGTTATTTATGTAACCTGACTTTCCGCCCATAGAAAGTTTTGACAGGATCGGATCACGGCGGTACCCCATGAACGTGCCGCTGCATGTCCCGCAGGAAATGGTCGCCGCCATCAACTCCTTCATCTCTTGACTCGTTTTCAAAGAGATAACCTGTCTGATAGTCTTAGTGCCACCAACATAAACAGGGGTCTTCTCGTTGTCGGCTATAGATGCAACAATCGTGGGCTCAACAAGCTTTCCGTCATTGACAACCACAGCGGCCAGCATTGCCGCATGAAGGGGGGATATCAATGTTTCTCGATTAAACCCACAAGCTACTTCCGCCCAGTTATACGGATCATCACCGATTGAAATTCTGCTTAGCTCAACAGGGAGTTCGAAATCGATCCATTGATTAAATCCGAATCGAATGGCGTATTCTTCAAGCAGGTCCTTTTTCAGGCGAAAAACACCAAGTTTGCCGAACACAGGGTTGACCGATTTGGCGAAAGAGTTTTTCAGCGAGACCATGTTTGTGTAACGATTGGCTCGACCGGTCAATTGGTTCTTATACAGGGTATTTGCCCGGCCATTGTAGGCCAATCTCGTATCAGCGGAGATATTGCATTTGTCGATAGCGGCGGCGGCACTTACGATCTTGAAAATGCTCGCCGCGGGAAACCGACTGCTGAGGCAGACACTCTTTGTCCCACTCGCCTTGTTTGAATCGACCATAGAAAGGATTCGTCCGGTTGCAGGATCTATGGCAACAAATCCTATGAGAGGAGATTTGGAACGCTTGACTTGTTTCAGCATATAACCTTGAAGCCCCTGGTCCAGAGTGGTCTCCACGGAATAACGCCTGCCGGAGAAATGTATATCGATTTTACCCCCGGGGCTATTGCATAAGACTTCCGGATCCAAGACTTCTTTGAGGTCCTCCTTGGCCCAAGCGCCTAATACCGCCTCGCTTTCAAACGAGTCTCCACTCTTAAAGTAACCGGTCGACAAGCTGACCTTGAAGCATTGTATTCCTATACCCAAGGCCAGTAAAAACAGGAAAAACCAAAAGTTCCTCTTGAAAAAACTTTTAGGGGACCCTGTTCCCGGAAACAGCCCTTGATAATCTTTCCAGCTTTTATAATACCGCATAACTGTTCACACCGATAAACAAATCTTTCCGGTACGAGAGCTTTGAAAAACCTCTCTTCAAAGGTTTCGCATATATAGTGCACTATGGATTGTGTGTCAACAAGAAAATGCCACAAGATATGGTGGTTAGAGGCTGCTTTTTGGGAGGGCGGCCCTATTGCCCCTCCCGGCTTCATTGAGACCTTTAAGCAGGGCGCTTAGGGTGGACGCGCTTCTTTTCGCTTGTATAGCTCCTATTCGGTTATTTATTCTTATCGCTCAGCATGTCCGCAAGTCCAGCAAAGGGCTTGTGTGTAAGAGGGTCAGTTTGTTCGTCAATGATCTTATCACTTTCACCTTCAATGTGATCCAGATATCGTCTGTGTTCATTATCATGGCAATAGATGCATAGGTTTTCCCAGTTACTCCCGTCGGGAGGATTGTTGTCGTGGTTGTGGTCTTTGTGGTGGACGGTAAGCATACGCAGATTCTTATCGGTAAAATCCCGGCCGCAGCGGGCACATACCCAAGGATGGATTCTCAAGGACTGCTCGCGGTAACCTTTCAGACGATCCTCCCGGGCCTTACGGGCTTGTGCCACAATCCGATCCATCTCTTCCTTACTTAACTTGCCGCCCCTGGGTTTACGAGGCCTTGAACTTTTAAAGTCCATAATCATCTCCTTCGAGAATTCTTTTTCCAAGGCCGGACTAGAATTAAAGTGGGCTCACATCAATTAGAGTATTAAATGTAGGGGAGCACGCAGGGGAGCATCTTAACAGGGTGTCGCTCAGGATGCGGATTCGCCTTACAGATTACTCATCGTCGGCCAACCACACGGCATATGTGTTTTTTAAACTATTTTTTTGTCGCCCCTGTCGTCTATTTTTTCTGCCTTATCTTTACGGCCCCGGCGTGTGCTGTAAGTCCCTCAATCTCTGCCAATCGAATAATGTCGGGGGCATCCCTTTCCAGGGCCTTTTCACTGTAATAAACGACGTTCGTCTTTTTCAAAAAGTGACCCACTGAAAGGGCTGAAGCGAACCTGGCGGTCCCTGCTGTTGGAAGCACATGGTTTGGCCCGGCAATGTAGTCCCCTACAGGTTCGGGCGTATATGGCCCGATAAAGATTGCGCCTGCGTTTTGAATATAGCCGAGATATTGGAAGGGTTCTTCGACCTGAAGCTCTAAGTGCTCGGGCGCAATTTGGTTCGCTAGGTCAAAGGCAGCCACAAGATCGGGCACCACGATCACAGCCCCGTATGCCTTAAGCGAAGCCTCTGCAATCTCCTTTCGCGGAAGGTCTTTCAGTTGTTCTATGACAGCATCAGACACGGCCTCGGCCATCCCGGCAGAAGCCGTAAGAAGGATTGCAGAGGAAAGAGGGTCGTGCTCTGCCTGGGATAGAAGGTCGGCCGCGATATGGGCCGGGTATGCCTTTTGATCAGCAATGACCAAAATCTCGCTGGGGCCTGCTACCATATCGATCCCCACCGTGCCTGCTACCAGCTTTTTGGCAAGGGTGACATAGATGTTCCCGGGCCCTACAATGACGTCCACCTTGGGGACAGCCTCCGTGCCGTATGCCAGGGCCGCGATCCCCCAGGCACTTCCGGCCTTGTAGACGGTATCAACACCTACTCTGTGCGCGGCCGCAAGTATATGCGGGTTGACCTTGCCGGACCTGGTCGGCGGGGTAGTGATGCAGATATTTTTCACTCCTGCGATCTTTGCAGGGATGCATCCCATGAGAACAGACGACACCAGAGGTGTTTCGCCACCTCGCCCGCCTGGCACATAAACACCGGCAGCATCAACAGGTTTAA
>JABXJX010000072.1 GCA_013375375.1 Desulfobacterales bacterium | reverse complement strand
AGAGATGTTTGAATATTGTATACATTAACAAAACCTTTATGGTTTTACATTTCTCAACCGGCTAATCTGAACTATTTAAAATAGCATATCTTCTTTAGCCTTGCCAGGGCGACAATGGGGTCAAACCTTTACTATTGACTAGGGCGACAATGGGGTCAAACCTTTACTATTGACTAAAGAGAATTAATGGAGTAAGGAATGGTCAGGCTTCTTGGTTAAGAATTCGGATATCATTAGAGGTTCAAGAGCAAATGGCTAGGCCCCTGCGCATAGATTACCCTGGTGCGTGGCATCACGTGACCTGCCGGGGGAATGAGAAGAAAAAGATTTTCAGCGATGACCATGACAGGATCAGATTTCTGGAGATCCTTGCGAAAAGTGTAGAGCTTTACGAGATTGAGGTGCATGCCTATGTGCTCATGAACAACCATTTTCACCTTCTTCTCACGACCCCCCAGGCAAACCTCAGGAGCCTCATGCAGCGCTTTAATACTGCCTATACGGTCTATTACAATCGCCGTCACCGGCGAGTCGGTCACCTTTATCAAGGCCGCTACAAGGCTATTCTTGTGGATACGGACCCCTACCTACTGGAACTAAGTCGCTATTTGCACCTTAATCCAGTGCGAATCCCAAAGTATTCACAGCTTGACGTGGAGGAGAAGAGGGAAATTATTCGCAGATATTGTTGGAGCAGCTATCCTGGGTATGTCCGTATGAAGCATCGGCAGTCTTTTGTCAATTATGAAAAGATTCTTGAAATGGTTGGAAAGGGCGATGATCGGAAAGGGCGGAAACGATACGAGCAGTTTGTAATAGGCGGTATTCTGAAAGATATGAACATTACCTTTTGGCAAGAGGTTAAGGGGCAGGCAATACTGGGGTCGGATGAGTTTGTGGATCGAATTTATGAACGTTTTCTGTCAAAGAGAAAGGTCGATGAAAGAGAACTACCGGGATTGAAGGAGTTAAAGACCGGCCCGGAGACAATGGAAGAAATTGCACAGCAAGTGGCTCTGGAATTTGGTGTTCCGGCAGGGGACTTGTACCGAAAACGGGCGGCATGCCGGGTTGCCCGCTCCATATTTATGGAGCTGTGCCGTGTCTATTTGATAAGAAAGATGAGCCATGTCCAGATTGGCCTAAAGTTGGGTGGTGTGAGCGTAGCTGCATTAACTCAAAACATAAAGCGGCTGTCGTCGAGGCTGGAGGATGATTCCGATTTGCGACGCCGTTTTCACAAGTTAGTTGCGGTGTGGGGGTAGTGTTAGTAGTTAATAGTAAAGGTTTGACCCCATTATCTTTTTGTGATTGTTATGTCCCGTTTGGGGTATGGGATCTCGATCCCCGCTCTGTCAAATGCCTCCTTCATCTTGTCGGTCATATACGATATGGTGTCCATCCGCTTTCTGGGCTCCTTGATCCAGACACGCAGCTGAAGATCAACTGATGATGCCCCGAATTGTCTTACCACCACCATGGGCGGCGGATCTTTCAAAACCCATTCTGCTCCCTTTGCCACCTCTAATATGACCGATTTGGCCTTGTCAATGTCGGTGTCGTACGAAACCCCGATTGGAATTCTAACGCGGATATCCGTTGAGAGCGTCGTGTAATTGACAATATCCCGCTTCATGATCTCATTGTTAGGGATGATAATGACGATGTTGTCCGTGGTTCGGATCTTGGTGGCCCTGATGCCTATATCGATCACATCTCCCCACGTTGCCGAACCTTCCGGCGAAGTCCACACCTCGATCCGGTCACCGATTTCAAAGGGCCGGTCAATAATGAGCAAGACCCCGGCTATCAAATTCGACAGGGTATCTTTGGCTGCAAAGCCTATGGCGATGCCTGCTACGCCGGCCCCTGCCACAAAGGGCATCACATTGACTCCCAGCACATCGAGGGCAATTAAAACAGCAATAGCAAATATGATAACGCCGGAAAATTTATTCAGAAGATCAAAGGCAATGTCGTCTATCTTGGTCTGGGTCTTCTTGACGAAATTGGCCTCAAGATATCTCAAGACAAGCAAGGTGAAATCCTTAACAGGGATGGCCAAAAGGATAATCAGGACCGCATAAAACACTTTTTCCAGAACAGGAATCCTGAAGAGATTCACTAAATAGATCCCGCAGAGAAAAATCAGGGCATAGAGAATCGCCTTTTGAATCAGGTCGAATATCTGTTCGTGGGTACGCACAAATTCATATTTCCTGATCCTCTTTCGAACACGTTTCATCGACCATTTAAAAACAGCCCAGACAAAAACGGCGCCCAACAAAACCAACCCTGCCTTGGCAAGTACAGGATAAACAAAAACCCATTTGGAAAGGATACCACCTGCTGCTACTTCATACAGATGCTTTAGATAATCCAACACTTGTTCAACCTCCATGATTCTTTGTTCTTAATTTACGCCACCTTGCAAGCCTTTCCTTGATGATCTTCTCATAGCCCCTGTCCGTGGGCTCGTAGTAAACTTGACCCCTAAGCTTCTCAGGCAAATATTCCTGGGACACGTGGGCATCCGTAAAATTATGAGCATACTTGTAATCTTTACCATAGCCAAGATCCTTCATCAATCTTGTTGGTGCATTTCGAATGTGAAGCGGCGCCGGAAGGGTTCCGGTTTTGCCAATCGATTCTTTTACCTTTCCGTAACCCGCATAAAGGGCGTTGCTCTTCGGGGCCGTGGCAAGATAAACAGCGGCCTGGGCCAGGGCCAGGTCGCCTTCCGGAAGTCCGACAAATTGAAACGCCTGCATGGCGGAAACAGCTACAGATAGTGCCTTGGGATCGGCATTGCCGACATCTTCAGAGGCAAACCTGACCATGCGCCGGGCAATATAGAGCGGATCTTCACCGGCAACGAGCATGCGACCAAGCCAGTATAAAGCGGCATCCGGGTCACTCCCGCGCATGCTCTTGTGAAAGGCCGATATGAGGTCGTAGTGTTCTTCGCCCGCCTTGTCGTAGCGAAGCGCTTTCTTTTGAAGGGCGGCCTCGGCCACGGAACGCGTAATCTTTCTTTTTGTCACGCCCTTTTCCTGAACGAGAGACGCGGCCGCTTCCAGATTGCTCAGGGCCACGCGGGCATCTCCGTCGGCCGACCAGATGATATGTGCAAGGGCATCAGGCTCAACTTTTAATGAAAGCGTCCCCAACCCATTTTCCTTGTCGTTTATGGCCTGCCTTAAAATGATCGATAATTCCTCATCGGAAAACGGTTGAAGCACCATTACCCGCGCCCTTGAAAGGAGAGGGGAAATCACCTCAAAAGAGGGATTCTCTGTTGTTGCGCCGATAAGGGTAATCAGGCCGTTTTCAACGTGCGGCAGGAAGGCATCCTGCTGGGCCTTGTTAAAACGGTGGATCTCATCTACAAACAGGACCGTCTTGTTTTGATGGTAGCGCAGCTGCGCCTTGGCCTCATCAATGACCCCCCTGATCTCTTTTACCCCGGAAAGCACGGCAGAGAAGGTCTCAAAGTGGGATTTTGTCTCCCCGGCCATGATACGGGCCAGGGTCGTCTTGCCTGAACCAGGCGGTCCCCAGAAAATAACGGAAAACAACCTATCCTCTTCTATGGCCCGGCAAAGCAGGCTCTCCTTGCCAAGGAGATGGGTCTGCCCCACAAAGGCATCCAGGCTCTTCGGCCGCATCCTGTCTGCCAGAGGACGGGCAGCCTCTTTTATCTCTCTTTCAGATTGATTAAACAGATCCATTGTTCTGAACCCACAATTTGACAAAGTCAAATTAATATCGAAATCCGAAACTCGAAATCCGAAACAAATTCAAATGACCAAAATAAAAAATCCGAAACACTATATTTTACAAAATTGCACCTCACAAGTATTTTTAAATATTGCAAAAAGTGAATAATGTTTTGAACATTTGATATTTGAACTTCGTATTTGTTTCGAATTTCGACATTCGATATTCGGATTTATTTATCACCCCTTCTCCCGTTTTCGAAAAACAAGCCGGATAGGAGACAGGTCCAGTCCCAAGGCTTCTCGAAGCTGGTTGATGACGTACCGTTCATATGAGAAATGAATACCATCCGGATAGTTCACAAAGCAAACAAACCTGGGCGGCGCCGCAGATACCTGTGTGGCATAATAAAACTTAATGCGCCTACCGCGGTAGGAAGCCGGCTGATGTTTGTTAATGATAGTTTCAAATATTTTGTTTAGCCGTCCCGTACTGACGCGCGTCGTATACTGTTTATATACGGTCTCAACCTGGTCGAAGATCTTGAATACCCTCTGCCCGGCAAGGGCTGAAATGGTCAACACCGGTGCAAAACTCACAAATTTTAATCGCTCCCTAACTTTATCCACGTACTTTTTGGCTGTTGTTGAATCCTTTTCAACCAAATCCCATTTGTTTAAAAGTAAGATACAGGCTCGACCTCTTTCCAGGGCATAACCGGTAATGTTGGCATCCTGGTCCGTCACCCCTTCAGAGGCATCCATTACAACCAAAGCAATATCGCATCGATTAAGGATCTTCAGCGCCTTTATAATGGAAAACTTTTCCAGCTTCCTTTGCACGCGACCCTTTCTTCTAATTCCGGCCGTGTCAATCAGGACATACTCTTTCTTGTTCACCGTACAGACCGTATCAATGGCATCACGGGTGGTGCCCGGTATCTCGCTCACCAGTAAACGTTCATCTCCCAGGAGGCGGTTGATCAGTGATGATTTCCCTACATTGGGGCGTCCTATGACCGCCAGCCTTATCCGGCCGGAGGCGGCTTCAGGGGCACCCTGAGGCAAAACAGCGATCAGGGCATCCATGAAATCGTGCAAGCCGTATCCGTGTTCGGCAGAGATGGGATAGAATGGATCCACACCCAGAACAGCAAAGTCAGATAAAACCGACTCGTGCCTTGGCCCGTCGACCTTGTTGACGCTGTAAAAAACAGGTTTGTTCGATTGGCGCAGTCTTTGAACCAGGTCTGTGTCGATCGGAGTGACCCCTTCCCTCCCATCGAAAAGCATGACAATAGCGTCCGCCTCTTCTATGGCCTGCATCACCTGGTATCTGACCAGGGACCCGAATTCTTCCGACTCAAAATCAGAAAAACCTCCGGTATCCACCAGTGTAAAAGGAACATCATCCCACATGGCATCCCCGTAATTTCGGTCTCGGGTTACCCCGGGGAAATTATCTACAAGGGCCTTGCGGGAACGCGTAATCCGGTTAAAAAGGGTGGACTTGCCCACATTGGGACGTCCTACAATGGCAACAATAGGTTTCATGTTATAGTTATTGCGGATTGCGGATTGCGGATTGTTTATTGGTGTGCGGATTTTGCGCTGAATTCACCTGCGACAGACATACAGCCATTTCCCCCAGGATCACGGTATAGCTACTAAGGACAAATGCTAACCTATTCAAAAGGTTACAAGAATGAAGATCTTGCCGCCTTGTGGGGACGCCGCACCCCTGCACCGGTCCGTTGGCCTACTAAACAATTTTATAAACTGTATCGTTTTCTCGAACTCTTTCTTTCACTTTTATCCCGATGAGATCTCCTGATTTCGCCTCCTCTACGGGCTCTTTATCTACCTGCATACTGGTTATGGTATCTTCAAAATCGGTCGTGTGGCCCTTAAAGTGAAGCCTGTCCCCAATTCTAATCACACCGGCATTAACTTCAATAGCCGCCACGCCAGGCTTGGCAAAAAATTTTTGCACCTTTCCGACCTTTTCTTCTTCCATTTCATGCCTCCTGCTGGTAGTTTGAGGTTGATAGACAAGGGGCTTCGCCTCAATTGAGTGGTGTAAGTTGTTATACACCTAACCTATTTACAACGCAACCACGTTCTGGTAGAAAACTTAAACTTCCCCGGTAGATTTTGAGAGGTATCCTGATTGTTTTTCGCAACCGACAAGTCAAGCCCGAACAAATTCAGGGGCCGCCTGTATCTGATTGCGGCAGTCCTTTCTGTTCTGTGGGCATGCGCGCCGGTCCCCAGACCCACGGAACTACCCAAAACACCTGAGATCACCTGGGCTCTCGAGCGCTTCGAAACAGCCGAACACCTCTTTCAGGAACAGGATTACTCAAAGGCACTGGCTATCTACCAAGGTTATCTCAGGCTGTTCCCAAAGGGTCCTTTAGTAGACACTGCGCTGATGAAGACAGGTTTGGTTCACATGGCTGTGGAAGACTATCCGCAAGCCCGACGTACGTTTCACCGTCTGATCCGCGAGTATCGGAAAAGTTCTTATGCGGAAGATGCCAGATTCAATCTCATACTCGCTTATTATAAGGAGGGAAATTATAGTGCGGCTATCAAGTATGCAGGCTCCGCCTTAAAACGTGCAAAGACGTCTCGTCAAAAGTTTCGGATATACAATGTTATGGGGTACATCTACAGCGCCGACAAAGAGTTCAAAAACGGCATTAAGAGTTATATGAAGGCCTATCAATGGGCCAAACCACAGGAGCGTACGGAAATCCTGAGTAAAGTGAAGGAAATTATACCCTACCTGAGAAAATCGGAATTGAATTCTCTAATTAAGGTATACAGAAAGAGGGTGCCCGGCGGCTATTTACGCCTTCAACTGGCAAAAGAGCGTGCGTTGGAAGATCGCATCGAGCCGGCAATAAAAACCCTGTCTGATTTTATCAGCCTGTTTCCTCACCATGATGAGATTGAAACCGCCACGGCACTCATGGAGGAGTTAAAGTCAAGGTTGCTCGTGGATCGTCTCTCGATAGGTTGTATCCTCCCGCTGAGCGGGCCTTACCGGGCCTTTGGAAGCCGAGCCCTGATGGGCGTTGAGCTTGCCCTTAGTCAATTCAACTCTCAACCCGATGTCAACCCGATTCAATTGGTCATCAAGGATTCCAAAGGGGACCACAATGAAGCAGCCAGAGCGGTTGAAAGCCTTGCTCTTAAACACAAGGTAATAGGTCTTATCGGACCCATGATTACATCGGAGTCGGCCGCGATCAAGGCTCAGGACCTCAAGGTCCCAATCATGACGCTGACCCAGAAACCGGATATTACGAAATTGGGAGATTACGTCTTTCGAAACTTTCTGACACCCTCCTTGCAGGTAAGAGCCATTGTAGCTTATGCGACCCAGGAGCTGGGGATCAAAAAATTTGCCGTACTTTACCCTGAAGAACGTTATGGTATCTCCTTCATGAACAAATTCTGGGACGAATTATTACTCCACGGTGCCGAGGTAGTCGGCATCGAATCGTATGGTCTGGACCAGACCGACTTCGCCGACGTTATCAAGAAGTTAGTAGGCCTTTATTATCCAAGACCCGAAAAAGAAGAAGCAAGCCCTGAATACATGGAATTCATATCCGAATTCCTGGCAGCCGAACATGAAGACGAAAGCCTCTTTTCAGACGCTCAAGAAGATAAACCGCCTCTGTTAGGTCCGCTGGACCCCATTTCACTGCCGGACGAAATCACATCCCCTGCAGAGCAACAGCCGGAACAAGAGGAGGCGGGGCCTGAGCCGATCATTGATTTTGGAGCCGTCTTTGTCCCTGACGCTTTTGAAAAGATCGGCATGATTGCCCCACAGTTCCCGTATTATGATGTGACGAATGTTTATCTGTTAGGTACCAATCTCTGGCATTCGGATAAATTGATTCAAACGGCTCGAAAATATGTACAGGATGCTATTGTACCCGATGGTTTTTTTCTGGGCAGTCCGCTACTTATAGCCCAGGATTTTGCCAAGAGCTTTAAGGATGTTTTCGGAATCTCCCCGGGCTTTTTAGAGGCCCAAGCCTACGATACAGCTTCGATTCTTTTCCAACTGTCAAACCGGTCTGGGGTCCGGTCCAGGATCACATTGAAAACAGCCCTCATGGATGTCAAAGATTTTTCAGGGGTAACAGGTCTTACCTCATTTGACGAAACAGGGGATGTGGACAAACAGATCTATCTTCTTAATATAGCAGGACGTCGGTTTGTGCAAATAAGGCCATGAATGTACCCTCTTCATATTTGATAGGTAATCGGTCACGGAGTAATGGAGTAGTGGGTGTCGTCAAATGGTTGCGGTTGCGCAGCTCGCTTCGGTAACCGTTAACCGTCAGACGTAACGAGCATCGCAACCGATTAACCGTAGACGTTAACTTGAAGAAGATACTCATGAAGTTTCTATATGCAGCATACATCGGGCTGACCGGCGGACTGCTTGTCTCCTGCCTTCCACCATTCTGGATATATACCCGTCTGAGCGGACGTTACAGTAATGGCGTTGGAGAACGCTTGGGGTTTGTTCCACGCACTATTGGTCAACGCCTTTCGGGATCGCCCCGTATCTGGATCCACGCCGTATCTCTCGGTGAGGTCAAAGTGGCGGCCCCTCTGGTAGAGGCCCTCAAGAAGATTATACCAGGCTGCTCTGTCATCATTTCAACAACCACGGAGCACGGCCACGACCTTGCAATTGAGACCTTCAGAGAAGATACTCCCGTGGTATATGCGCCGATCGATTTTGCCGGTTCAGTACGCAAGGCTCTTTCCCGCGTACGTCCGGACGTTTTGGTTTTTCTGGAAACCGAAATCTGGCCTGCATGGACCATTGAAGCGCATCGGATGGGAATCAAAACCGCTTTGATTAACGGCCGAATATCTGAAAGATCGATCTATAGTTATCTCAAGTTCCGGCCCCTTTTCCGTGAAGTCTTAAAAAATGTGGATGCCTTCAGCATGATTTTAGGAGAAGATGCAGCTCGTATCAGGATGATGGGAGCTGATCAGCGCAAAATCGAAATAAACGGCAATGCCAAATACGATCTACTGGCGAGCCTTGCAGAACCTGCAATGAAAACGGAAATGCGACAGATCTTGAATCTCGACGACTCTCACAGGGTATTTGTTGCGGGCAGTACCCGTAACGGAGAGGAGGCCATGGTCCTGGACGTATATGAAAAAATCCTGAAAGAATTCCCGGACACCATTCTCATTATCGCACCTAGACATATCAACCAAACACTTGTGATTGAATCCATAGTTAAGGAACGCGGTTTCAGGTATCAGCTAAGAAGCGAACTTAACATCGCAGGGACAAGGCGCACGAAACCTGTTGTAATCATGAACACCTTTGGAGAACTCTTTAAGCTCTACAGTGTAGGGACCATTATCTTTTGTGGAGCAAGTCTTGTGCCGCTGGGAGGACAGAATCCCCTGGAACCAGCGGCTTGGGGAAAAGTGGTCTTTTACGGTCCTTCCATGGAAGACTTCCTGGATGCCAAAGCCATGCTCGAAGAGGTAGGTGCCGGCATATTGGTTTCAAGTCCTGAAATGTTGGCCGAAAAGGCGATCTGGTTTCTCAACCATCCAGATGCCTTGCAAACTAATGGGGCACGAGCCCGGGAAGCCGTCATCAAAAACCAAAACGCCGCGGAAAGACACGCCAGGGTGATACGCCGACTGGTGCCTGTCGACTTTGGACTTCACTCTGTGCTATCATAAGAGAAATGGGGGCTCAATGATAGATCAAGAGAGCATCAAGAAGATAGAAACCAAGATCAAGGGTATTCCGTTAATTGATGCGGCTATTTTTGAAGTCTTATCTTTATTGGATAAGCCTGAGACCAATTTCCAACGGATTGTTGAAAAACTGAGCCCTGAGATCAGTGCAAAGTTTCTCAAGATGGCCAATTCAGCATATTACGGGCGGAATGTGCGAACCGTTGAGTATGCTATAAGAGTGCTCGGCTTCAAGGCAATGAAGCAAATTCTCACAACGTCGACAATAATCGATCATTTCGCCAACAAGGCGGATCTTAAAGGTTTCAACTTTGAAAAATTCCAGAAACATGCCCAATTCTGTGCTGCAGTGTCAAGGGTTTTGGGGGAAATGCTCGGCTACGAAGCCCTGGAAGATCTATTCACGGCGGCAATGCTTCATAATATCGGCAAACTTGTTATAGTGGTTTATCTTGGAAATGAATACAAGGAAATTGAGGCCTTAAAGAAATCACAGGGCATATCTTCAAGAGAGGCGGAAAAGAGGGTACTCG
>JABXJX010000071.1 GCA_013375375.1 Desulfobacterales bacterium | reverse complement strand
AGATAGCGTATACGTGTGCCTGATCTGTGAGGCCCGAGCTTTTTGCCCCTTACAAGCAGGATGAGATTTGACCCGACTCAAAAAAAGATGCTCCTTGACGGCTCTTTTAGAAGCTATCTGCGAACCTGCCTGTTTCGGCAACAGCCCCTTCATATATCATTTAAGGCCCTGACAACTTTTCCCATGTCAGTCAAAGAATCTGAATCTTATAACATGAGAAAGCGCTGCCACGCCGTCCCTCCAGGTTATTTTCTTCCCCTCTTCGTAACCCCTGCCGCTATAGGATATGGGCACCTCGTAGATGCGACACTTTAGTTTGGCAAACTTTGCGGTGATCTCAGGTTCAAATCCAAAGCGGTCGGACTTGATCTTAATCTTTTCGAGAAGGTGAGCGCGGAAGGCCTTGTAACAGGTCTCCATGTCGGAAAGATTCAGGTTGGTGAGCATATTGGAAAGAAGCGTCAGAAACTTGTTCCCAACGTAATGCCAGAAAAAGAGAACGCGCTGTGGCCCCCCTGTAAACCTGGAACCATAAACCACATCCGCGCGGCCGTCCAGGATAGGTTCAATGAGGCGGCCATATTCACGCGGGTCGTATTCCAGGTCCGCATCCTGGATAATGACAATATTTCCGGTCACCCGCTCAAAACCGGTTCGGAGTGCCGCGCCTTTACCCTTGTTAACTGAATGAAACAGGACGGTAATATTCCCATCGGAAATCCGGCTTAGCCACTCCCTGGTTCCATCTGTGGAGCCGTCATCGACAACGATGATCTCTTTGTCGTGCGGCACCGATTGCACCCGGTTCAAAATTTTCTTGATGGTTCCTACTTCATTGTATACAGGGATGATAACAGATAGCTTCATGATTTGTTTAGCAACTCCCCTATCTCCTCACGGATTCGCACTGTATGGCTCCCCGGCCAGTAAATCCTTCCACAGCCACTGCATTCGGAGAATCTATTGACGCCAGTCCATATATGATCGGGTACTTTTCCAACCACATCCTGTGGCTTGACAGGCTCAAGGAGGCCGTTGCAGACCGTGCAACGACTAAAA
Organism: Desulfobacterales bacterium; assembly: GCA_013375375.1. Classification (GTDB taxonomy): domain Bacteria; phylum Desulfobacterota; class Desulfobacteria; order Desulfobacterales. The sequence goes on along the minus strand of JABXJX010000071.1, from coordinate 8,983 downwards.
AATTTATTTGGATCCGGTTTGAGGCCAAGGAAGCGAACAAGGTCATGTAGCTGTTTCTTAGGATCATTCGCCTCCACAAATATCAACTTCTCCGGTGCTATCTTTCCAACAAGCCGGGTATTGCGTGATAAAAGGATCCGGTCTTCATCTGCAAGCGCAAGAAATCTCTCGTTGGACAGTGTGCTGAAATAGAGCGTATCGTAACCAAGGGTACGAAGCTGTTTGGCCAGCTTCCCGAGCATTCGATCAGCAGCAAACTTCATTTGTTTAGGCACTTCAGCTTATCCGGCTCAGGAATCAAGGTCAATCACCTGGGCTCCAGGGACCTCCAAGGTGTACGCCCCATCCGGGATCGAAACATTTGTCCGGAACTTTTCCACTGTGAGTGACCAAAGCGGCCCATCCAAGTCTGAGATTGCAATTCTGTGTGGAAGACACGAGGATTCCACCTGATGAAATTCACTGAATTGAATCCTGTATTTTAGATTGCCCCGGCCGTCAAAAACCTCAACCCGCTCAACAGTCTCTTCATCGTCTGCCAGCCATATCTTTTCGATCAAACGACCCCATTTCTTGTAAAGACTTAAAAGCCGGCCGCCCTCCCCTCTTGAGGCTCGAATCTTGGCACGGTGAAACGCAAGGATAGGCGGCTGACCCGACAAGAGCCCAAAGAGGTCTTCGGCTCTCATGGGCATGGATACAAAACGTGAAAGATTGCGGACAGTGGCGTCCCCTTTGAAATATCGGTTATCCTGACGGGAATAGAGAAAGAAACTCGATCCATTGATTACAAAGGTTGCTGCAGATTGTCCCCATGGCCCCAATGTTTCCACTCTCAGGTTTTGCGGTTGAGACCCTATCCACGCTATGCGGAAAGACTTTACGCCGGCGCTGCGAAAAGTCTTGAACCTGCCGACCCCCCTGAAGCTTTCAAACTGATCTTTGTACTGCTTCAGGGACGCCAAAATCCGGCCGGCATCCGGCCCCTCTCGCATTAAGGATGGTTTCGAGGCACATCCATAAAGGCACAAAGGAAAAAGCAGGGCCGCGAGAGTAAACAACCACACCCTATCCCGGCTGTTTCTCAACGTGTTGTATCTTTTCTTCAAGCGCCTTTGTATCGTCCCCTTTCTTTTCCAGGGCCTTTTTGTAGTATTCTAATCCCTTTTTTGGATTGTCTATCTTGATATAAGCATCGCCAAGGTGTTCTAAAATGGTGGCATCATCCGGAGCCAGTTTAGCCGCTTCTTCAAGAAGCTTGACGGCCTTTTTGTAGGAGCCCTTCTTGTAATAGACCCATCCCAGGCTATCGACAATGTATCCATCGTTTGGTTTGTATTTCATGGCCTTCTTGATCAAGCTTTCAGCCTCATCAAGGTTTGTGCCGAGCTCTGCATAGGTGTAGCCCAGATAGTTCAATGCCTCGGCGTGAGCTTGGTCTATATTGATCACTGCCTTCATCTCTTTTATGCTGGACTTTTTATCATTTGCCTTGTCGTAAACCACACCGAGTCTAAAATGAAGTTTTACATTGTCGGGCTGAATTTTTAACCCGTTCTTAAGCGCAATTATTGCTTTGCCATACGACTCCATCTCTTCATACAGGGCGCCCAAAAACAAATACAGCTCGGGCTGTTCCGGGTCCTGCTCAACTGCTTCTTTCATTACCTGGATTGCCTTTTCCGCATCACCTGCTTCATTGTAAAGAAAGCCAAGATGAACAACAGCGCTCCGATGATATGACGATGTCTTATTAACCCTTTCATAGGATGCTATCGCCTTATCTGTTTCCTCAAGCCCCTCGAACGCCATCCCGAGAAAGTAATTGATCTCTGCGTTGTCCGGATCGTGCTTCAAAAGCAGCTGCAAGGTGTGCGAGGCTTCCTTGTATTTTTTCTCATCCAGGTATATCAGGGCAATCTGTTTAATGACCCGCGGATCGGATTTGCTCCGAAGTTTCAGCTCCTCGAATATGGTCTCGGCCTCTTTGGATTGACCTGTCTTCAAGTAAAAACGGCCGAGCCCAACCGTCGCCCTGAGATTATCCGGATTGACGGCAAGAATCTTGTCGTAGGTTTGGATAACCTTTTTGTGTTTGCCTATAGCCTCATAAACACTGATAAGCTCAAAAAAGGGCCGCTCATAGCGAGGTTTCAATTCAATAGCCTTCAGCAGGGCGACCTCGGCCTTATCATAATTCTTCAGGGATGCATAAATGGACCCCAAGCAAAAATGCCCGTTAAATGATTCAGGATTGATCCGGATCAGGTCTTGATAAAGCCTTATCGCTTTATCGAATTGTTTGATCTTGACGTACTCCGAGCCCAGCAGAAAATGAATATTCTCGGATTTTGAATCAAGCACCAGGGCCTTTTCATACGCCTCGATTGCTTCGGCATGCTGGTCTATGGCCGCATAAATGCTTCCCAACACGACCAATGAAGGAACATATTCAGGATGCTCCTGAATGCTATCCTGTACAATTGTTAAGGCTGCTTTATAATCGCCCTGTTGTAGATAGAGTTGCACCAATTCATTCTTTAAGAGAATGGAATCTTTATCTTTGGCCGCCGCTTTTTTTAGTAACTCTAAGGCCCTGTCAAGCTTCCCTCGTCTCCTCATCAGGCGCGATTCAGTGTAATAATAGTAACCTCCGGCATCCCCGGACTTAACCTCGGCAGATGGAATCCTTTGGGGTACGGCACATGCGGCCATGTGCAATATCATCCCGACTGGTATGAGTATATTAAGCAGCTTTATGAGCATCTTCTCTATCCCCTAATCAAGCTCACCAAGAAATGATTCAAAATCGGGTATCTCACGCTGGAAACGCGTCCTCATCTTCTTGATCATGTTGTTTTCAATCTGCCTCACACGCTCCCTTGTAATATCATAGCGCTCTCCTATCTCTTGAAGGGTTGCGGGTGTGTCTGAAAAGAGCCGGTTTTCAAGAATATAGACTTCGCGCTCGCTCAAGTCCTTCTTAAATGAGCCAAGTTTTTTGTGTATAATAGTCTCCATTTCCTTCTTAGCCACCTGGGTTTCGGCAGATGGTGCCGGCGCAGCGACAAAATCGATCATCTCGTTGTTCGAGTCTTCCTTGATCGGCGCATCTAAAGACAATTCCCAACGGTCCAGGCGTTGATCCATATCAGTGACTTCCTTTTCGGAGACCCCAAGCCTCTCGGAAAGGAGTTTTGGTTTAGGATCAAAGCCCTCGGATAAAAGTTTCTGTTTTTCTTTTTTCAGTTTGAAAAAGAGCTTTCGTTGGGCCTGTGTCGTTCCGATCTTGACCAATCGCCAATTGTCCATAATGAATTTTAGGATATATGCCTTGATCCAAAAAGAGGCGTAATAGGAAAACTTAACCCCTCTATAAGGGTCAAACTTCTGTACGGCCTGCATAAGACCGATATTCCCTTCCTGGATAAGGTCAAGTAAGTTTTGCATCCATGCCCTCTGAAACTGTATGGCAATCTTCACTACGAGCCTAAGATTTGAAGTAATCAGCTTATAAGCTGCATCTTGATCTCCATTTTCCCTGACCCGGATGGCAAGCTCTTTTTCTTCTTCTCTTGAAAGGAGTTCGTGCCGGCCGACTTCTTGCAAGTATCGCTGTAAGGGATCGAATTTGACAAGAGCGGAATCCGCTTGGGACTGAACGCCTTTGATCGGCAAGCGCTCCACTTTTGATTTTTTTTTCTTTTTATTTTTCTTTTTTTTTGTCAATTTTCGGATTTTAAATTTCCTTCAATTCCCCAATCTGTGTGATTCCCAATTTCTTGGCGAAGATATCAGACACCTGCTCCTTTATCAAGATGTAAAAGCGACACATAATTACCAAACGATGGCTCTCATTTACAGTGGTATTGTCTTTGGGAGATTTATTTGAGCTTTTGATATGGACAAGGTTGGGGGGCTGTGTTATTTTCTTTCGATTAATGAAGTAAGCGCCTGTAGCTCAGCTGGACAGAGCAACGGACTTCTAATCCGTAGGTCGCAGGTTCGAATCCTGCCAGGCGTACCAGTAAAATCAAATAGTTACGAATCACAAGTCTATGGAAAAGAAATAATAAGAATTATTAAAATATCTCAGGAGACAATGCATCTGAAGCCGAGTATGTTCGAATGTGAAGCGAGATCTACCTTGAAGCGACTGAACAGGCGTATGTCATTGGTTGATATCAAGCTTCCACCTTTGGCAATATGATATTTAGAACCGCTTTTTCTATGATAGCGAGGCTCACAGGTATCCAGGGTCCATTCCAACACATTTCCAAGGGTATCAACGACTCCGAGATCATTTGCAAATTCTATATATTTGTCCGCAGGTGTCGTGTCCGCTATGCCAAACCGGCAAGGTCCAAGAGGAACAGACTATCAAGGGAAAATACTTTTACACGTGTCCCAATAAGGGCTGCGTCTTTGTAAGCTGGGGCAAACCGCATCATATTGTCTGCTCGCAATGCAACAATCCGTTTTTGATAGAATCGACCGACAAGAATGGAAAGACGATCTTAAGATGTCCAAGGGCGACCTGTCGCCATAAGGAAGCGCTCCCCGGCGAAACGAGCGATACCCCTTTGCAAGACTTGGTTTCAATGCCTGAAGACGTTAAAAGATCACCTGCGATTTCCCGCAAGCCTCGAAAGAGAGTAGTAAGAAGACGTCGTGTTCGCAGAAGAAAGAAAAAGAAATAAGGCCGCAATCTACAAGAGACCCTTCCCCCAAAAACCCTATATGTTGTATCTTTCAAAGTAAGATATACATTTTATAGTACTTTTTTCTTTACAAACCCTTCTCTTATTGGTAATAATTTGTAATTTAAGGACCGGATTCAATTCAAGATTGTCCTAAAGAGGATATTTATTATGAAAATCAAACAGTTAGATATCACGGGATTCAAATCCTTTGTAGACAAGACTACTGTAACATTTCCGGAAGGGATATCCGCGGTAGTCGGTCCCAATGGTTGCGGCAAGAGCAATATTGTTGACGCCATTCGTTGGGTCATGGGGGAGCAGAGCGTCAAGATGCTCCGAGGCAAATCCATGGAAGACGTCATTTTCTCGGGTACTGAGAAAAGGCCCCCTTTGAACGCGGCCGAGGTCTCCCTGACACTCATCAACGGCAACGGCAACACCCCGGAACAATATCGAGAGTTTTCTGAGATTATGGTAGCCCGTCGCCTCTTCCGATCCGGCGAGAGTGCTTACTTCATCAATAAACAGCCATGCAGACTTAAGGACATCCAAAACCTATTAATGGGAAGCGGCGTGGGATCGAGAACCTACGCCGTAATTGAGCAAGGAAGGATTTCCACCCTCATTGACGCCGGACCGGAAGAACGACGCTTCTTTGTCGAAGAAGCGGCAGGCACCACCAGGTATAAGAGTCGAAAAAACGAGGCCCTCCGGAAGATCGAGCGAACCCAACAGAATCTGGTGCGCATCAACGACGTCATCACCGAGATAAAGCGCCAGATGAACAGTCTTAAACGTCAGGCAAAAAAAGCCGAGCGATACAAGGCCTATCAAGAACAGATCGAACGCTTGGAGGTCGGCCTGACAACCTATCAGTACAAGACTATATGTGGTGAGATGCGTGAAGCAGAGGCGTTGCTCCAGTCCTTTCGGGATACGGATATTAAACACGAATCCAAACTTGCAAAGCTTGATGCTACGATTGAAGAAATAAAACAGCAACGAGCAGTCAAATACCGGGAGATCTCCGAACATAAAGCAAAAAAATATCAGCTCCAGCGTACCATCGACAAGCTTGAAGGGGATCTTGAACACAGCACTAAAGATCTTGAACGTTTGATTACCGAGGCCGAGCAGCTCAACTCTGAAATTAAGGAAATTGAGAATAAAGACCACGAAATCAGCCTCGAATGTCGCAATCTCGATGAGCGCTCAGTTGCCCTGCAACGGGATATAGAAAAAATTGAAGCAACCATGAAACAAGAAGAACCATCCGGGCAGGCCTTGAAAGATCGACTATCTAATCTAAATCAAACCCTTGAAACCAAAAAGGCTGAGTTGATGAATCTGGCAACCCGCAAGGCAGCCTATCAAAACACATTGCAAAACACCTCGCAAAGCAAGGACAGCCTTGCAAGGCGGCTTGAGCATATCAAGAAAGAAAAAGGCCTGGCAGGGGCCGAGCTGGCCAAGCTTGAAAAGGACCTGGCAAAGGGCAATGAACAACTGAATAACTTAAGGCAAAACTTGAAGGATATAAACGAATCCCTTGAATCCATGGATAAACAGGTCCTGAAAACCCGTCATGAGCTTGCCCACCAGGTGCGCCGGGTGCAAATCATGGAGGCTGAAAAACAAAAGATTCAATCCAGGTATACAGCACTAAAAAAGATGGACGAGAACTATGAGTGGTATAAGGATGGGGTTCGGGCAGTCATGAGGGAATGCAATTCCCAGGACCATGCGCAAACCGGGATTCATGGACTGGTAGCGGATGTTATAGAAGCCGAACCCTCCTATGAGGATGCTGTGGAATCCGCCCTGGGCGAAACCTTGCAATACGTAATTGTGGCCGACCAGAAAGGCGGTGTGGCGGCTATCGACTATCTTCGTACACAGTCGGCCGGCCGTGGCGGCTTTATCCCCATAAAAGGACTCAGGCCGATCATTGATACAAAGTCAGACGTTTCTGTCCGTGAAGGCCTGCCTGACTCCAAAAGCCTCCTAATTGACCACATTAAGGTAAAAGACGGCTATGAACACCTTATCCGGTCCCTTGTGGGGCACGTGACGGTTGCCGAAGACCTTGGGGTTGCGCTGCAGCTTTGGAACAGGAACGGGTTTCATAGGACCGTGGTTACGCAAAACGGAGACCGTGTTTGCTCTCAGGGTATCCTGGTAGGAGGGAGCCAGGACAATGCCGCTTCCGGTATCCTATCCAAGAAGAGGGAAATAAAAGAACTAGGCAAACAGCTTTCGCGGTTGGAGGCTTCGACCGCAAAAGCCAAGTCAGAACAAGAACAATTACAGACTGAAACCATTGCATTGGAAACAAATATTCAAAAGGCACGACAAGCCCATCTCCGGAAAAGCCAAGAAGAGACGGACCTTGAAAAAGAGCTTTACCGGCTTGGAGAAGAGATCAAGCATACCAATCATCGCTTGAAAATCTTAGACCTTGAGTCACAGCAAATCAAAGGGGAGACAACAGATCTGGATCAAGAACTATTCGCGCACGAGGAAGTCTTATCCGGGCTTTTCGATGAGATTCAAACAACAGAGTCTGATATCGCCCAAAAAAATATTGACACCAAAAAAGCCTCGGAAGACCTGGAATCGTTCAACCAAAAACTTGTGGGACTCAAGATGGAATTGACGAGACTCCGGGCGCAATATGAGAACATCCAAAACACGCTTCAACGTTTGAGAAGCTTTCAAGATGAGCGCATGGAAAAATTGAACCGTCTAACCACACAGTTGAATCAAAGGAAGCAAGACAAAATAGCCGTTGAGCAGAGACTGGCAAGTGATCGAGACAAGATCGGCCGTTCGTATGCAGAGCTAAAAGCTGCGGAAGAGGTTTCAGCTGAGATGGAAGCCGAATACCGGACAATCGAAAATATGCTGATAGACAACGACCAGGCACTCTCTGATGTCAGAACCGCCCAACAACAAACCTTGCAGAAAATCCAGCAGCTCGAACTGAAGCAAGCCGAACGGAGGATGCAATGTGAGCATCTTGTAAGTCGCATTCAGGAAAAATACCACCGGGATATTGAAAGCCCCGATCATGAGGACGATATGGGGGGGCTTTCAGTGGAAGAGGTACAAGAAGCGCTGGCAGGCTACCGTGAAAAGATTGCCGGAATCGGCGACGTAAACCTTGGAGCCATCCATGATTATGAGAGCCTGGAGGAACGATACCGATTTCTGACTGAACAGCATGACGATTTGATTGAATCGACAGAGGCCCTGCGTCGAGTCATTCGCAAGATCAACAGGATGTCCTTGAAACAGTTCATGAAAACCTTCAGGGCTGTAAATGAAAAACTCCAGAGTGTCTTTCCAAGGCTATTCGAAGGCGGCGCGGCCAAGTTGGTACTCACCGATCCAAAGAGACCCTTGGAATCGGGCGTCTCTTTCTTCGTTCATCCCCCAGGGAAAAGGCTGACCCGCATGAGCCTGCTTTCCGGCGGCGAAAAGGCCCTCTCCGCCATTGCCCTTGTCTTTTCGCTCTTTTTGATCAAGCCCAGTGCATTTTGCATATTTGACGAAATTGATGCCCCCTTAGACGATGTAAATGCATATCGTTTTAATGAACTACTTCAGCAAATAGGAAAAGACTCTCAGGTTGTTATGGTTACCCATAACAAGCAAACCATGGAAGTCGCCGACGCCCTTTTCGGCGTAACCATGGAGGACAAGGGAATTTCAAAACTTATCTCCATAAATATGGAGTGATGGAGTATTGGGGCTCTGAAACAGATAGAGAAGGCATCGGAAGCCGACGAAACGGAAACATCTGTACCAGAGGCTTCAAAACAGGGCTTTTTCGGCAGACTTAGAAATCGCCTGTCCAGGACACGAAAGGCCTTTACTAACCGCCTTGACAATCTCCTGCTCGGGAAAAAAGAAATTAATGAAAATTTACTCGAAGAATTAGAAGAGGTTCTTATTACCTCGGATATCGGCGTACAGACAACCATGGCCCTCATTGAAAATGTCAGGGAAAGGGTTGACAGAAAAGAGCTGAATGATCCCGCTGACCTCAAAGATGCACTGCAGAGCGAGATCCTCACGTTTCTCAAAATCCCGTCAAAACCAGACCCAAGCCACATGCCCAATAGCAAACCTCATGTCATTATGGTGGCAGGAGTAAACGGCGTCGGCAAAACAACCACTATTGGAAAGTTATCGGATCGCTATATTAAACAAGGGCACCAGGTACTGTTGATCGCAGCTGATACTTTCAGGGCCGCTGCCGTTGAACAACTGGAAGT
>JABXJX010000197.1 GCA_013375375.1 Desulfobacterales bacterium | reverse complement strand
TTCCCCCGTCCACCATCTCCAGGCCCTTCAAAAGGGAACTGGTGCGCAAGGCCTTTTTAGTGACCTCTGAATCGTCAACCTTGCCTATGTTAGCCGGCAATCCACTGTATCTAATGATGCCTGTAGCATCACAGAGATTTACCACTGTCACATCCTTTAATGTGTTCAACTTTTCCAGGATGGCCTGCACAGCCTCCATCTCTCCGTCGAGCATCGGGTATTCAATACTCCTCATTACCGTATCACTGATCTCAAATGCCTGCTCTTCCTGCTTGTCAAAGTGGAACTTTGTTCGTGTCACCATATCATAGTAAGTAAACAGGCCCATCGCTATAATTAAAATTAGGCTTGCGCCTAATATCACCCTAATCGTTAGGCTGACTACACGTAGCTTAGCTCGCAACTTGTCCAAAAATGATATAATTTGACCCATTTTTCTCAATACCCCATGTGCTCATGCTGATGGTGGCATGTGGTGCAGACGTTTCTGGGGATACTCAGAGTCCTCTGATGCTCCTCTACAGTGGGCGCCTTTACATGGAGGCTTGCAGGTCCATGGCATGCCTCGCACTGTACGTTCTTCATATGCGGCGTTTCCTCCACACTGACAAAACCGCCTGGTTTGCCGTATCCTGTGGTGTGACAGGGCACGCATTGAGGGTCGTGTTCCTTACCCCTCATCTCCAGGATGCGAAAGTTTCTGGAGTACTTCCACTCAGAATATGTCTTTACATCCTCTGGATGACATTCCTTACACTTCTCCATGCCCACATAGTATGGCTCTGGCTCTTCCTTTGCCTTTTCAGCGAAGGTG
>JABXJX010000070.1 GCA_013375375.1 Desulfobacterales bacterium | reverse complement strand
GATCCGATCGTTCATAAGGCGTTGAAATTAAAATCTTTTGAAACGGATCGGTCTGTATCTGATCTTGTTAACGAAGCCGTCAGAGAAGCCCTTGCCGAGGATGCTGAGGATCTTGCTGCGTTCGAAAAAAGGGCGAAAGACCCCCTGCTCAGTTATGATGAAATGTTGAAGAGGCTGAAAAAAGATGGCCGGATATAGGGTCTTTTTCAAAAGATCCGTGGAAAAGGATTTTGGAAGCATCCCGAAAAAAGATGTGAAGAGAATCCTCAATCGCATCAAGACGCTTGAAGATAATCCCCGCCCACCAGGCAGCGAAAAATTGGCCGGACAAGAACGGTATCGCCTGAGGCAGGGCCGATACCGTATTGTCTATTCAATCCAAGATAATGAGCTAACTGTTTGGGTTGTGAGGGTTGGTCACCGAAAAGATATTTATCGCTGAAGCGAACAAGTCGCTGGAAAAGGATGCGCCGTAACCGGCGCACCTCTCAGCTCCAGCGTTAGGCTTCCTCAAGAGGTCACTATTGATGCGCCCATTAATACCAAACAGGAGAGACAAGAGGGTCAGGTCTTCATTCTTGACAAAGGTGAAAAATGAAGACCTGACCCCTCAATTTCTCAAGTTCTTTTACGTAGCGAAAATGCAGTATAAAACCCGCATGGAGGGTTTTATGCGACAAAATCGCCGCATAATCCCGTTTCGCATGCTATAATGCAGCGAAGCTTTTCGGCAGTCGATATCAAAGTTGGCCGTACTTAGGGGGTTACTGTAATGCTTGAAATATTGACACTGATTGTCAACACTCTTACGTTTTTCGCTGTAATTGCTAGTGTCTGGTACGTGATTCGTCAAATAAAGAAAGAGCACGAATGGAATCGCCGGAAGTCGGCTCAAGACCTCGCAGACCGTCTCATGCAAGGAGAACTGGCTGAGACGAGGCGTAAGCTGGAGCACGTCGCGAAGTGGTACGACTTTGCACACACCTATGCGAATGTTACTGATGTGGAAGACAAAGCCGATCTGCACCATCACATCAAGAATTACCTCAATTTTTTCGAAGCTATTGCGCTGGGAGTGAAACACGGTATTTACGACGAGGATATTGCTTTTGAATACTTCGGCAGTGTCCTTCCAGAAGTCTCCCGATGGTCTATGCCTTATATTAACGAGAGACGGAACTTAGCAAATGATGCTACAATCTACATTGAGATTGAGGCTGTTGCAGAACGCTGGAGGGAGAGGAACGAGGCCCATCAACGCAAGGTTGAAGAAGCAGCCCGAACTCCCGGCAAATCGGCGCTATGAAGCGGCCAACCATGCCTTTCAGCGGACGGCGTTCCTCCGCCGCTGAAGGCTGCGTTATGTTGCAGGGGAAATAGGAGCTGAAGTTTGAGTTTTCAAGAAAAAGTCCAAAATACCCTTGGTGTATATAGGAAAGAGAAACTTGGAATTCAAGAGGCTGGTTTTTTTAGATATAGGGGGCAGGATTTATTAAAAGAGCATATTCTGCCAACGAAATTCAGAACACATAACATCATTCAGCATTACAGAGATGCATTTTTTTCTTCTTCAAGTTCGCAAATTGATTTTCACAAATTTTTTCATCATCTAAATTCATCTCAAGCATTATGTATCAATTTGTTTTTCCCCTTAATGTTGGAGGATAAACTTGGTTTAATATTAGACCTATTGGGAATTCCTAAAAAATCAATTACAGGAACATATTTTGAAAAAGAATCAGATTTAGAAACCGGAGCCGGACGAAGAACCAATTTCGATTTCTACATACAGTTGTCAGATAATACAAAGGTGTATTTTGAAATAAAATATTCCGAAGCTGAATTTGGAAAAGCAAAGAATGATGATGAACACAGAGTTAAATATGCCAACACATATCAACCATTATTAAAGAACAATGGCTTTATAAAGCCTGAATATAGTAAAATGGATGCATTTCTGGACTCATATCAAATAATGAGAAACCTATGTCACATAAATGATAATAGTTTTGTTGTATTTGTTTACCCAAAGGCAAATCAAAAGATTCATCTGCAAACCCAATCAGCACACGAGAACATGTTGACGGATAAAGGCAAAAGTAAATTTAAAGTATTGCCCTTGGAAACAACCACCGATGAGATTCTAAGACAAGTGCAATCAACAAGATTACAAGAGCATTATAAAGAATTTAAGGTTAAGTACTTAAGTTACAATGCAACATAACAAGGCAAATTAACTCGGACTGCCAAGGCTGCGCCGCTTCGCTCTGCATCTTTTGTCATCCGGTTATTTGCGACGTTAGCTGCCAAAGATATTTATAATGTCGAATGAAACACCTATAAAAGTTACATTGGATGATCCGTTAAGTGAAGTTTCGAGGAGGGATCGTAAATTTCTTCTTGGATCAAGTATACTTGGCATAACAATAGTTAAGGCCGGATTTGTGCCAACAAAAATTTCAGCGCTTGGAATTGAGTTCGCAAAGACAGATCAGAATTCACTGCTTTTAGTACTGGGCATTATTATTCTTTATTTTCTCATCGCATTTCTGATATATGCGTCGTCAGACTTTCTTATTTGGCGGCTTTCATATTTTCATACCCTTAAACATTCGATGCTGGACAAATGGAAAACTGAGGCAGAAAAAGCGCCTACCAAGGAAATGGCGAATTATATAGACGATTTTCTTAAACGAGGTTTCCCTGCTCGTATCATTTTGGGTTTAACAAGGCCAGTTTCTCTATTACGCGCGGTTTTTGAATTTCTTCTACCCATAGCTTTTGGAATTTATGCGATAATAATTGTCTGGTCTGCTAGAATTCCAATAGGTGGAAGCTAGATTGTACATTTTTTTCGCAAGAACTGGACTACAAAAGCACGTAATCAGCTCGGGGAAAGGACATGACGAAACTACATCCCTTAATTGTAAGTCTCTTTCTGGGTTTGTTGTTGTCGCTCCTGTGGGGTATAGCTGCATGGCTTAAGTGGCAACATATGAAGGACGACACTATTTTGCCAACTGGTGCTTTCACTGCACGCCACGGAGGAACCATAGGATACTTGACCAATGCCGTTTGCATAGGCATTGCTCTATCCTTCATAGGCACGATAAAGGGGTGGCTAATCCTTTCAGGAGCAATCACAATTTTTATCGGTGGATGGCATGCTACCTTTTTAGAACGTAAACTTTATTGCAATAACGACCAGATTGAAACAATTGTCCTCGCTGCGAAGGAATACGGACGTTTTTCCGGTCCAAATGGTGTTGCCGAAGTTTTGGCTCAAGTCGCACCGAAATGGTGGCTTAAACTCATGCCCAAGGCTTGGCAGCAAGAGCTTCGTATAAAACTACAACCCATACTCCTTCCCGATCAAGAAAGTGGGAGCAGCTAACAAAGCGTTTCACTCTCGACCGGGAACCCGCGCGGCTTTTATAATATAACCTCTCTTGAGTTGAACGTGCCTTTGGCACCGCCCTTGTTGGGTTCCCGGCGGGTGAACTTTTCGTTAGAGATGGTGCTATGAAAACTGGATTCGTGCCAATCAAACTTGAGGACTATATAAAAAGGCATCTCAAGAGCAACCGGGACACCGATCGCAGTGAGTTGACCAAAAGCCTTCGATCGGCAATCGAGGCTGCCAAGAAGGGGACACGATGTTCGTGTGGCAACCCAATTTGGGTCATTGGATCTGCCATCGTTGGTCATGCGTGTTTCACTTGTATAACGGGAGCATCATATCCGGATTCAGACTACGAGATTGACGAGGTATGCAATCTTCACGACCTATGTTCCGTCAGTGCCAGAAAGCGAAGCAAAGACTCCCGAAAAAGACACACGAACGCGAAAAAAGCAAAGGATTAATAGAATGTCCAAAACTTTACTTGTTGAAATAGTATCGGAAGAGATACCCGCAGGATATATTGCACCGGCACTTGAGGCAATGGCAGCTCTCATGGACCGGAAACTGTCTCAGGCCCGCATCGAATCCGCCGGAAGAGGAGAGACCTTTGGAACTCCGAGACGTCTGACCCTAATGGTTCGAGATGTGGCTGAACAACAAGCCTCTATCACGAAGGAGGTTGTGGGCCCCCCTAAGACAGTAGCCTTTGATGCTGAAGGACGGCCCACAAAGGCGGCCGAAGGCTTTGCAAAGAGTCAGGGGGTTTCTGTCAAGCGCCTGACCGTGAAGACTACAGCTAAAGGAGAATATGTGTGCGTCAAAAAGCTTGAGCGCGGGCAGGCCTCCTGGAGACTCCTTCAAACCATTATCCCGGAAGTTATTATTGCTATCCCTTTTCCCAAGTCGATGCGATGGGCCGATCTCGGCCTGACATTTGCCAGGCCTATTCATTCTATCCTGGCCCTTCTCGGAGACCGGATCATCCCTTTTAAGATGGAAAACATAAAAAGCGGCAGGCGAACCACCGGCCATCGCTTTATGCGGCCGAGGACTATCGCCATTGCCGACTTTTCTGAATATGTAGCCGCGCTCCGATCAGCCTTTGTTGTTGTAGATATTGCAGAACGCGAGAACATGATCCAAGAAGGGATAGCCAAATCCGCCCGGAAACTTGGCGGCAAGGTGGTATCTGATCATGACTTGTTAGAGACCGTCACCCATCTGGTGGAATACCCGGCGGTGTCGGCCGGAACTTTTGACAAGGCCTTTCTCAAGCTACCCCGAGAGGTCCTGATTACGGCCATGCGGGAGCACCAGAAATACTTTGCCGTGGTAGGTTCAGATGATCAATTGTTGCCGTATTTTATTGCGGTTAATAACACACCTGCCGAAGACATGAACGTGGTTACCTCCGGACACGAGCGGGTGTTGAGGGCCAGGCTCGAGGATGCCCGTTTTTTCTTTGAAACCGATGCAAAGACATCCCCTCATGAGATGGTCGAACGGCTAAAGGGTGTGTTGTTCCAGGCACGGCTCGGCACCATGCTTGATAAGATATCTCGCGTCCAGAGACTGGCCGAATACCTTGCAGAACTGACAGCCCCAGAGCTCAAGCCCACAGTATCGCGGGCAGCGTGGCTTTGTAAGTCAGACTTGACCACCCAGATGGTGAATGAGTTTCCGAAGCTCCAGGGAGTGATGGGCCGCATCTATGCAGCCCGTTCAGGGGAGGCCGGGAGCGTGGCCCAGGCCATAGAGGAGCACTATCTGCCGGCCTATGCCGGTGGCCCTATCCCGGAGACTCCAGCCGGTGCCGTCCTGAGCATCGCCGACAAGTTAGATACGATCTGCGGCTGTTTTGGAATTGGTCTCATGCCGAGCGGGACCTCCGATCCGTATGCCCTGAGACGTCAGGCCGTCGGAGTTATCCAGATCATGTTGGCCCGGGCTTTTAACTTGTCTCTAAAAGAACTGATTCGCAAAGCCCTGCAGCTTTTGGACGACAAGATATCAGAAGGTACGGAGGAAATCGCGCAAAAGGTACTTACCTTTTTTCAGTACCGCATGGGACACCTGTTAGCTGACGAGGGATTCTCCAAGGATGTGATTGCCGCCGTGGTTTCCGCTTCAATGGATGATATACCAGCGGTCCGAAAACGAACCGAGGCCCTGGAATCCCTGAAGGCCAAACCGGATTTTGAACCCTTGGCCATTGCCTTTAAGCGAGTGGTCAACATTATCAAACAGGCTAAACAACGCGGCGACATTGCACCTGAGCCGGGCCGGCGTCAGACAAAAGCAGATCCCAGCCTGTTTCACGAATCGTGCGAGCAGGATCTCTACAACGCCCTTCAAGAGGTAAGGCGGGCCATATCTGAAGATCTAAAGAGGGGGGACTTTGACCGGGCCCTACTAACGGTTGCAAGCCTGAAGCAGCCAGTGGATGCCTTTTTTGACGGGGTCATGGTCCTGACCGAGGACCAGAGCCTTAAACAAAACCGCTTGGCCCTGTTAGGCGAGATTGCCGACCTCTTTGCCGTCTTTGCCGACTTTTCCAGGATTTCGACGTGATTGTGATGTCCGTTGTCAGTAGTCCGTGGTCAGTTGGTAAAGACAACAAACAACTAACAACAAACGACGGACTAAGCGCAAAGCGCTTCAATTCACAATTTTTTCATAAAAGAGAGCAAAAGGCCTATAATAGTCTTGGCATCCTGAATTTCGCCCTGTTGGATCATTTCCAGGGCCATATCAAACCCTGTGGGCTGGAGTGCCAGGACCTCGTCGTCCTCAAGATTTTGCCCCACCAACGTCAATCCGGTGGCCAGAAAGATATGGATATGTTCATCAGTATATCCGGGGGCGGGCAGGATTTCCGTAAGTTTATCAAAACGTGCGGCTTTATAGCCTGTCTCTTCCACTAACTCTCGTTTGGCACACTCAATGGGCTCTTCATCCGGTTCTAAGGTCCCTGCTGGTATCTCCCATAGGAATTTACCCACGGCATGCCGGTATTGCTTGATCAGGACAACCTTCCCATCGTTAAGAAACGGCACCATGGCGGCAGCGCCGGGATGGCGAACAATCTCGCGATCCTTGATCACACCGTTAGGCAACGTCACGTTCTCAAGGACGACATCAAAGATCTTGCCATGGTAAAGACTTGTTATCTTGTGCACTTTGACCGACATACGACTCTCCTCTCACATGAAGAGACTGTTTGTTACAAAATGGTTGACGCCTTGTGACAAAGCGACAAATAGAGTTCATACCATGAGCATGTCACCGGTGTCCACCGACAAACATCCAAATGCCCTGAGACGTCAGGCCGTGGGTATTATCCATATATGGATTCAAAAGATATTGCCCCAAAAGTGTTATGTGCCAAAGGTAACTCCATATCACAGCCGCCCATAAGCCGGGCTTATCTATGCGGTATCAGAACCTTGACAAAGGCAATTTTTTGGATTACAAATCGCTAACAAAATCGGGAGCTTGATAGGGCTTCTGATCTTGGCAGGCTTCTATTGATCTGAAAAGGTATTATATGGATTTTTATATATTTTCTATAGTCGTATTGATCGGCCTTGCGGTTTGTGACCTGGTAGTTGGCGTCGTAAACGATGCTGTTAACTTCCTGAACTCTTCTATTGGCTCCAAAGTAGCGCCACGTAATGTAATTATGATAATTGCAAGCCTGGGAATACTTGCGGGTGTAACTTTTTCGAGCGGAATGATGGAAGTGGCAAGAAAGGGAATATTCCACCCCAGGTTCTTTGTTATGCCGGAACTGATTACCATCTTTCTGGCAGTAATGCTTACCGATATCATTCTTCTTGATCTTTTTAATACTTTTGGTTTGCCGACATCTACAACTGTATCAATTGTTTTTGAGTTGCTTGGGGCAGCCGTGGCAGTATCATTAATTAAGATTTACACGGCAGGAAACAGCTTTTCAACGCTTGTAGATTACATAAATACGGGGAAGGCCCTTGCCATTATCTCGGGAATTCTCCTGTCGATTGTGATTGCATTCTTTTCCGGGGCTATAGTCCAGTTTGTTGCTCGCATTATCTTTACATTTGATTATAGGAGACGTCTTAAGCGCTTTGGAGGTGTCTGGGGGGGCCTTTCTCTTGCGGTAATTACCTATTTTATCCTGATAAAGGGCGCAAAAGGGACATCGTTTCTTACTCCCGAGTCAGTAGCCTGGATAAAAACTCATACATGGACCATTCTGTTGATTGGCTTTGGGTTTTTTGGTGTAATTTTTCAATTATTGGCTGGTTATACGAAAATTAATATTCTGAAACCGATTGTTTTAATTGGTACTTTTGCCCTTGCAATGGCTTTTGCCGGCAATGATTTAGTAAATTTTATTGGTGTTCCGCTGGCCGGACTAAACGCCTACAATATCGCTTCAGCTGCCAGCGATCCTTTGTCCCTGCCAATGGAGGCCCTTCAGAAACCTATTCAGTCCAATACTTTTCTGCTGTTGATCGCAGGAGCTATAATGGTCATCACATTATGGATATCCAAAAAGTCCCGTACTGTCTCTAAAACAGAGCTCAGCCTGGGCAGGCAGGAAGAAGGCATGGAGCGCTTTGGTTCTTCAGTACTTTCAAGAAATATTGTTCGTAATTCTCATACAGCTTTTTCCTTTGCCACAAGATTTCTGCCGGTTTCGTTGAGGAAAAGAATTTTTCACCGCTTAGACTCGGGTGCTTGCAGGCTTTCACCTTCAATTGACGGTACAGCGCCGTCTTTTGACCTGTTACGCGCTTCGGTAAACCTTTTTGTTGCAAGCGCTGTTGTTTCTTTTGCAACTTCGTTAAAGCTTCCGCTTTCAACCACATATGTAACATTCATGGTGGCTATGGGCACGTCTCTTTCAGACCAGGCATGGGGGCGAGAAAGCGCTGTTTATAGAGTGGCAGGGGTGCTTACGGTAATAAGTGGATGGTTCCTGACAGCGCTGGTAGCATTTACAGTCTCCTTTATTTTTGCATTTTCCGTATATTACTTAAAACTTCCTGCAATTATAATATTATTAATCCTTTTGATTAGTCTGGTATTCCACAGCTACCGCCTGCATTTCAGAAGGCAAGAAGAAAGCAGTGTGATGGAATCGTTCAGCCTGAAAAATATCAGTGATGCCAATACCGCGGTCAATGCTTCTTTTGAGCAGACCGGACAATTTCTAAAGGAAGTCGGCGATAGTTTGGGCCTCTGTTTTGACGCTGCTTTTTCAGAGGACAGGCAAAGGTTGAGAGACGCTTCAACCTGGACAGACAAGGTCCAGAAATGGGCTAACATTATTATTGCAAATACATTTGAAACGCTTTTTCTTCTTCGTTATTATGCCGTCGACAGCACGCAGAAATATGCAAAGACAATACGCTTCATGCAGGGTATTGCTGAAAGCCACAGAGATATAATCAAGCGCTCTTATGTGCATTTCGAAAATTGCCATGAAGGATTTAGCGACCTTCAGAAAGAGGAGTTGAGGCGGGTCAAGACATATCTTACACGGCTATTATGGAACACTTCCATAATGTTAAGGCAGAGAAAAAAGGTTGATTATGATTATATCGCTAATCAGAGCCGTAAATTGGAAGCCCTTATTTCTGAGTTTGACAAGAATCAGATAAAACGGATTCAAGGCGCTGAGTCCAAAATGCGTTTAAGCATTCTCTATTACGCAATGATGGAAAATTCCTTGAAGATTGCCGAACAGACACAAAGTTTACTTAATATCTTCAAGGACTCTTTTAAAATAAAATAAGTAGCTGAAAAAATGAAAGCCATTTTCGGCATTAGGAGGCAATAATGCGTATTCCATTTCTTTCGGGGCGTATGACTTCACCATTTAATGACCTTCAGGAACATGCAGAAAAGGTAAAAGAATGTGGGTGGGCATTTCAGCAGGCCATTGAGTGCCATGTCTCACAAAAGTGTGAGGCATTTGATGAATACCGTCAGGAAGTCATCAAACTTGAAAGTGAGGCTGATGCCATAAAGCGAAGGATCCGCGGGCACCTTCCATCAGGAACAAAGTTGCCCGTACATCAATTCCAGCTTTTCATGTATTTAAAAGAACAGGATAATGTCCTTGATTCTGTTGAAGAGGCTCTTGATTGGCTCTCCTATCGACGTACTCCAGGCTATATGAAAGAATTAAAAGAGACCCTGTTCCTTCTTGTTGACACTGTTATGGAGCCGATTGAAGAGCTAAGCCGAATGGTGGCTGAAGCAAGGGAATATTTTAACAGTTATTCTGAGAAACAGCGCAGAATAGTAAAAGATATCATTCGTAATTTGCGAGAGAGAGAGCATGAGGCAGACAGAATTGAAGATGAATTAAAATATAAGGTCTTTAATATTGAAAAGGACCCGGTAGCGATATTTCATATTGTGAAGCTTGCTGAAATCATCGGCTCGGTGGCGGATCATGCTGAAAATGCCGGAGATATGATGAGAGCTATGATAGCAAGGGATAAATAACCATTTTTTAGTTTCGAAATGAAATAGACGAGACCTTTGAAAAATACTCAATTTTGTTCAAGGTCAAGGCAGGCGAAAATTTTAACCGGAGGAATACATTGAGTATTTTGAGGATTAAAATTTGAGCCTAACGCAGAGATTGGGGAAAAAGAGGGTGTTTTTCAAAGGTCTCTAGCCTTTTCTACCAGTACCAGGGGATGGCAGGCCTCGATCTTTCC
>JABXJX010000196.1 GCA_013375375.1 Desulfobacterales bacterium | reverse complement strand
TGCCAATCATCGTTGACGAGATGGTCATCGCACATCTCGGTGGAAAGGGTAATGGAGCGATCATTGCATATAACCTGGTCAGCGGCAACGAGAAGTGGCGGTGGGCCGACGAAGGCCCGGAGTATGCCTCGCCCGTGGTGATGACAGTGGAAGGCACGAAGCAGATAGTGACGCTGACGGAGAAAAACATCGTGGGGGTCGGCGCGGCCGATGGAAAACTGTTGTGGCAACTTCCGTTCGTGCCCCAGAGAATGGCCTACAATGCCGCCACACCAATCATCGACGGGCAAACAGTGATCTATACCGGGAAGGGTCGGGGCGCCAAGGCCGTGAAAATCGAAAAAAAGGGTGATGGCTTTACCGCCAAAGAGCTTTGGAGCAACCCGGAGGTCTCCCCGCAGTTCAACACGCCGGTGCTCAAGGACGGCCTGCTCTTCGGCCTCTCCGACCGCAGCAATCTCTTCTGCATCAACGCTAAGACAGGCCAGACGGCCTGGACCGACACAACACCGCGCGGCCGCGGCGGTTTCGCGGCCATTGTTAAGGCCGGCTCGGTAATCCTGGCCCTACCCAGCAATTCCGAATTGATCGCCTTCAAGCCCAGCAACAAGGAATATTCGGAGTTGGCCAAGATCAAGGTTGCCGAAACGCCAATCTACGCACACCCGGTGATTGCGGGCGATCGCATCTTCATCAAGGACAAGGAGACGGTGACGATGTGGACGATTGAATGATTGGGATAGATTTAGCCGATGGGAAGCGCGCGTACGGTGCACAAACTCGTGCGCGGAAGTCAGTGTAGGGAGCGGCGACGATTGAATG
>JABXJX010000069.1 GCA_013375375.1 Desulfobacterales bacterium | reverse complement strand
GATGCCCTGAAGCATCAAGTTAGGCGCAGGCTTTACTTCTCGTCTATCTGGGCTGTCAGACATTCCTACAATTCTCCAAAACCCGACTCAATCAGCCGGGCAATGCGGTTCAATACCTTTACGTCACCGGGATCGGTTATTTTGACAACAACCTCCGCGCCACTTGGACAATAAAGGGCAATAACGTCAATGATGCTTGTTGCATCCGCTTCCTGGCCATCCTTCACGATATATACCTTTGAACGGGCTCCTTCGGCCAACCGGGCGATCTTAGCTGCTGCACGGGCATGCATGCCGAGTTCGTTTTGAATAATGACTTTGCGACTCATCTTCATATTGTCGATTGTTGATTTGTTTTCACTCTTGTCACCCTAACCCCCTTCCACCAGGGGAGAGGGAACTACTAAAAAGCACATTAACTACCCAACATCATAAATAGGGGGTCACTCCAGAAAAGGCATTGTGACCCCAAACCAATGTCGGGTACAAAAGTTTCTCATTAGTATATGGATGGTAACCCCATCGCAAGCGGCGAGGTATTAAAAACAGTAATCAAAATATCTTGGACACTACTGATTTGTTTTATACAATCATCAATCGTCAATTCCAAGCGCTTCCCCCCTCTCCCCGGATCGTTCCCGGTAGAGCCCGGCCTGATGCATGAAGGCTTCGATCCGGGTGAGCATGTTGGTCTCCTTCTGGCCGTCATACGAGGCATGTAGCACCGGAAGGTGCTTGTACGCCTTCAAGGCGTTCTTGAAGATCGGCACCAGCACATTGCCGAGCATGCAGTTGAGCACAAACAGGTTGCAGATGCCGCACACGCCTGAGCCGGCAAAGCGCCGAACCCGGGCCGTCAGCGTAGCCAGGACAGGATCGATATCATAATTAATGAAGGTTCCGCACTCCTTAAGTACGGTAGGGACATCAAGGATGCCAAAAGGCCGAAGCTCCTTACCCAAACATCCTTCCATGCGGTTTGTCCAGAACCTTACCCATTGGTTGCGCATCAGGTAGTAGAGAGCCGAAACCGGTTTTCTATCTCTAAGGCGATTCCTGGCATAGTAATGGCCGGAAAAGAGTGCATAGCAATTCACAACCGTAAGTCCGTGGATCTTCACCTCGGCGCCAAGCCCTTCAAGGGTACGTACAAGGTTATGGTTGGCCCGGGTGTTTAACACCGTGTAAAATTCCCCCACGATCCCTATGGTTGGACGCTCCTTGGACCGGTCCATTGGAACACCCTCCAGGTTTTTCAATGCCCGTTTCAGGGCTTCAAGCACAGGGCTGTGCCCCCATCTTCTCTTCCCGTTAGGCTGCGCGACGGCATTGGCAATATCGCGGATGCCTGCTTCATAAACCAAATCGGCCTCTCCTTGATTTTTTTCGTACGGACGCACATGAAGCCGAAGTCTTTCCAACACCTCGGAGGCCACCCAGCCTTGCCACAGCAGCCTGGTAAATCGCAGGCCGAACAGGCCGGAGAACTCGTCAAAGCGGGTAGATGTAAGGGGGGCGATGACCGGAATCCGGTGCAGGCCCATACTCCTGAAAAGATCAGCATGTCCTATACCATACTGAGAAAACCTGCAGGCCCCGTCGTAGTTTTGCATCAATATTGCGGTACGATCCGGATCAAATCCGGGCCGGCGGGTCATCTTCACAAACTCCCCGCAAGTGATGATAAAAGGATGGCACTCCCTGCCGGAGGTGACCTGCCGGCCAAGGTACTCGGTCTCATCATTCGGCTTGGGAAGGACTCTTGCCTCCAGTCCGATAGCCTCTAAGGCAGCCTGGATGACGGCACAAAAGGAAAGAGATACATAAGGAAAATAGATAACCCGATTTTCCAGACGTTGCATCAGATCCGGATTCGGCCCCCAAGGGTCAAGAACCCTTGACCTTCCCTTGATCACAAGATTAAAGGGGCGGATGGGCCGCTTTTTCCGCCTGGGTACGCCACCCAGGGTGTCCAAAAAGGCCTCAATGCGTGTGATCATGCCTGCGTCGCCCGTGTGCTCATCCACTTCCAGGGTCAGGTGAGGCTTGCCCTCAATCTCTGTTTCCATATATTTAATGAAAAAAGAATCCGGCCCGCACCCGAAGTTCGTCAGCAGCACCGGAAAGAGTCGCTCATCTCCCCTCATCAATGTGAGGGCCTTCATAAGGTCACGGGTATTCTGCCAGACTACATTATTATAGTGGGCGGGTAGTACTGCATCGTCAACAGGAAGCATGTCATAAGGTATGGTAATATGCCCCGTGCGCCTCAGTTTTCCGGCAATATGCAGGTTCAAGCCCTCGTCAAAGATGTTGTGACACTTGCCCAGCAAGACCAGGACCCTCTGATCAACCCCTAAGGAAGCAAGAATCTCTTTACCGCGCATCAGGCGCCATCGGTCAAAGCTGTGCTGGGCCTCATGGGCCGCGGAAGCGGCCTCCTTAATCCTTCTTGAGCCATGCCCAAGGGACCTGCCCAGGGCCATGAGCGATTGGTCAATCTGATGCTTTGGCCGACTCCGGTGCAAAACAGGTACGAGTAATTTCACCTTGGAACCCATCGCAGCCCGTACCATATAGGGCATGGACTGGATATACGGACAATTGAAACTGCGGAGCCCATTGTCTCCGGCCTGCGTATAGTCCACTTCGCACGCCAGCAATACCCTCTCTGCACCTTTGGATACGAGATCACATATATGACCATAAACAGTCTTCACGGGATAGCATGTCTCCGACGGAACATAGGAAAGTCCTGACTGAACCAGCCTCTTGTTCGTCTTGTCTGAAAGAACCACTGAGTGCCCCAGGGTCCTGAAAAAGGCGTGCCAAAAAGGAAAATGTTCATAGAACGTCATGGTCTTAGGGATACCGATGACCGAACTTGACCCATTCCCTTTGCTGTTCTCCTCATCAAAGCCTTTCATGAGGCGAACATCGCGTTCCCTGAACAGATCAGGCAGGTGACTGTATGCGGCGCGATCAGATACCTTTTCATACCGGCCGCACAGGCTGCCGTAATAAGAGCGGAGACTGTCCTCTATATAGATTTGACGGACCCGGCAAAGATTCGGACATTTTTGGCACTCAAAGGCCTTAACCTCGTACGGGCGATCTTTTAAATAAAACCCAGCAAAGCGGGTTGAGGTAGGCGCGCTGTCCATAGACGCCAATGCCGCACCTATAGCGCCCGTAACATTGTGATGTTCAGACACGGCCAGGGGCTTGCCGAGGATGTTCTCAAAAGCGGCCGTTACGCTCTGGTTGGCGGCCACGCCACCCTGGAAAATAATACGCCTGCCGATTTTCCTGGTGCCGACCACCTTCTCCAGATAGTTGTGTGCAATGGCATATGAGAGCCCTGCCGTCAGGTCGTTCAGGCTATAGCCCGCCTGTTGGTAATGTATGAGGTCCGATTCCATGAATACCGTACAACGCGCGCCAAGATCGGCCGGTGTCCTGGAGGCAAAGGAGAGATCACTGAATGCCCCCCGAATCGGTACTTTCAGGCGAGCGGCCTGCTCTTCCAGAAATGAGCCGGTCCCTGCCGCACAAACCTTATTCATCTCAAAATCGACGACTCGCCCATGTTCATACCTGATGTACTTGGAGTCCTGTCCGCCGATTTCAATAACCGTATCTACTTCCGGGTCCAGATGCAGCGCCGCCCGCGCCTGGGCCGTGATCTCATTAATCACCACGTCCGCCCCCACAAAATCGCCGACAAAATAACGCCCGCTTCCGGTCACACCCACACCGCGAACACGCACCCCGGGACCAATCCGACGGGCCATCTCCTCAAGCCCGGCTCGCACGGTCTCAACCGGTTCTCCACGTGTGTACCGGTATTGCTTGACCACAACGCGCCCGTTGCCGTTGATAAGCACGATGTTGGTGCTGACTGCACCCACATCCACGCCTAAGAATACCTCGGCGCTCTCCCCCGGCTCGATCCCGTAATACTGATCCGCAGTCTCCCAACAGACTTTTGGAAGAATCAAGGGTTTCAGGTGAGACACACCTGGCCGATCTTCTCCTTTTTTCAGGGCCGTCCGGACACTTTGAATCAGACGGTTTACCGGTATGGTCCGGCCGGGGTTCTTGACGCCGGCTATCAGGGCCGAACCAAAAGCTCCCATGATAAGGAAATGTTCCGGGATGATCAGGCCCTCTGGACTGACCTCCAAGAGATCTTCAAAGGCCTTAACCACACCCGGGTTTGCGGCCACCCCACCCTGGAATATAATCGGCTTGAGGAAGGCCTTGCCCTTGCCGAGGTTGGTTATGAAATTTCTGGCCAGCGCATAGCACAGCCCCGCAACAATATCTGTCTTTGGCGTACCCTCCTGCTGAAGGTGGACCATATCACTCTTGGCAAAAACACTGCATCGGCCGGAAATTCCGGCTGGACGACTTGATCGAAGGGCCAGGGCTCCAAAATCCTCGATGCTCATGCCGAGTCGATCGGCCTGCAGGTCAAGAAACGAACCTGTGCCGGCAGCGCAAACCTCATTTAGAACATGGTCTGCGACAAATGCTCCCCCTGTCTGCGCATCCCGATCCAGAAAAATCAGCTTGGAGTCCTGTCCGCCGATTTCGATGATGGTTCTGGTAGTTGGGTAAAAATAACAGGCAGCCCCGGCCTGAGTGACTATCTCGTTTACATCCGTTACCCCGAGGATATTGCCTACCAGCTTGCGACCACTCCCCGTGGCTGTTATCCCGTCAAGGCCTTTAAGATCTTTGCCTATTTCCTCAAGGGATTCTAAAAGAGTGATCAATGGGAGGCCGTTTGTGCGTCGGTATACGGCGGCCTTGATCTCTCTCGCCCCGTTAATAACGACTATGTTAAGACTTACGGAACCGAGATCGATTCCCATATAAAATTTGGAATTTGCCATAATTGGTTAGCTATTTACCATGTCCCTCTTCTTTTAACAAGCCGGAAAGACTTTGACTATTTCCTCGTTAACTGATATATATTATAAATCATTATCAAAAATAAAGGGGGCTTTCGTTATGTCAGAAAAGGTTTTCATCTTCGGAAAAGACACCTGACCCTTCACGACGGCAGCCCGTGAGGCCTATACCAAGGCAGGAAAGCAAGTTAGATATTTAAATGTTGCGCAAGACCCACAACAACTCGAAGTAATGCTACGGCACTCAGACGGAAAACGCAGGGTTCCCGTGATCGTGGAAGGGGAAACGGTTACAGTAGGATTCAAGGGTAAAACGTGAGGTATTTAAACGTATCAGGCCCCGTGGGGGCTGGAAGTTATAGGCGGATAGAAATCCGAAATGTTCAATCAGACTTTTTAGGGTCTTTCTTTTTTTTAGGTTTTTCCTCTTCTGTATCCTCCTCGACCTGCGGCAAAACTTGGTCCACATCCACATTTTCGGCCGCGAGGGCCGTGTCCGGCGCATGAAGTTCTTCTGTTGGATCAAGCGGTCTAACCCCGCCGTCAAGTTTGCCGCCGGCTTCAAGGATTAAGCTCTTGCAAGTAATCTTTCCTGAAAAGACACCCGTGCTCAGTATCCTCAGATTCTCATAGACTGTAATATCCCCTTCAAACTCACCTCCAATGATCAGTTCGCGTACCTTGGCCGGGGCATCGACGTGGCTTCCTTTGACCGTAACCACCGTGTTCCCGATAATGGCACCTTTGAGTGAACCGGCTACCATTAATTTCCCCTGTACGTTAAGGGTCCCCTCGACCAGGCAGTCTTCATCAATGATGGAAAGACTTTCTTGTTTATCCGCCATGATATGTCCCTTCTACCAAATCAATAGCAACTGAACCGAGTGTGGCCCGCTCCCGATTAATCGTAATCGTGTACTCTTTATCTTTATGGCCGGAGTCAATTGACCCGGAGGCCCAGGGAAAACCAACTCCACCGGAAAAAAGGCAAAGGTTTGTGTCGGCGCCCTTCAATAATGCCTGAACTCCCACATTTCTTGTAATGTTCGTCTTGATGTCAAGTATCTTGATAACATCGTTTTTATTGATCTTCAGTGAATCGCCTGGAAAGAGACAACACTTGACGCCATGATTCACTTCCAGAATCACATACTCAAATACAGGATCTCTCAGATTAACAAACAATCTGCCCAACTTGGAATTCCCGTGCGTTACAACCACCTGGTATTGCCTCCCCATTCCGTTTAATGAATACCGTTTCCACAGGTCGCGCCCCGTATGTATCAAATATCCACGATCTTCTCCTGTGTTGTTTCTTGAATCCCCAACAAACCCTTTGAAATTAACGACCAGCCTGGAAGGATCTTCCAGGTTGGTGGTCACGTCAACCAACTCAAACCTGTCACCTTTTATCAAATCTACACTGGCATTATTCATAAATAGGCGTTCATCACCGTTAATCATTGCCTTGATAAACAAGACCTCCGGCACAGCGGAAACCGCGCGAATCCGTGATTTGGCGTCATCAAGAATGATATCGATCATACCGCAGGGATGATGGTCCTTACGCACCACAACCTGGGTGGGACGAGTAATCCGAATCGGCTTGTGCATATCGTTTACGGTCCCATAGCCGAGTATGTCGGCGCTAAGACCCCTTTTATAATTCGCCTCAACATGAGAGATACTTACTACGTCTCCCGAACTGATACACAGGGTGTGTCCGTTTTGAACGGCCAGGGGAATCTTGTTATTCAGTGCGATCACGAGGTACTGCATGACCGGCGGATCCAGGTAGGTGCCCGGTGTTTCCGGTACGATGCCTAACAGATCCATGAAGGCATTGATTGCAAGATTATGGTGCCGCACCTTTGTCTCCAGGGGGAGCGACTTACTGGTCTCAATGCCGAAGGCCGGTATCCCGCATTGATAGACGGCATAATAAGTCGCGGATTTTCGTTGTTCAGCATGGAGTGTGTTATAAGCCTTCGTACGATGATTGTTGAAACGGAACCGATAGTTAGGCTCCTTGATATGACGATTGACTTGACCCGCTACGCGCCGCGCCATGTCCCCTAAATGGAGGGTCTTGTCGGTCTTGGGATTTGTGTGCGTCTCACAATCGGCGATGATAGACTGCCCATAGCGCTTTGGGTTCCTCATCGGGCTTTCCCAGCGTTCGGAAAAGAACCCGGAGCCGTCATGGAGATTAAGGAGGCAGTCGCTCTCTGAAATCAGGTCCTTTAATATAGCGACGATCTTTGCCTCGTAATTCATTCGCGAGCTTTTGCCGAATTTCCGGTTCATATCTTCATTGATCTGACGACGATTCAGCACAATAGAATAGAAATTCGCTCTCGGCACCACGATAAGGTTCCCTTTGGCCAGCGCCATATCTGCATAGTGATCTGCTGACGAGAATCCCCCGGGTTCGTTCCCCTGGATGCCGCCTATAATAAGCAGGGTCTTGCCCTTTTCCTCGCCGTATATCCTGTAAACATGAAGTTCATAATCCGTCCCGCGGAAAAAGATATCATGGGTGCGTTTGGCCCATACCGTGTCCGGCATCAAGAACAGGAAAACGATCCAGCACACAGCGATGCCTATCGGTCTTGTGAGCAACATTCCGGATAGAAAATTTTGAAACATGCTAACCTTTATAAATTATAAATGTGATTTGAATATTTCAGCCATATCAAAGACTTTTTTAACCAGGAGATCCCCGGTGTACGAATAGACGTATATAGTGGCAACTTTGAAACGGTCAATCGTATTGACATCCGTCAATGTGCCGCGAACAAACTTAAAGCGTGCAATAGAAAAATACTGCCCCCTTTTAACGATGCCGGGCACCCCATCTTTCAGGGGGGTCCATGGAAACGCCCTGTGGGACTCCCCCGAGCCCTCTTTGGGCTTGAAAACGAGGAAGGTATACCCTGGAATCTTGCCGCTTTCGCGATCAATATTCTTCAGGGCGAACTGATATTTGAAAACATCACTCTCATCAGGTTCCTGCCAGATCTTAAGATTGTCTACCGACATTCTCGCGGGGGAAACGAGTTCCGCAGCTTTGTCCTTCTCGGGTTGTGCGGGCGACTGCGCTGTTTTCAACGCCTCCGGCTCGGCACCTTCAGTGGCAACTGAGCTTGGTTTAGTGCCATTCTTCAGCACCATCAAGCCGACCAAGGCCTTTTCCTTGTCTTTCTCGGTGGTTTCAAGCTTTGTCCCGAGCGTATCCAGGTTATTTCTGAGCCGTTTGTTTTCTAAACGGACCAAATTGTAAGAAACCATTGAATAAATAACAACGGCCAAAATTGCAGTAAGACAAGTTGTCGAAACAAGGAGTGCCGGTGTGGTTAGACGAAAAGAGACGATTTTCCCCAGATCACCGATCAAAAGGAACGTCCAGCTTTTTTGTGCTTTGAGCATACGTCCGATGTTTTTTAGTTGTGAATCCTGTGCCATGCTTCCCGATAGATCTTCCATGCTCCTCCGATACGTTTGAGCCGAAGTTGTTTCATGCCCACAGACTGGTACGCGCTCGAATTATATCGCTGCAAAAACCTTGCTGTGCTTCGTTCCGACCCATGCTCGACCTTCAGGTCTTCAATGCAAACCCGGATCGAGCCATAATATCTGTTCAGCTTCTCCTTATAACGTATCCAAGCCTTCAAATTCACGCCGCCGGACCGAAAATCCGGAGCATAACAGGCACGATAGCGCCGTATATCTTTGGAGCTCCAAGCATCGGCCCATTCGGCAACCAGGTCTGCGATCTCCTTTTGGTCCGTGCGGAGCCGGTCCAGGCGATTGAGAACAGCCACCAGCGGCCTGTCGGCTTTATGGTCCAAGTCATACGGCTGGTATGTTTCTCCTACAATCTCCCAGGTCTTGCCATCCTTTTCCAGGAAGAGTTTCTTCGTACCCACGGTCATTACATGCTGATCCAGGTTTACGGTCTGATCAAAGAGGGCCACAACACACGGGTTTCCTCGCACGAGAGTCAAGTTCCGAAGCTTCATGTCAAAGGGGATTTGGCCATCTTGCCAGGCAGCGCGAGTCTGATCCCACGTACTCCACAGGGTAGCAAGGTTTTTTGGAGATTTGCTATAAGATGCACTGTATTTGGTCCTGTCTCCCGTGACAAAAGCGGTTTTCCAATCATCCAGAAAACGCGTAAGGCTCTCCATATCTGCCAGTCGGCGCTCTTCCGGTATCATTTCCAGCTTTTCCTTGATAACGATCGGCGTATGGTTTAGATGGATGCATCGAGCAAGTGTTTCAATATCATTATTGTTGGCCACCACACAGCCGTTTGAATCACGGGATTTGATCGGTTTGTTGCTCCCGTGCAGCCAAATATTATTCCCTCCACGCTTCAGTTCCCGATCCAAAAAATTTGGGTAATCTATGACAAAGGCCCTGTTGCCGTAAGTTGAGGACAAATCTCGTTTCTTAAAAGCTCTTGTAAAGAAGTAAACCCCTTCCGGGGTCTTTCGATCTCCGGACCTTTCCTTATTGCCGGAGACCTCTCCCGTGGAACAGGTAAATTGGTACTTCAGGTGAAAGCCGTCCTTGTATTCGTAAACCATTAGACTCTGGGTATCTTTCTCCACAAGGATAGCATAGGCCGGGTTATGTTCGGAGCTAAGGCTGATAAGTGAATCAGGAACGAGTTTAACCTGTGACGGATGCTGCTCAGAAGCACCCGAGGCAAGGGGAACAGGAAAAAGAGCGAACATAAAGACATACTGGCACACCAAGAATGGTATGGCCCGTAAAATCCTTGAACCGGATCTCGCCGAAGGAATCATCGTAAAAAAGCAGAGCCTTGCAAACATAATTAGAGCAAATCCCCTAAGTTCCATTTAATCTTAACTATTTTACTATATCGGCATTAAGAAATCAACTATAAAGCTATAAGCTTTATAGTTCATTTGGTTTCCGCCGGCCGGGAAGCGATGAAGTGATGCGAAGACTATATTGAAATTTATTTAGAGTATACAACAAGTTAGGAGACCCTTGCATAACCTCTTTGAGCGGTAATTATGAACTTTTTGGGGCACCCATCCGGGCAAAGCGAACGGCCCGTTTTATCTGTTGGCAGTCCGTTTTATCTGCTGGCAGTCAAGGGGGATCTTTTTTTGAGTCAGGTCAAATCTCATCCTGCTTGTTAACAGCAGTGTAACGAACCTCACGAACCAGGCACACGTTAACGTTGCATACGAGCTATTAGCCGATTAGTAAGTGGGTCTGGACCGTATGTTGAATATGGTGCCGTTGGGAAGGCTACCAGGCAATATCAAGTGACCTGAT
>JABXJX010000068.1 GCA_013375375.1 Desulfobacterales bacterium | reverse complement strand
AAGTCTGCTCTTGACTCATTTAAAATCATAGCAAGAGTCAAGAGCAGACTTGACCCCTTGTGTCCCTTGTCGTCCCCTAGCTTAACTTAATTAATCGTCGCTTAAAATTTCATCAAATCCATCAAGACTCCAAATGCTTTCACAGATTTCTTTGTATAATTCTGATCTTTTCTGTAAGTCTTTCTTTTTAAAATGATTATGAGGTTGAAAGTTAATTCTTGATGATTCCTTAAATCTTAGAAAATTTGGGTTCTTCTTATAGCAGTTTCCATGCAGTGACAATGCAAGAAGATTCTCCTTTAGGTAATGAGGCAATTTCTTTTCATAGGGGGCATCACTGAATGATTGATTTGTGCCTTTGGGCAAAAGCAAAAGGCCACCAATCATATTTCGATAACTGTAAAATTCGTCCCTTTGTTCAAAGTCATCTTTGTGATCCTCAAAATTATCTGACCAAATATGCTCAATTTGAAAAGGCTTTGTTATTGAATCTGATATATAGTCTTCAAATCTGCTTGGTATTCCCGACTCTGCTTCAATGAAGTTAGTGATGCGAGCAAGCAGATAACGAACAAATCTTTTGTTTTGCTGATGAAGTCCAAAGTTTAGAATTCCTGAAAGGTCCTCATCAAATTCTTTAATTTTCTTCTTGAATATCTTTACAAGCCCTGCAGACGATTTATCCCTTATTTCTTTCACCAAGCTGTAAAGCGTGTATCTTATTGAACTTTGTGCAAGAGTCCTGTAATTTACTGACCTGTAAACTGTAATAATTTCTATAAAGCGAGCAACGATGTTCAGTTTCTTATTAATGGAATTTTCATCATCTGTAATCTTGATAGGTGACATCAGTAAGGGATAAGAAAGTGAGTACGCTATTCCATAGTGCTTAATATAATATAAGTGCTCCAGTCCTTTTGTTAAATTCCATTGTGCGTTGGCAATTTTCAAATACAACTCTGAATAGAAATCAAATCTATTTTGCACGAAATCGATAAAGGAAGAGCTTTTATTTAGCCTAATTAATTTTAGTTTGCCCTTAACCCAACTATGGAAGCTCGTTCCGATTTTCTCGAAGTCCTCATTAGCAGCACCTTTCCTTCCAGGCCTTATTGTGTCTGCATATTTTGCTCTGAGCCAAGCCCTGAAAAATTCCAAGTCCTCAGATTTGTCATATTCATGTAGTTTGCCAATTCTCTTTCTCCAGAGATGATTTAAAGTAGGTTTTTGTTCATTTGGGATTTTCGAAAGCAGGTAACCTTTTAGCATCTCAGTTGGCGTGAGATTTAATCCTCGGTCATTCATGGTTTCAAAAATAGTGTATGCATTTTCATTTGAATAAGCGACAATCTTTACAAAAACGATCTTTTCTTTCAGCCAATCAATAAAGAATGGTAAAGCATCTTCTTTTAATTCGTCAGGAAAGAGCTCTTTTATATCTTCATATGTCGTTACTAAATTTTGAACGCTTTCATCTTGCCCATTAGCGTTGTATTCGCCCTTACTGAATAGATCATTGAGACATTCAATTCTTTCGTCAATATTTAGATTATATGAATGTTTTCCGAATTTAGTCGAACGAATAAGAGAATCGAAATGTTCAGGTTTGGGACTATTTTTTTGCAAATTGTGTATGTAAATCAAAAGAAGTGTGAGTGCAGTTAAACGTTGTTGCCCATCGATTATTGAAAAGGTGTCATCTTTGTTAGAAATGACAATTGGTCCCAGATAATATGAATTGTAATACTCCACATCCTCTCTTTGATCCTTCGGGTTATAGTTACTAAAAAAACTTGCTTCGAGGTCAGCGAGCAACTGCTCAATGTGTTTTCGCTCCCAACGATATTCACGTTGAAAATAATCAATTGAGTATTTTTGTGTGTCAAGAATTTCCTTTAACGTTTTATCATCAGCGTCAATCTTGTTGCTGATTAATACTTGCCTCTGTTTTGTCATGTTGTGTATCCTTCTATGACTTGGATTTTTGGAAATTATTCAATACAAACAGATTTTACTGTTTTAGTATTATGTATCACGCTTTTCTATACACATAATGTATTTCTCAGCGGCGAGGAAACCGAGTCCGCCGAAGAAAAGGGTTATGCAAAATAGTTCCTATATTATCGCCTATTAACCTTCGGATTTCTTCTGTCTCTTAAGGGCAAGTTCCTTAGTTTTGTAAGGGGCTACATATACAGTATAGAGTATCTGCCAAGTTATTTCCCTTGCGTCCAACGCCTCGTCCCTTTCCACGGTATCAAGGCCATCATCTTGAACATGTGCACCGTAATTACCAAACAGCCTTATCTCATGTGCGCTATCCGACAGATCCTTAGTAATTAACCCTTCTGCCAGCATAAGGTTTATTAAATCATTCAGCCTTTTGGTTCTTCCATTTTTATCTTTAGATTTTTCGCCAAGCCTATCACATGATACAGCTTCTACTACTCTCCTTAACAATGTTATTGCGCCTTTATATGCATTGACATATAGGCACCTTCTGGCTTCAGCATAATCTTGTCGTATTGCATATGGTATAGCCTCATGCATTGTTGAAGCATCAAATGTTGGTATCGGATACCTTTCAGTTATATAATCATTAAGAGACTGGTAAACAGCGAAGATCGGTTTGCAATGATGTCTTTTGTAATTGGGGCAAAGAGCAACAAAATAGGAATAGTCATATAAGTCGCTGAGCGGTTTGCATTGGGGCAAAAGAGCTACTGTATCACCGCAATAAGGGCATTCAGTTGAAATATTTCTAACCATCAGGTCTTCAATGCTTTTTGGTAAATCTCGTCCAAATGAGCTCATTTCAAATCCTCATTTGCATAACGCCGCTCTTCAGCGAGCTGAACCGCCTTGATCTTAAACTCGTCCGGATACCGATTTGTCTTTTTAGGCCCCTTAATCTTTGCCATTGGACACCTCCTTCTCAGTTATATCTTGGTGTCCACTTTTTATGGGTAAGTTCTGCATCCTTCTCCAGCCCGTGGTTAGGCATTATATCTTGAACCAACAAGGGTAGATGAGAATGAGTAATGCGCAAATGCCAAACCCAAGCATTATGGCGATCCAGACCCAATACGATGGCAGCCTAGCCACCCACGTCTCCGGGTTCCATGTAAGCTTCGGAACGCGCCTTTCGTTGATCGGGATGAGCCCTTGTTCATTTTCGAGCTTTTGTAGAAGATGTGCATGGTCGACCTCATTAAAGCGGTGCTTCGTTAAGAGCTGGATTGATGCGATAGCAACAATGAGAGCAAGACTGGCAGCGATTTTTCGCGCAGCATCGCTGACATTCTGGCTCAGAGCGATGATAAAGAGGAATGCTTGCGCAGTCAGGCTCAGTACCGGTGTTTGCCAAAGCAAGGAGTTAAACGAGTCTCGCCTAGCATTTAGGGCTGCGTACTGACACTCAAACGCTTCATCAAAGCGGGCTGAATTAAAGTATGGCAGCACATATCGATGGACGTTGCGATTACGATTCGCTTCGTCTTTACTAAACCAGCGGAACTCTTGGTGCTGGGCAGTGGGAAGATTGTCCAGGAGAATTGAAAGATGTAGCTCATATGCAAGAACGACGTAATGTGTTCCAATACCCTTCACACCAAGAAAGTTAGTCTCATATTTGTGGTCGAATAGACCAATGAAACGGGCTGCTGATCGATAGAATCCTACGCCGAGTTCACCCGAGGAAATGCGCTCAAAGGCCTCGTCAAGATCTTCATCCTTGTGAATACGACCTCCGGGAACGAACCACATTTTCATAGCGGGTTCATTCTTCCGTATACCCAATAAAACCCTGTCTTCAGCATTCCGGACAACCAAGTCAATCGAGACGAGAGGGGCTCTGGCGATAACTTCGAGAAGTTGTTGTTCTGTAATTGGCATAGTTCACCATTTTTCATTATGCCTAACGGGCCAAATGGCCCGGTTTGTTTTCGTGCATTATAACATGCGAAACGGGATTATGCGGCGATTTTGTCGTATAAAACCCGCCATATGGGTTTTATACTACAAGGCTCAGCGCCTTTGTCCTTTTATACGACCAGATGATGCAACCAGTGATGAGTTCTTCGCGGTCAGTGGCAAGGAAGAGTATGCGTCAGGGGGGAATCAGTATTGTCGGCCAGGGTCGGGATGCAACCAAACCGCATAAGGGCTGTTGTTTACTACTTTTTTACCGTACGTGTCAACAACAACAATGAGGCCGTTCTTGCTTTTTGCATACTTTTTGGCAGGTGGGTAAAAACGTTACACTTTGGCCTTAAATTGCATGATTTTAGCGTGTAGAAACGTTACACTTTATCGATAATCGGTAAAAATGCTAGGCTGGGCTACTGTGCTGAAGTCTCAAAGTGAGGCACAAAGCCGTGGGCCTCGTAGATTCCCTGGGCACGGGCCGATTTTATGAAGTCAAGGAATCTCTTTGCATTCTCGGGGTGGGCGGCATTCCCTAATCTGCAAATATAATAATTTATCCTGTCTCTCTGATCCAGATTTTCTCCGGGTTCGACCATATCGATTGAAAGCTTGCTCTGCCGCGCATGTATCACCTCCGTGGCCCATACCGGACCCACGTCAACCGTCTTCTTCAAAATCCTGAGCGGGGTCTCCCTGTGGTGCACGACAGTCAGAATGGTTGTACCTTCGGCCCGTTTTTCTTCCATGATGCGACGCACAAGGTCCTCTCCACCTGCCTGTTGATACATGTCGATAATATAATAAGCAATGTCTTCATATTCCGGATTCGGCTGTGAAATGCGTACCCCTTCTCGCCCCAGATCAGCGACAGAAACAATCTGTGCGGGGTTGCCTTCCGGTACCATAAAGACAATGCGGTTATGAAGATAGAGAAAATAGTCCTCCTTTGTTATGAACCCGTCCCTTTCAAGGCGCTCCATGGCCTTTTCGGTGACGGATGCGTAAACATCGGGAACCACATCTATGACTCTATCCCGAAAAAGAGCGCCGCCCGACAGGATCTGTTTTAATTCCAGGCCGGGTGGAAGTGTTTCATAGAAGATCCTCTTTACATTGGGATGTTTTTCCTGAAACACGCGAATCAGTTCGTCCATGACCATGAACTGATTGCCTGCGACAAACAGCACCAAGTCTGCCGAATCAACAAAATCGAGGTTATGAAGGTCATCTTCTCTGTCTGAAGGA
This sequence comes from Desulfobacterales bacterium, assembly GCA_013375375.1. Lineage (GTDB taxonomy): Bacteria > Desulfobacterota > Desulfobacteria > Desulfobacterales. Next base: position 5,255 of record JABXJX010000068.1, on the reverse strand, counting down.
ATCACCGGAAAACCGATCTTTTCCTTTTCTCCTGCCACCCTATTTTCCTCCACATAGTGTTGCTGATACCCGTCAATAATCCGTTACCACAAGGCATTGTTTTTGACAAACCCTAAGTATGTGCCTCGGGTTTCTCATTGCAAAACACTAAAGCGTACTTTGGCAAGACATCGAGAAAACCGGTTACAGACCGTCCAATATGTAACGACCGGCGGCACCATGGCGCACAACTTGTTGTAATTACACATATTTTATATTATGCTTTTCCTGATAAATCGTTTTTTTCCGCTAAAGGTTCCCTCTAACTATGCCGATATAATAATCAAATAGGACTATTATGAATATTATACAAAAGGCAAACCTCCCGAAAGGGTGGGACGCAAAACCTCCGGCCCCAAAAGCGGGTAGCGGGGTTGCTCGATCAGCATACCACCTTAATGCTTCAGCCCATCCTTTTGTGAGAAAAAATGGGCTGTTTCTCTTTAAGGAGGCACACAATGATTGAAGGGGTTGGCACTTTAGCAAACGTAAATCAAGATAAGACGCAGGTTGCTCAAAACCCAACGGAGGAGCCTCGCAAGACGACAGATGATGTCGTTGAAGGGAAGGTTAACCCTGTAGACCCTCCTATGCCTGATGAATCTGCTTCGAATGAGCAAGCACGTCCACAACCTTCCCAGGATATACCTAACCGGGGGCCGGGTGAAGAGAGTATCATTGACGTCATGGGTTAATGAAAATCTCTCGCAAGACCGGCATTCGCATGGGCAGTAAACGTGTATCTGTGCTTTCCGGCTTACCGCTGTAAAAACCAACGGCAACATATTATAAGATTATCATCAGCCCAATGTCACCTACAGCATTTGGGCTATTGCTATTACTTCTCATAGGAGGACTATATGAACAAGGCAGAGTTCATAGATGTTTTTAGAAAGGAAACCGGCCTTTCAAAAACTAAGGCCAAAGAGGTTGTTGAGCTGTTCTTTAATGAAATGTCCAACGCCCTCGCAAATGGAGACAGGGTAGAGATACGTGGATTGTGTTCCTTCTTTGTGAAGAAATATAAAGCATATACAGGCAGGAACCCAAAGACCGGAGAATCAACCTACGTGAAACCCAAGAAGTTGCCCTTCTTCAAATGCGGCAAGAAACTAAAAGAGAGGGTTGATTACAAACAAACTTAAGAAAGGTTTAAAAAAACTATACCCTTTTTTGTTTTGGTAGCGGGGGACGGATTCGAACCATCGACCTTCGGGTTATGAGCCCGACGAGCTACCAGACTGCTCCACCCCGCAACAAAGTCCGGCTATACTAAGTATCTTCCCTTATCGTGTCAAGGATTATTTACCCTTATCAATCGTTCTATGAGCTTGTAGCCCTCAGCGACAAACACGCCCCTATCCTCGGCTTTTTCCTCGCTGAAGCCGCCGGAGCCATGCGGTGAGGCGGATATGCCCGAGCCGTAAATCGCAAACGGGACGGGTTCCGTGGTATGCGTTCTTACAGAGATAGGCGTATAGTGATCCGTTGTAACCATGACACGGAATTCCGAATACCCCTTTATCCCCTCCAACACCTTCCCCACCACCATGGCGTCAAATGCCTCAATAGCAGAGATCTTCTTATCCAGCAAGCCGGCATGCCCTGCCTCATCCGGCGCCTCCACGTGTACATAAACCAAATCAACATCTTTGATGGCCGACAGGGCATATGTTGCCTTGGCCTCATAATCAGTATCAAAATACCCGGTAGCACCAGGAACCTTTATCACCTCAAGCCCAGCGTAAACACCAATCCCTTTCAAGAGGTCTACGGCAGAGATTATGGCCCCTGTAAGCCCGGTCTTTTTTTCAAAGGCCTCCAGTTGCGGGACGTGCCCTTGACCCCAGAACCAGATATTGTTAGCCGGTTTCAGCCCTTTTTCTACCCTCTTCTTATTGATCGGATGACCTTTTAAGATTGCACTTGCACGATCCATGAGATCAAGCAACACCCCATGTGGAGCCATACGATCCAGATAGGGACGGACCGCCTTGCCGGTAATATCGTGCGGAGGCGTAGTCTCAATCTCTGCAACCCCGCCGTGCCAGACCATAAGATGCCGGTAGCCCGTGCCTGGATAAAATCGAAAGTTCTCATCGCCCAAAGCCCTGCCAAGGTCATTGATAATCTCCCGGGCCTCATCAGTGCTGATGTGACCGGCACTGTAATCGTCCATGGTTAATACACCGTCTTGCGTGGACAGTGTGACCAGGTTGCACCGAAAGGCCACATCCGTATCTGATAGACGGACACTGAGGCTGGCCGCCTCTAACGGGCCTCGCCTGGTCAGGGTCTCTTTCGGGTTATAGCCCAAGATGCTCAAGTTGGCTGTATCGCTTCCGGTTTCGCACCCCTGTGGAATGGTTCGGGCCAGGCCAAGTTCTCCATGGTCTGCTATCCAGTCCATATTGGGGATATGCGCGGCCGCAAGGGGGGTCTTCCCTCCGAGCCCGGCAATGGGGTAATCCCCCATGCCGTCGCCCACCAAGACGAGATATTTCATTTCCAATCCTCTATGCGGATCAGAACGGTTTTGTCCTTGATCACCTCATAAAGTCGATCTATTTCCGAAAGGGCCGCGCGCACGGCCGCCTCCTTGGCCTCATGTGTAATCATGACAATAGGGACAGCGCCCACAAGGTCCCTCCCTTTCTGGTGGACCGATTTGATGCTGATCTGATGCTTTCCGAGAATTCCCGAGACCTTGGAAAGCACGCCCGGCCTGTCTTCGGCTGAAAACCGAAAATAGTATTCGGTTTTCAGCTCTTCGATTGATCTGATCCTCCTTGCCTTGATACAGGCCGACTGATACCCGACAGACGGCACCCTTCCCACCGCACTCCTTATGACATTGCGGGCTACATCTACCAAATCGCTTACCACAGCGCTACCCGTGGGCATCATTCCGGCCCCGGGCCCATAGAGCATCACATTGCCCACTGCGTCCCCTTTTATGTAAAGGGCGTTATAAGCCTCATTCACATTGGCAAGCATACTGTTATCCGGTATCAGCGTGGGATGCACCCTGGCCTCGATCGCCTCACCATCGTCTTTTGAGATGGCCAGGAGTTTGATACGGTATCCGAATTCCTTTATAAACTTGATATCAAGGGGTGTGATCTTTGAAATACCTTCCGTATAGACCGTGTTAAAATCTATGGGCACGCCATAGGCGATAGCAAGGAGTATAGTCAGCTTATGGGCCGTATCGATCCCTTCGATGTCAAAGGTAGGATCCGCCTCTGCATAGCCGAGTGCCTGAGCCTCTCCCAGCACCTCTGAAAAGGGTTTTCCCTGGTCGGTCATTTTGGTCAATATATAATTGGCAGTGCCGTTCAAGATGCCGAACAGGCTTTGGATGCGGTTCGCAACCAGGCCCTCCTTGATAGATCGAATCAACGGGATACCGCCGCCCACGCTTGCCTCAAATCCTACTTCCACGCCCTTTCGGGATGCTGCTGAAAAAATCTCATCCCCGTGTGCGGCCAGAAGCGCTTTGTTGGCAGTAACGACCTGTTTCCCGTTTTCAATCGCCTTTAAGATAAAACCCTTTGCCGGCTCATAACCGCCGATTAGCTCCACGACGACATCAACTTCAGGATCATCAACGACCATCTCGGTATCGGTTGTAAGGAGGCCTGCATCCACGGCTATCCCACGGTCCCTTTCAAGGTCAGGGTCAGCTATCCATTTCAAAGCAAGGGAAGCCCCGAGGCGCGACTCGATCACCTTATGGTTTTCCAGCAAGATCTTTACCATCCCGGACCCCACTGTTCCAAACCCCAACAAGCCAACGTTTATCTTCTTCATCTCATCACCTCGGAATTCGCATAGCGCATGGCGCATAGAGTTTCTATTCTATGCTATGCGCTCTGCCCTTTGCGCTATGCGCTTTACAATATCTTCCGGATCCCCCGTATGGCCTGATTGATGCGCATCTTGTTCTCTATCAGTGCAAACCGAACATATTCGTCCCCGTATTCACCAAAGCCAAGCCCCGGTGAAACAGCCACCTTTGCTTTGCGGATCAACATTTTGGAAAACTCAACAGACCCCATTTCAAGATACGGCTCGGGAATCTTTGCCCAAACGAACATGGTCCCCTTGGGTCGTTTGACCTGCCACCCTACCCTGTCCAGGCCGTCTATCAAGGCATCGCGTCTGGTCTTGTATGTATCTACAATCTTTTCGACACAATCCTGGGGACCGTTTAGTGCAATGATCGACGCAATTTGAATGGGTTGAAATATCCCATAATCGAGATAGCTTTTAATACGACGAAGTGCCCCGACGATCTCGGTGTTGCCGACGCAAAAACCCACGCGCCATCCCGGCATGTTATAACTCTTGGAAAGCGAGAAGAATTCCACACCTATATCCTTGGCCCCGGGCACCTGAAGAAAGCTGGGGGCCTTATATTCGTCAAAAACAAGGTCTGCGTATGCAAAATCATGGATCACCATGATGTCATGCTCTTTGGCGTAATCCACAATCTTTTCAAAAAAGGTCAAATCGATCACTTCGGTTGTCGGGTTGTGCGGGAATGAGATAATGAGCATCTTGGGCCGTGGCCATGTTTGCCTTGTCGCCACAATCAGGTCTTCAAAAAAATCACGATCCGGACCTAACGGAATCCCTCGCACATCCCCACCGGCAATGATCGCCGAATATGGATGGATCGGATACGTTGGATTCGGCGAAAGGATAACATCCCCTGGACGTATTGTTACCACTACAAGATGAGAAATCCCTTCTTTGGCACCAATGGTGACAATCGCTTCTGTATCAGGGTCTATATTCACGTCAAACCTGCGTCTATACCAGTCGGAAATCGCCATTCTGAGCTTTGTGATTCCCATCGACGCTGAATACCGGTGATTCCGGCCCTTTCTGGATGCCTCCACCAGCTTATCCACAATATGCTTTGGGGTCGGCATATCGGGATTTCCCATCCCAAGGTCGACAATGTCCTCTCCCGCATGTCGGGCATCCATCTTGATCTTGTTTACTTTCGTAAAGACATAGGGCGGAAGCCGATTCAACCTGGCAAATTCTTTCATGGTCAGAGTCCTTTACTTACTAAGAAGTACATTAACTACACGACATCATACACTGGGGTCATGATGTCTTTTCTGGAGTGACTGGCGGGAGGGCGCCGTGTTTTTGTGACTTATCTGTGGGGGAGACCGCAGCTCCCGCTTGCGGGAGAATGC
>JABXJX010000007.1 GCA_013375375.1 Desulfobacterales bacterium | reverse complement strand
GATGGTTCTGACATCCGCAAAATCAAGGTTGACCAGCCCGGGCATCATGATCAGGTCGGTGATTCCTCTCACAGCGTGGAGAAGGACTTCATCCGCTCTCCTGAACATATCGAGCACTGTGGCGCTCCTGGATGACAGTCCATGGAGCCGGTCATTAGGAATCGCGATCAAGGTGTCTACCACGTCCCTGAGGGCTTCGAAGCCGGCTTCAGCCTGCTTGGTCCGTTTTTTCCCTTCAAAGCTGAACGGCTTGGTCACTACTGCCACAGTCAGGGCACCAGCCTCTTTACAGACTTCGGCAATGACAGGTGCCGCACCCGTACCGGTTCCTCCGCCTAAGCCGGCTGTAATAAAGACCATGTGGCTGCCTTCCACTGAGCTTCGGATAGCGTCTATGTCTTCCATTGCAGCCTGTCGCCCTATTTCGGGATTCGCCCCGGCCCCAAGACCTTCGGTCAGTTTTTCCCCTATCTGGAGCTTGACCGGCGACTTTGACGCATCAAGGTCCTGGACGTCGGTGTTTACCGCAATGAACTTGACCCCCTGAAGCTTTGTGTCGATCATGTTGTTGACGGCATTCCCCCCTGCCCCCCCTGCTCCAATCACCTTGATCTTGGCTGAGCTTTCGCTCTCCACAAAACTAAACATCATCGCTCCCACCTCCTGTTTTTTTGTTCATGGTTAATTATCTATCTAAATAATATCCTTGAACCACTTTTTCATGCGCACCATGACACGATCAAAGATATTGCTGTCTCGAATCCTGAACTTCTTTTTCGGCTTAGACCTGGCACCATAGAGGACCAACCCAACGGCCGTGGCATACATTGGATTGTTCACCACATCGACCAACCCTCTAATTCCTGATGGCTTTCCAATCCGCGCCGGAAGATTGAAGGCCGACTCGGCAATATCCACAACGCCTTCGAGCAGGCAAGATCCCCCGGTAACCACCACCCCGGAAGTTATTGAATCCTCCATGCTGGCCCGAAAAACCTCTCGATGGACCAGGTTGAAGATCTCACCCACTCTAGGTTCGAGGACCTCGCCCAGTATCTGCCTCGACAGGGTTCTTGGCTTGCGTCCGCCCACACCTGCAACCTCAATGGTCTCATCTTTGGCGATCCCACTGATAAGACAGCTGCCATACTTTATCTTAATCTTTTCCGCCTCGGCCATTGGTGTCCTCAGACCCACAGAGATGTCATGGGTGAGATTATTTCCCCCAAGGGCCAGTACCGAGGTATGTTTTATGCTATTCCCCTTGAAGACTGCCAGATCCGTAGTCCCACCGCCAAAGTCAATCAGGGCGGCACCCAATGCCTTTTCCTCTTCACTTAGCACCGCTTCACTCGATGCAAGGGATTGAAGTACAATATCACACACATCAAGCCCGGCACGGTTGGCACACTTGATAATATTTTGCGCTGAGGTAACAGCTCCTGTCACAATATGTACCCTGGCCTCTAAGCGAACCCCCGACATACCAAGTGGGTCCTGAATTCCATCCTGCTCATCCACTATAAATTCCTGGGGCAACACATGAATCACCTCACGGTCCATGGGAATAGCCACCGCCCTGGCCGCATCAATCACGCGTTCGATGTCCTTTTCACTGACTTCGCTTCCCTTTACGGCAACGATTCCATGGCTGTTGAAACCTTTTATATGACCTCCGGCGATTCCGGCATATACTGATCTGATCTCGCAGCCTGCCATCAACTCGGCTTCTTCTACGGCCTTTTGAATAGAGTCCACGGTCGATTCGATATTGACAACCACGCCTTTGCGAAGCCCGACAGACGGATGGGTTCCAATTCCCACAATATCGATCCCGTCACGCGACATCTCCCCCAGCACCGCACAAATTTTGGTAGTCCCGATATCGAGGCCTACTATCAACTCCCCACTATCCTGCACTTCACACCTCCTTTCGCCTGCTCGTCCAGAGGTCCCGGCCCCCTGAGACGGAGCGGCTTTCAGCCTGCCCGGACATGGAAGGCCTGACCACTATTCGATCCGAATCAATCAGATCGATGGATCGGGGGCTCAAAAACCCTTTATCCTTTTTTAGATGAGAAACCATATTTTGAAGTCTGCTGTATTTTGACTCGTAGTCTCCGAAACCGACCTTGATTTCCACCATGCTTCGGCCGGTATGTGTCAGCACTCCTGCCTTGCCGGTAAGGGCAGGCGTGGCAGACAGGTTGCGTGGAGGGAAAAAGGCATAAAGGGTCAACCCGATTTCCCTGTCAACGTCAATGCGGTGTAAGGCGTGGAGCGGGATCACGTTTTTATCGACCCGGCTCGAGCAAAGTACCTTCATAACAGCCCTAAACAGCCTTGAACGCCACGGATCGTTAAAATCAATATCTGATAGACTAAGACCGGTAACCACGGGCGCCCTCACCTTATCGGAGGACTCTACCGGTTTGAAGATCTCGCCATCTTTGTCCAGGTAAAAAAGCCTGCCCGAAACGCTTTCACTCGCAAGGCGGACGGGTTGGTTCAGATCGACAATGGCAATGGGGACCCGTTCTTTTACCCGAATATGAATCGCATCAGGCAGCTCCCGTTCGACCTCGGCGGCGGCAATCCAGGGATGGGCCATAAGCCTGTAGCGAAGCGCATTCAGATTGACGGAGAGGATGTTTTCCTTGAGTTTCAGGCCTGCCTGTTTCAGAATCGTCTCCTTTGAAAACCTTTGATTTCCCTGAACCGTAATCGTCCGGGCCTCAAAGTAGGAACTCTGGGTCACGGCATCATACGCCAATATAAGGAGGAGGCTTGTTCCAAAAACACCCCCAGCCAGCAACATGACCTTGAGGCCCAGGAAAAAGCGCCTTATGACATGCTGTCTCCTTTGTGCACGGCTGTTCTTATAATAGTTTTTATGAATGCGCTTCCTGGCCAACTATGGTTACCTCTGGTTCCAAGTTAACGCCGAACCGTTCAAATACGGTCTTCTGTATCTGTCTTATTAGGTCAATCACGTCGGAAGCCTTGGCTTGACCATTGTTCACAATGAAATTAGCGTGCTTGGTTGAAACCTCGGCTTCCCCAACCCGAAGCCCTTTTAATCCTGCCTGGTCAATAAGCTCTCCGGCGGCCTTTTGCCCGGGCGGGTTTCGAAATACAGATCCCGCGCTGGGAAGGGAGAGCGGCTGGTTCAATCTTCGTCTCTTTTGCATGCGGATTGCTTCCTGTCGAAGGGCCTCACGATCCGCACGTTTTAGCTTGATCCGGCCGTTCAAGATAATAGTATCTTTTTCCAGATCGAGTCTCCTGTAAGAAAATTTAAGTTGGTCCCGACTGATGTCCGCAATATCACCATATCTATTAATGACCCTGATCGAAATGATGCTATCAGCCACGCATTCACCCCAGGCCCCTGCATTCATTCTGAGCGCCCCACCTACGGTTCCGGGAATACCAAGTGTGAAGTTAAGCCCGGCCAACCCCCGATCGAGGGCATATTTGCCTAATTGACGAACCAAGACCCCTGCTCCTGCTGTTATCACGGCCCCGGTTCCATTAACCCTTGGCATAAAATGAATGGCCTCGAACTCATCGGCCAGCTTGAGCACGATTCCTCGCACGCCGCCGTCCAAGACCAGAAGATTGCTTCCTGCGCCGAAGATCATGATTGGGTGGCCTTTCGTGTGGGCCCACACGACCAGATCTCTTATCTCTTGCTCGGTCCTTGCGGTGATCATGGCATCCACGGGCCCTCCGATTCTGAAAGTCGTGTGGCGCCACATCGGTTCGTCAAACAAGACGTGCTGACTAAAATGATCTGTCAACCAGTTTTTGTCTGTTTCATTCATCAAGAAATTTTTCTCCCACCTTCCAGACATCCCCCGCCCCCAGGGTCAATAATACATCCCCCTCCATTAAGTTTTTCTTCAAGTAAGATACAGCTGCATCCTGCCCATCATGAAACACGACATCCTTGTGGCCATGCAGATGAATTTCCTCACAGAGGCTTTGGCCGTCTATGTTTTCTATCGGGGTCTCGCCTGCCGGATAGATTGGGAGCACCACAAGACTATCCGCCTGGTAAAAAGCACGCGTGAAATCGTCAAAGAGGGCAGCAGTCCGCGAGTAACGATGGGGCTGAAACACAACAACAAGCCGGCGATCCGGCCAGCACTGACGCACCGCCTGAAGCGTCAGCCTGATCTCAGTCGGATGGTGTCCGTAGTCGTCCACCACGGTTACTCCGTGCGCGGATCCTTTTACCTGTAGCCTGCGCTGGACACCTTCAATCTCTTTGAGCGCGTCAAGGATATTATCAAAGGGGATCCCGAGTTCCATACCAATGACAATACTCGCCATGGAGTTATACACGTTGTGAATTCCGGGAAGGTTCAGTTCCACGGTGCCCATGGCTTTGCCGCGGTAAGTTATACGGTATCGGCTTGTCAGGCCTTCAAAGGCCACATCTCTTGCCTGATAATCCGCCTGGGATGTCATCCCATACGTGGTGAACCGTTTCTCAATTTTCGGAATCAGATCCTGAATCCCCTCGTCTTCCAAACATAGCACCGCCATGCCATAGAATGGTACCTTGTTGATAAAATCAAGGAATACCTCCTTGATCTTTTCAAGGTCACCATAAAAATCCAGGTGTTCAGCATCAATGTTTGTTACCACGCCAATGGTGGGTGTAAGCTTCAAGAAAGAGCCATCGCTTTCGTCTGCTTCAGCCACTATAAACTCTCCCTGGCCCAGGCGGGCATTGCTTCCCAAGCTGTCGAGTTTGCCGCCGATGACTACTGTGGGGTCGAGCCCCCCATGGTCAAGGACCGATGCAATCATCCAGGTCGTTGTGGTTTTGCCGTGGGCACCGGCCACGGCAATACTGTACTTCAGCCGCATCAGTTCGGCCAACATCTCCGCCCTTGGAATAACCGGAACAACGGCCTCTTTTGCTGCCACGACTTCAGGGTTATCCGTTCCTACTGCCGAGGAAATCACCACAGCATCCGCCCTTTGAATGTGTTCCGGGCGGTGGTCTTGAAATATAGTCCCGCCAAGTTGAGCCAATCGCCTGGTAATGCCGGTCGACCGCAGGTCTGAGCCGCTTACCTTATACCCAAGGTTCAGGAGAAGTTCTGCTATTCCGCTCATCCCAATTCCGCCGATCCCAACAAAATGGATGTGATATGATTTCTGATACATCTTTCGATTGATGATTGTCGATTGTCGATTGTTGATTGTTGATTGTTGATTGTTGATTGTTGATTGACCATTCATAGATGCCGGCCTAAGATATATCAGGCATCAGGCATCAGGCATCAGGCATCAGGCATCGGGCATCGGGCATCGGGCATCCAACGAATAACTAATGACCAATGACTAATTACCAATCACCAGCAACCTGCGGCATTCATCCACAATAACGTCTGCGGCATCTGGACGCGCAATGGCCAGCATTTGCTTTGCCATATCCCGCAACGTTTCAGGGTGCGACGCATAATGATCGAGTTTGCCGGCCAAGAGATCACCTTTCAAATCCTTTTCCAGGACAACCTCTGCCCCGCCTGCATCGGCCACATAGCGGGCGTTCAGTTCCTGATGGTTATTCGCCGCAAAAGGGAACGGGATGAAAATGGCAGGCCTGCCGAGTGCCATCAACTCTGACACGGTCGTGGCGCCGGCCCTGCATATAACCAAGTCGGCCGAGCTGTAAGGTCCGGCCATGTCCTCAAAAAACGCCTCTACTCTGGCCTTGATGCCCCGGCTCTTATAGGCCTGCGCAACCCACGCTGCATCTTTGGCCCCGGTCTGATGGATAAAAGTCATCCGCTTAGGGTTTTCGAGATGATCAAGGGCCTCAATCACCGCGCAGTTTACGGCATGAGCCCCCTGGCTGCCGCCCAGTACCAGGACCGTAAATTGCTCGGTTGCCTTACGGTCCGATTTTCGTGCAAGGAGTTCACGGCGCACCGGGTTTCCTGTAATCACAGTCCTCGAGGGTCTGAATATGCTAAAGTTATCCGGGAAAGAGATGAATATCCGGTTAGCGAAACGCCCGAGTATCCGATTAGTTAGACCCGGCAAGATATTCTGTTCATGGATAACTATCTTTTTTCCCGTGGGCCTTCCAGCCAAGGCCACCGGACCTGAGGCGTATCCGCCGACACCAATGATGATGTCAGGATCAAATTGCCGGATAATTCGCAATCCCTGCCACAACCCGACAGGGAGCTTGAACAACGATCGGATCTGTCGCCAGAGGCCCCTTCCCTTAAAACCTTCTGCTACAATCTTCACGTGATCAAATCCTTTCTTTGAAATGGTAGATATCTCTATGGGATTACCCGTTCCTACAAACAATACTTCAGTTGTAGGTTCCCTGTCCCTGAATGCCTCAGCAATCGCAATCCCGGGGAAAAGATGCCCTCCCGTGCCGCCGCCGGCAATGAGGACCCTCATGGTCACCTTGCCTGTCGGGCCGATATATTCATCAATATTCCTATTGCAGCTGCATTCATCACAAGGGACGTGCCTCCATAGCTAACAAACGGCAGAGTAAGTCCCTTCGTAGGCAATAAACCCATGACAACACCTACGTTGACGCACACCTGCAGACCAAGAACGGAAATCAACCCTATGGCTAAATAGATTGCGAAAAGATCTTTGGCCTTCATTGCCACGGCGATCCCCCGCCAGAGGATCATGACATAAAGTCCGATTACAAAGCACACCCCCACAAGGCCTAATTCTTCTCCTATCACCGAAAAGATAAAGTCAGTATGGGGCTCCGGAAGATAGAAAAGCTTCTGGTAACTTTTTCCAATGCCCGACCCCATAACTCCTCCTGAGCCAAGAGCCATCAGTGAATGCACGATCTGATATCCGGCGTCGCTCTCGTATTTCCATGGATGGAGGAAGCTTGTTAGTCGCCTTAGACGATATCCCACATTAATCAGTAGGTAGTAGGCAATTGGGAGAACCCCCACAAACGCTGTGACAAGGTAAGTCAGACGCACACCTCCGACAAAGAGCATCGTCCATGCAACCAATGCAAGCATCGCCGCCATCCCAAAGTCGGGCTGCATAACGATCAGAGCCCCAAAACTTCCAAATACAATAATATGGGGAAGAAAGCCGATGGTAAACTCCTTGATCTTCTCCTGTTTCTTGCTCATGGAGTATGCCAAATAGATGATCAGGGCCAGCCTCGCAAACTCCGATGGTTGAAAGGAAATCCCACAAAACCTCAACCATCGCCTGGCACCCCCAACCGGATGTCCCACCCCGGGCAAGTACAGGGCAAGGAGCAATAAGAAAGCAACTATAAGGACCGGATATGCCATCCTTCCATAGAAAGTGTACGGCACATGCCGACAGGCTATTAGCACGAGGATTGCAGCGAGGACATATACCACGTGTTTCTTGAAAAAGTAGGCATCGCTTCCAAATCGGTTCATTGCAACAGCTGAGCTTGCACTGTAGACCATTACCACTCCGATCCCCAACAGCAGCACAGTCCCCAGTAAAAGGAAACCGTCATATCCGCCCTTTTTTGTTCGTTTGTAGATAGTCATTGGTTGCTCACGATTGATGATTGACGATTGAATATTGAGTCTGTTATTAGTCAATAGACAATCATCAATCATCAATCATCAATCCACTCACTGCCTTGCAGAACTCCTCGCCGCGTTCGGCATAGTCAATAAACATGTCAAAACTGGAGCACCCTGGTGACAGGAGTACGACATCACCCGGGGCTGCTCCCTTGTGAGCCAGGCGGACCGCGTCTGTGAGAGTCCTTGTCCCTTCACTATGCGTTAGCCCCCCAAGGGTGCTTAAGATCTTTTCGCGCGCCTCTCCAATGGCAATGAGCCCCTTGGCACGTTTCCTTATAAGCTCCTTTAGCAACGCGTAACTGCCGCCTTTGTCCCGCCCACCCATGATCAAGATTACCGGGGAGGTAAAACTCTCCAGGGAACGCTTGACGGCATCGACATTAGTAGCCTTGGAGTCATTGTAGTACTCGATGCCGTTGACATCCCTGACAAATTCCAGCCGGTGGTGCAGACCCTCATAGGTGTCGAGTGCCGTTTGAATACCTGCCCGGTCGGCCCCTGCGGCTAACGCTGCCAGTGTCGCGGCAGCGGCATTCTCCAGATTGTGTTCTCCCTTGAGCCTGAGCTTAGCCAGGCTCAGTATGACGGGAGCCTTTCCGGGAAGGCTGCAGATCATCTCCTTGCCCCTGATCACGACTCCGTGCCGGTCCTCAGACACGGGGTGAGTCCCTGAGATATCGATGTTAAAATAGAGTTTTTGACCGGCAATAATTGATTCAAGTCCGCAAACCGCAGGGTCCATCCCGTTTAAAACCGCAAAATCGGTGCTCTCTTGATTTTTAAACAGCCTTCCCTTTGATCGCGCATAGTCATTGAAATCGTTGTAACGATCGAGATGGTCTTCTGTAATATTTAAAAGAACCCCTACCTTGGGTCTGAAGCTCTTGATGGTATCGAGTTGAAAACTGCTGATCTCTGCTACGATCACGTCCGCGTCTGCGCCGGAATTAAGGTGATCTATCAGTGGGTCACCTATGTTGCCTCCCACAAATACCTTACGGCCGGAATCCTGCAACATCTTGCCGATAAGACTTGTAGTAGTAGTCTTGCCATTGGTCCCGGTGACGGCTACGATCGGTTCATCTATGTAGCGGGATGCCAGTTCCACCTCGCCGATTACCGGTATCCCCGCTCTCCTTGCCGCCCCTAAAGGTGTTATGTTGTGTGGCACCCCGGGACTCACCACAATGAAGTCCGCGCCCGTAAAACTTTCGCTCTTGTGTTCCCCAAGCTTCAGGGAAACGCCCATGGCAAGGGCCTCCTGGACACAGGAGCCAAGTTCATCCTTTTTCTTTAGATCGGTTGCGGTAACCCGCGCCCCGCGATCTTTCAAGAACCGGGCAACCGCAAGTCCGGTCTTGGCCAAACCGACAACCAGGACCTTTTTATTTTCGAAACTCAACAATGCGTTCTCCAATTTAGTCTGTTCAACCTGTCTCCTCAGTCGTTTCCGGCCGATACCCGATAGCGCATGCCTGATGCCTGATACATTTTGCCTGCCTGCATACAAGAATAAATCCTTGACGGCTATCGGGTATCCGGTATCAGGTATCGCATTTTTATATTCCGGTTCACGATTCACGAATAACGAGTCCATCCGGCCTACCGCAATTTCAACGTGCTGATCGCTACCAGGCTCAAGATAATGGCGACGATCCAGAACCTGACGATCACCTTGGGCTCGGGCCATCCCTTTAACTCAAAGTGATGATGGATGGGAGCCATCTTGAAAATGCGACGCCCATTTGTGACCTTAAAAAATCCCACCTGAAAAATAACCGACAGCGCCTCTACTACAAGAATGCCTCCCACAAGGGCCAGGAGAATCTCATGCTTGGTAATTACCGCGACCGCTCCAAGCGCTCCACCCAGGGGAAGGGACCCAACATCTCCCATGAATATCTGGGCCGGATAGGAATTGTACCAGAGAAATCCCATCCCGGCCCCCATTAGAGCGCCGCAAATCACGGCCAGTTCCCCGCTTCCCGCCACATAATGAATCTGAAGATATTGGGCGATCTTCATATGGCCTGCTACGTATGACAGTACAACGTAGGTGGCCGCAGCCACTGTCACCGGTCCGATGGCAAGACCATCCAGACCGTCCGTCAAATTCACTGCATTAGAAGTTCCCACAATGACCGCAACAGCAAAAAGGATATAAGCCCAGCCAAGATCAGGGGCTACCTGCTTAAAAAAGGGGAGACTCACATGGGTATCGAAATCAACACGTGTATAAAGTAGCCCGGCCACGAGCAACCCTATGACCACCTGGCTCACAATCTTGATTCGTCCGGGAAGTCCCCTGCTTTCCTTCTTAACCTGCTTCAGGTAGTCATCTAAAAAACCAATAGCGCCATAGCTGATCACCACAAGTAGTACTAACCACACAAATGAATTTGTCAGGTCGGCCCAAAGAAGTGTGGCCGTCACAATGGCAAAGAGGATCAACAGCCCTCCCATGGTAGGCGTACCGGTCTTGGTTTTGTGAGTCGGGGGGCCGTCCGTCCTCACATGCTGGAGTACCTGTTGTTTTGTAAGTTTCCGTATCACCCATGGTCCCAACAGCCAACATATCAAAAGTGCTGTAAGGCTGGCATAGATGGTCCTGAACGTAATGTAGCGAAATACGTTAAAGGCCGAAAAGGTCGTATGAAGCGGATATAGTAAATGATAAAGCATATTGTTAGTTGCTCGTTGTTCGTTACTTGTTATTAACCAACAGCCCGTCAATCATCAATCATCAATCCCTGAACCACTTTATCCATGGCCGTAAGCCGAGACCCCTTTATTAGGACCCAGTCTCCGGGTCCCAAGCGCTCCTTAAGGACTTCCACAATCTCTTCCCGGGTGCCGATAGAGATCTTTCTATGGTCCATGCCCGCTCCTACGGCGCCTTCGGTCACTGCACCCGCGAACTCACCTGTAACATAGAGACCTGCCAGGCCTGCCCGCTCTGCCAATATTCCAATATGCTTGTGTGCGGCTTGGGCGTGTTGTCCTAATTCCAGCATGTCTCCTATGACAAAGATACCCCTGCCGCTACCCTTTAAGGAGCAAAGCGTCTCAATAGCCGCTGCCACAGAGCCGGGATTGGCATTGTATGTATCATCAATCAGGTGAATGCCGCCGGGGAGTGTTGAGATCTCCATGCGCCCGGGGAGCGGAACAGCGCTTTCCAGGCCTTTTTTTACCTGCTCTATTGACAAGTCCGCTCGATATCCTACGGCTGCTGCGGCCAAGGCGTTGTAGATGGCAGCCTTGCCGGGAATCTTTAGGGACACCCTGATTGACTCGTCATACCAGGAAAGATCAAAGGAAACGCCCGAGCGAGTTTGAGACACCGGAGTTCCGGATACCTCGGCGGAACTCTCAATACCGAAGCTCACCACGCGTCCGCTAAACCGCTCCGCCAGTCTGCAAACCCTCTGGTCATCAATATTTAATACTGCCGTGCCGTCTTGCCCAAGCCCCTCAAGGAGTTCGCCCTTGGCCTCCATAACCCCGTCTATGTCTTTTACACCCTCCAGGTGGCCGGCCTCTACGTTGGTAATCACACCCAGGTCAGGATTAGCGATTTCAGTAAGTCGGCGGATTTCACCCGGACGATTCATGGCAACTTCAAGGACAGCCCATTCATGGCTATCGTTCAAACCAAAGAGTGTAAGGGGCAATCCAATCAGGTTGTTGAAATTGCCCGACGTCTTCAATACATTAAAGGTTTGGCTGAGCACCGAAGCTGTCATCTCCTTTGTCGTGGTCTTGCCGTTTGTTCCGGTTACGGCTACCACTGAAACGTTGCTCTGTCGGCGACCAAATGCAGCCAGGTCGCCCAACGCCTTTAGGGTGTCCGGCACGGCTATCCAGTGTTTCTCGCCTTTGGGCGCCTGGGATCTCTTGCTAATATAGTCCTCGGCCACCAGCACACCCAGGGCACCCCTGTCAAAGGCCTCCTGCAAAAAGTCGTGTCCGTCGCACTTCTCTCCCGCGATTGCTATGAAAAGATCGCCATGCTCGGCAGTTCGGGAATCAGTGGAAATAGCCTGAAATCGAGTCTCCTCACTTCCGCATACCAGGCGACCTCCTGTGGCGTGCAAGACATCCGAAACACCCCAGGTTTTTGAGTTACTAGTCACTCGTTGCTCGTTGCTCGTTGCTCGTTGCTCGTTATTTGTTATTCGTTATTAACCAACAGCCCGTCAATCATCAATCGACAATCAACAATCAACAATCAACAATCAACAATCAACAATCATCAATCATCAATCGTCAATCAACAATCGACAATCGACAATCATCAATCCCAGTGCCTTTCTCGCCTCCGCCCTGTCGTCAAATGGTATGCTGGCCTCGCCTATGATCTGATGGGTTTCATGTCCCTTGCCGGCAATGAGCACCGAGTCACCTGACCTGGCAGCGCCAAGACCCAATGCAATAGCCCTTCTCCGATCCGGCTCTACAACATAGCCCTTGGTCTCAAACCCCTTTGCCAATTCATGGGGTTCATATCGGTGACTTTGCACAACAGCGGTCCCCTCAACAATACCCGCCAGTATCTCCTTTGGCGCCTCGGTACGCGGGTTATCGGAAGTCAACACAACAAGATCACTAAGCCTGCCCGCAACAGCGCCCATCATTGGACGCTTGTCTCGATCACGATCTCCTCCGCACCCGAATATGGTGATCACGCGGCTGGATGTTACTTCCCTCAGAAGAGTCAACACGTTCTCAAGGGCGTCCGGCGTATGGGCGTAGTCGACAAAGATCGAAAAGTCCTTTTCACTGTCCACGCGCTCAAGCCTGCCCGGTATCCCCTGAAGATCGTTGACTCCTTTTTGAATCTTCTCTACAGGTATACCGAGTGCTATTGCCACACCCGTGGCGGACAGGATATTGTACACATTGTGGTTTCCCACCAGGGAAGATGTAAAATCAAAATCGCCCTCAGGGGTCTTTACCCTGCCCGAGGTGCCGTCTATGGCGAGTTTGATATCGCGAGCCTGAATCTCGCACTCGTCTGAAAGCCCGACTCGCAAGCACGGAACAGCAACCTCATTGGATAAATCCTTTCCCTTGGGATCATCCCAGTTGATAACAGCGGTGGCCCGTCCCTGCTTTGATCCGACCCCGAGTCGCTCCACGCAAAGCCCCCTTTTGCACTGCCAATAGCTTTCCATGTCCCGGTGATAGTCGAGGTGATCCCTGGACAGATTGGTAAAAACTCCAACGTCGAACTCGCAGAAGGCCACCCGTTGGAGATCAAGGCCGTGCGAAGAGACCTCAAGGACCACGTGCGTTGTACCGCTGTCGGACATATTGCGAAGCAGCTGCATAAGATCAAGGGACTCCGGTGTCGTCACCGGACTGGTAAAGCTTTTCCCTCCGAATCTGTAGTTGATGGTTCCGATAACTCCGACTTTAAGCCCGGCGGCATTCAAGATAGATTCCAAGAAATATGCCGTTGTTGTTTTACCGTTTGTACCGGTAATGCCGATTATACAAAGCTCCCGGGACGGATCCCTGTAAAACGTCGATGAAAGAGCAGCCAGTGCCAACCGGGCATCTTCAACCTGAACCACGCTGACAGATGACGGCCCGGACCACACCTTTTCCGTTAAAACAGCGACAGCTCCCTTTTCAACCGCATCTTCAATGTAGTCGTTTCCATCGCAGTGTTGTCCATGGATCGCCACAAACAGTCCTCCAGTCGTCACAGTACGCGAATCATAGTGGATCGAATCAATGATCTGATCCTCAAGTCCGACAAAACGCTTAACCTTCACGCCCCCCAGAAGTAGACTTAGCTTCACCCCTCCGCCGGCACCTCCAACATACCGTGTCCTCAAAAAAGATGTCCCCTCACGGCTTCCGACGACATCTGCATTGTGGCGATTTGGGCAACAGCCACCTCGGGAGGAACCTTCAAATGCCGAAGAGTCTCTCGGGCTATACGTTTAAACACTGGAGCGGCCACCACTCCGCCATAATGACTCTTCTGAGGCTCATCAATAACGACCAGGACCAGAATCTCCGGGCGTTCAGCAGGTACAAATCCTACAAAGGAGGTTATGTATCTGTCATCTGAATACCCGCCTCCTGCAGGATCGGCCTTCTGGGCCGTACCGGTCTTTCCGGCAACTTTATAGTTCTTCAAGGCTGCCCGGACACCGGTACCACCTTTCTCCACGATTCTTTCCATCATACGTGTCAAGCGCCGGGCGTTTTTAGATGAAACGACCTGTCGTAAAACAGTGGGCTTAAAACGTTTTACTACGCGGCCCTGCACGTCCGTCATCTCCTGCACCAAATACGGCTTCATCAGGAATCCATCATTCGCTATGGCAGAGACTGCTGCCGCGATCTGCAAGGCCGACACGGAAACGCTCTGCCCAAAGCAGATTGCCCCGGCATCGATCTCAGACCAGCGTCCAACAGGGAGTAAGCTGCCACGGGTCTCGCCCGGACAGTCGATACCGGACCTGTCTCCAAAACCGAATTCCTTGAGTTTGTGGTAGAGGTAAGCCGATCCGACCTTTTCTCCCATCTTGGCGGCGCCGATGTTGCTGGAGTATTTCAGGATATCCTGAAACGAAAGCGTGGCATAAGGACGAATGTCGTGCACCACATTTCTGCCGATTCGATAGGCGCCATTCTCGCAGTAAAACTCTGAATTAGGTGTGCAGGCTCCTGATTCCAGCGCTGAAGCGGCAACGAGTATCTTGAAGGTAGAACCAGGCTCAAAGGAGTCCGTGATCGCACGATTTCGCCATAACCAGGGTTCGTATTGGCTGAAGGCATTCGGGTTAAACCTCGGCACGTGGGCCATGGCCAGGATTTCTCCTGTCCTGGGAACTATAACCAGCGCCGTGCCCGACTTGGCCCAAAACTTTTTTACGCCTTCAGAGAGGGCCTGCTCGGCAATATACTGAATGTTTTTTTCAATGGTCAAAATCAGGTTATACACTGGTTTGCCTTCATGAAAGGGACCTTTAGCCGTAAAGCCCCGGCCAAGGGCATCTATCAGAACCGTCCGGCTGTTTTCGCGGCCATTCAAGAATGAGTCATAATAGAATTCCAGGCCCTCCAGGCCCATCCCGTCCATCCCGCAAAACCCTATTACCTGTGAAGCCAGGTTCTTCAGGGGATAAAACCGGCGGCTCTCCGTGACAAAGTCGATTCCGTCCACATCTAATTTTCTGACCGCCGAGACCTCTGTGGGATCCGCGTGCCTTTTGATCCAGACAAAGTTCTTGCTGGAGGATAGTTTCCCTAAGATGGAATCTCGCTCCAGGTTTAAGGCACGGGCAAGGGCCGAGGCGGTCTGTCTCGGAGAAGAAATCTGCTCTGGATAGGCGCAGATTGAAGCTACCTTGATGCTTGACGCCAGCTCCGCGTGGTTTCGGTCATAGATGGTACCCCGTTCGGGCCTGTTGTTAAGGGCCCTCTTGTATTGAACCGCGGCCTTGGTCTTAAGCTGCTCGCCTTCAAGGATCTGCAATTGAAAAGCCCGCCCCACTAAAAAAGCAAAGCAAAGACCAAAAACAGTCCCCACCAGAATGACCCGAAACCGGACCCACTTTAACGGATTCGATTTCTTTGTGCTTCGTGTCATCATGGAATCACTACCACCTGTTTTGAATCAGGCATCACCAGCCCTCGTTGCCGGGCTATGCGGGCGATACGTTCAGGGGATTTCAAACGGGCATCCTCTACCTTCAGCTTCCTGTGAAGTTCCATCAAGCGCTGGTGCTCTATAGTAGTCTGGGCAATCTCATACCCGGTTCGCACGTACTGCACCCTGCACCAGGTATAGACCAGGAGTTCTGCTATAAAGACCACCATGAGTACGACCCATACGGCCATCATGTGATGTCGCCCCTTTCTTTTCACAGCGCCCCTCTCTAAGCAGCCGTTACGAAATGCTTTGACCAGTGACTAATGACTATTGTCGATTGTCGATTGTCGATTGTCGATTGTCAATTGAAAGACTCAATATTCAATTCAATCGTCAATCATCAATCATCAATCCCCAAGCCGTTCCGCCGCCCTGAGCTTTGCGCTTCGAGCCATGGGATTTGCCTGTACCTCTGCTTGACCGGGCCGTACCGGCTTCTTGGTCAAGATAGAGACCTGGGGGACTTTTCCGCACACACATTGCGGAAAACGCGGCGGGCAGGTACACCCCCGGGCGAGGACTTTGAAACGCTCCTTGACGATACGGTCTTCCAGTGAATGGAACGACAGGACGCAAAACCGACCTCTTGGATTCAGGAGATTGATTGCATCGTCAAAGAATTTTTCCAGGGCCTCAAGTTCCTGGTTCACCGCAATCCTTATAGCTTGAAATGTCCGTGTGGCCGGATGGATTCGCCCCCGGCGATATTTAGCCGGAATCGCCTTCTTGACGATTTCGGCAAATTGTAAGCTTGATTGAATCGCCTGTTGATGACGGCTATCCACAATAGATTTTGCAATACGAGCGGCCCTCGGCTCCTCCCCATACCGGGATATCAGCTCCGCAAGCCTCTTTTTCGATAGCCTGTTTACAAGCTCTTCGGCTGTTTGCCCCTGCTCAGGATTCATACGCATATCCAGCGGCTCATCACGCATGAAGCTGAAACCCCGACCGCTTCCTTCCAGTTGGTAGAGTGAAAGCCCCAGGTCCAGCAAAATCCCGTCAACCCCGGTGATGTGTAACCTGGAAAGAATTTCCGGGAGATTGGTAAAGTTATCGTGAAAGATTTGAACGTTCGGTTTAAACGAATGGAGGGATTTCCCGGCGTGGGCAATCGCATCCGGATCTTTGTCGATGCCGATAAGAGAACCGTCTGAACCAATAGCCTCCAAAATAGCCTTGGCATGGCCACCTCCCCCCAAGGTACCATCCACATATGTCTTGCCGGGTAAGCAGTTTAGATATTCAATGACTTCTTTGACCATGACCGGGACATGGCGGTATTGCATGGCCAATTCACCTTTATCCCGTTAATTCAAAAGATTTTCATCATAATAATAAGCCCTGGTCCTGTTAGTTCCCAAGCTTCGTTAATGACCCGCAATCTTAAGATTAACGAAGTTATAGCCCCAGTTCAGCAATCTCGTTCCTTAACTTTTCGTTTTTAATAACATCATTGTGCAGGTTCTCGTCTTCCCGGGTCCAGTTTTCCTTGGCCCATATCTCAAAATGATCGAGCACCCCTACAAGAACGATTCCTTTGTTCAGACCCGCATACTGCCGAAGGCTCGGCGGGATCAAAATGCGTGACTGTTTGTCAAGGAGACATTCATGGGCGCCGCCTACAAAAATACGCCGGAAACGACGCATATTTTCACTCTTCACGGCAAGGCTGAGGATACGATCTTCAATCTTTCGCCATTCTTCGAAGGTATAGCAGAAGAGGGCGGCATCCATCTTAGAGATCATAAGCCCGTCCACGCTGCTCTGCTTCAATACATCCCGAAAACGGGTCGGGATAATCAATCGACCCTTAGAATCCATGTTATGAAATGAGCTGCCCCGAAACATAATTTTAACCTCAACAGGTTCTAACTACATCCACTTTGCGCCACTATTTAATTTAATACCGACTCGACGCTGTAATGTCAAGAAAAAAATATAAATGAGGTTATTATTTTTTAAATAATTAGTGGAGGTTAAAATCGAAAAGGCGGGCGACGCCCTGTGGTTTTTTGTGGGGTGCTATGCGCCACCAATATATAGTAGCGACACATCTGCAGGGGCACTATATGAAGTGTAAACATAAAAAAGCCGAACAAAAGCTACGGTCGGTGGAGCTGATATCGTTGCACCATCCGGTTGTGCTCGCGCAGGGTGGGGGAAAAGTGGTGAGAGCCGTCATTCTTTGACACAAAGTACAGGTAGGGTTCTTTGGACGGATAAAGGACGGCCTCAATGGAGGCTCGTCCGGGATTTGCAATGGGGCCCGGAGGCAGGCCCTTGATCTTGTAAGTATTATACGGAGTCATGGTCTTGAGATCCTTGCGAGTCAGGTTCCCGTTAAAGTCCTTGATGCCGTAGATGACCGTAGGGTCGCTCTCAAGGCGCATGTGATGTTTCAGCCGATTCAAAAACACGGCCGCTATAAGAGGCCGTTCTTCGGGCCTTGCCGTCTCCTTTTCAACAATAGAGGCAAGCGTTACTACCTGATGCGTGGTAAAACCCATGGCGTCGGCCTGTCTGGCCGATTCCGCTGTGAAGACCGAACGAAAATTGGCGACCATCTTCTTTATCACATCTTCAGCCGTCACACCCCTTGGGAAGTGATACGTTTCAGGGAAGAGATATCCTTCAAGGCTGTGACTTTCCAGGCCAAGGGTTTTTATGAGGACGGGATCGCCGGCGGCCCGCAAAAAGGCATCTCCAGACACGAGCCCGGCTTTTTCAATGATCTTCCCTATCTTAAGGACCGTGGCACCCTCGGGGACGACTACTTTATGAAGTAGTGTTTCGCCACTGACTAAAGTATTCAGGATTGCCAAAGGCGGCATAGATGCCCGAATCAAATATTCTCCGGCCCGTATGTGCCTCTCATCCCGCATGAGACAGGCAAGCCATCGAAACTTTTTCGGGTGCCGCACTAAACCGGCTTCTTCAAGTTGGGCAATTGTTTCAGAGAAACTCTGACCCGGTTTTATCCAGACCACGACGCCCGTCTCAGAGGCGCTGGCCGGTATTGTGGCGTATCGATAAAAGGAGAACCCCGCGCACGCGGCCGCAAGGAAAAGGATAAGGACCACAAAGGATATGATTCTTGACGGTTTCACTGGATCTCGCTCATGTCAAACATAAGTGGTTCGTAAATAAAAACAATTTTAACAATAAATTGCGATATGGTCAAACCATAACATGCTGGACGCCATGTTTTTTTACTTCATATGGCTGAGTTAGACAGGATCTACAGGATTTGATGAATTCTTTTTTGACTGTGTAATATCTATACACTTTTTATCGGCCATTTTTATCAGAATCGTTACCTTTTGTTACAGTTAGTCATCAGCAAGAGTCACTCCCCAAATAAGTAAATAATTACACACAGTAGTCCTTGACAAAGCCACGGCTCCACTGATAGGGCTCCAATATTCCGCCATGATCCATTAACCCCAAAAACCCCGTTTCTCAAAATGAGAACGGGGTTTTTTGCGTTGGGGCGGCCGGAGAAAATGTTTTAGACAGGATTGAAGAAAAATAACGATACGTACTTGTACTTTGAAATCACAAATTGTGATTTCAAAAATGAAAGAGGGGATTATGGGAAAACGGAAATCAACTGTTCCTGTTGAACGAATCGAACAGGCGATTTTATTAATTCGTGGACATAAGGTTTTGCTGGATAGGGACCTGGCGCATCTTTACGGTGTTGAAACCAGGGTGTTAAACCAAGCTGTCCGTCGAAATATCAAACGATTCCCCAAAGATTTCATGTTTGAGTTGATCCGCGATGAGATTATGAGGATATCACAAATTGTGACATCCCCCCAAATCAAGTATTCTAAGAGGGTTCACGCATTCACAAACAAGAAAATGGGGTCAAACCTTGATCAGTGATTAACATACCGAAGGTTTGGAACAAGAAAATGGGGTCAAACCTTGATCAGTGATTAACATACCGAAGGTTTGGGCTTGATCACAAATCAAGGTTTGACCCCATCTATCGGGGATACGGCTACAAAACCTGGGATGGAAAGCAACTAGAACAGCAATACAAAATCGCAGAAGACCAACAATACGTCACATAGTGTGGCCGAACCTTCGTAGTATAATAGGAGGCGCTGGTAGGAATTGCAGGTTACATTAACTTTCGCTCTGGACGGAAGGCGATCGAAAGGGCTTATGATAAAAGAGACAGGGATTAATAACCTTTAAAACCTACCAACCTCCCCTATCTTTTCCTATCTTTTCCAATAAAGCAAATTGCTATAGACTGGTGTGAAGAGAATGATGTAGAATTTACAGACAAGTAGGCTGAGGGGTCGAATAAGGATTATCCATGAGAATTGTCCTTTTTGCAGGAAAGGGTGGTGTCGGCAAGACCACCATTGCGGCGGCAAGCGGGGTGGCCTGTGCCCAAAAAGGCCTCAAGACCCTCATCATGTCCCTTGATACAGCCCATAGCCTGGTCGATTCTTTTGACCTTGACAAGGCCCTCATGGACAAGAACAAGGGGAAGCCCATCCGGGTGGCTAAAAACCTCTCCATCCAGGAGGTGGATGTACAGGAAGAGATCGCAAAAAACTGGGGGGAAGTCCACAAGTACATTAGCAGCCTATTGAACATCTCCGGCATTGATGAGGTCCTGGCAGAGGAGCTTGCCATACTCCCCGGCATGGAGGAGGTGTGTTCGCTCTTGTATATCAACCGCTACGTGACCAAGAAGCGCTATGACGCGATCCTTCTTGACTGTGCGCCCACTGGAGAGTCGATCCGGTTTATCAGCATCCCCACGAGCCTGGAATGGTACATGAAAAAACTCTTTGATGTTGAGCGAAGGATCGTCAAGATAGCCCGGCCCATCGCCAAGAAGCTTTACGAGGTCCCCCTCCCGGAAGACGAGTATTTTTCCACGATCCAGAGACTCTTTGATCGACTGGAAGGAATCGACGGAATCCTGTCCGATCCCAATATCACCACTGTGCGTTTGATCACGAATCCTGAAAAGATCATCTTGAAAGAAACACAGCGGGCCTACATGTATTTTTGCCTCTACAAGATGTGTGTGGATGCGGTCGTCATTAATCGCATGCTACCAGAGGCGGTTGAAGATGACTATTTTGCCCGATGGAAAGAAACCCAAGAGCGCTACATTAAGGAGACCGAGCAACTATTCAGTCCCATTCCGATCCTCAAGGTCCCCATGCTAAGTGATCAGGTCGTGGGTATGGCGGAACTGTCGAAACTCGCCAAAGAGATCTACGGCAAACTCAATCCGGAGCAAATCCTCTATGCAGACACCCCTTATACATTCAGAAAGGACCGGGAAGATTACTTTCTGGATATAAAAATCCCCTTCCTCACGAAAAAGGAGGTGGAGCTGAGTAAACGGAACGAGGAGTTAATCGTTCGCATCGGTGGGTTTAAGCGCTACGTGTTGCTCCCACGCAACATAGCCACCAGAGAACCTTCGGGTGCGAAGATAGAAAGAGACAAGGTTATAATCAAATTTGGAGGAAATTATGGCCGGTAAAAAGAGAACGAGTAAAACGAAAGAAAAAGAAGAGGGCATTGTTTGTCCTCTGTGTCTGTTTCTTGGAGGCATCAGGGATGTAACTGAGAAAAAGTCAGCCTTTTTTGAACACATGAACAATGCTCGGATTGAATTTCTCGAAGGAATCAAGTCCCTCATAGACGAACGGATTGACGCTATAAAGAAGGGCGCTGGGACAAGAAAGTCCAGGCTGACCAAGATCAAGGTCGAAGATTAACGAGTGGTTTCCAATTCCTTGAGCCTTAAGCGGAGAGTCTTCGCACGTAGTACTTCTACTCAATCGGTTACGCGCAACCGTCTTCCAAGCACTACATCAGTGAGACCAGCTCATACTTTCTTGTTGATGTATCGACTAAGTAGAACCCCGGGGACCCGTCTTTTCCCATAACCTCTCCAGGGTTCAGCAGATCTGTCTTTCCTACCTTCTCAATGAATGCCTCGTGCGAATGACCGAAGCATACCAGGTCGAATTGTCCGGTTGCCGCCAAGCCGTCGGCCACGGCCCGATAGTGAGTAAAGGCGACCTTGAAATCACCAAGCTCCAGTTCCCCCATAAGCCCATACAAGGTAATATTGGAAAGCTCCGTCATAGACAACTTGGTTAACAGGTACTGGTCGCCGTCATTGTTGCCGAACACACCATGGACGGGGATCTGCGCCTGATCCAGCTCCTTTAATACGAACGGCGCAATAAAATCCCCGCAGTGAATAATGGCCTCAACATCCCGTTCTTGTATTAGCCGCAAGGCCTTTCTTACATTCCAGATATGGTCGTGGGTATCACTCATCACGGCAAGTATCACGATCCATCCCTCCTTTTCACGGAATCGGTTACTTCATTTCACTTTGGTTTCTTTGTCAGAATGAATAAACACTACCTAACACATACAAGCCGGAACAAAAAAATAATCACGAAAACACAAAAACTTGCCTCTTTTCAAGGCGAAAAGCCGCAAAGCACGAAACAAAATAAAAAGAGAAACTGTATTTTTTCGTGTTTTCGTTCTTTCGTGCTTTCGTGATAGTTTTAATAATTTTCTGCCACAAAAAACACGAACTGTATTCTTAAGCACCTACAGCATATCCACCGGATCTACATCAACAATCACCTTTACCCCGGACTTTCGAGGCGTTCGTTCCGCCCTGCCCAGAAGGTCCCGCGTCAGGTTGTGTAACGGCCCCGGCTTTAACCCTTTGAGCAAAAGCTGCCAACGGTATTGCTTGTGCAGCCTGGCCAGGGGCGCGGCAACCGGACCGAGGAGTTTCACTTTTTCCCGGTATGTTCGATTTTTCGATTGCAGGCCCCGGCATATCTCTCCCAATCCTTGAGCGTACTTGGCGGCTTGCTCCTTGTTCTTTCCAATAACGAGAATCTGTATCAGGCGCGAGAACGGAGGATACTTCAATGTTTTTCGAAAACCGATTTCATGATCGTAAAATGCGCGGTAGTCCTGGTCCCTTGCCGTGAGGATGCAAAAGTGGTCGGGGTTGAATGTCTGCAGGATAACGCGGCCAGGGCGCGTGCCGCGACCGGCACGTCCGGCTACCTGGGCCAGGAGCTGGAAGGTCCGCTCCCCGGCCCGGAAGTCGGGAAAGTTGAGTGAAAGGTCGGCGCAGATAATCCCAACCAGTGTAATATTGGGATAATCATGCCCCTTGGCCACCATCTGGGTTCCTATAAGGATGTCGATGGCACCCGTCCTGAGATCTTTCAGGATCTTCACGACAGCGCCCTTTCGGGCGGTAGTATCCCGGTCCATCCGTGCCACTCTCGCTTCAGGGAAGATCTCCTTGATCTTGGCCTCTACCCTTTCCGTG
Organism: Desulfobacterales bacterium; assembly: GCA_013375375.1. GTDB lineage: Bacteria > Desulfobacterota > Desulfobacteria > Desulfobacterales. The sequence continues at coordinate 24,096 of JABXJX010000007.1, read as the reverse complement.
CCCAGGCCGAGCATCTTGATCTTGGAACTGCCGCACGCGTCGCAGCCGGTCGCCTGGGCCCGTGTATAACCACAGTAGTGACATTTAAAGGCGTTGGCCTCCTGGTGGAGCGTCATGGTGATGTCGCAGTTCTTGCAGCGCACGGGCGTGCCGCAAAGGACACACGCGGGGTAATTGGCAAAACCGCGACGGTTCAAAAAAAGGAGGATCTGTTCTTTGCGCTGCAGTGTTTCAGCTATTGCATCTTGAAGCTCTTTTGTAATAAAGGGTTTTGCGCGGCGTCCTCCACTCGGCTCCCGCAGATCCATAATAGTTACCTCTGGGAGAAGCCTGTTTTCGATTCGTTTGGCGAGATTCAGCCCGCGGAATTTTCCAATGCGCACGTTGTAATAAGACTGCACCGACGGGGTAGCAGACCCAAGCAGGGCAACAGCGTCCATGGACCTGGCCCGGACTACTGCCAAATCACGCGCATGATACCGCAGCTTGCTTTCCTGTTTATACGAATCATCGTGTTCTTCATCCACGACTATCAAACCCAGGTGTTCAAATGGGGCAAAGATCGCGGATCGGGCCCCGATTGCGACCTTGGCCTCCTTTCGCACGATTCGCATCCACTGGTCAAAACGTTCACCTTCACTGAGGCCGCTGTGCAGCAAGGCCACGCACTCGCCGAAGCGCGCCCGAAAAAGCCGTTCCATCTGAGAGATCAGCGCAATCTCAGGCACAAGTATCAAGGCTTCCTGGTCTCTTTCAAGGGCGGCTGCCACGGCCCGCATGTATACCTCTGTCTTGCCGCTACCGGTGATACCGTAAAGGAGATAGGTCTGAAACCCCTTGCCGAGGGCATCGAGTACATTCCCTACAACCGAGGCCTGGTCGTTTGTCAGGACGGGCCCGCCGGAATCCGGCGCGATCGGCTCGCCAAAGGGATCCCGATAGACGCTTCTCTCAACCAGAGTCAAGAACCCGTCCTCGGCCATCTTCTTGACGAGTCGTCCGGCAGAGGGGACCTCGGCATTTAAGGCCTTTAAGGAGATTTCTCCATGATCTTCGACGATCTTGAGTATATTGCGCCGCGCATGTGACAGGGAATCATCAGGCGGCCTTTTCTCCACGGCCTTTATGTATCTTTCCGTCTTTGGCCGGACCCTGCCCGGCTTGAGCTTTCGTTCCCGTATGACCCAACCTGATTGCTCCAGGTCGCGCAGCGTCTTTGGAGAAAGTTCTTCTTTGAAGTCTTTGTAAAGTGTACGCACGCGCAAGGGGCCTTGATTTTCAAGGGCTTCCAGCATTGCGCGATCAAGCGGTTTCAGGGAAGGGTCTGATAGCATGGAACTCCCTTTGTTTGTAATGCTCACTGTTTCAACCTGGGTGATATTCAGGCCGCCGGGGAGCGCCCCTTTAATAACTTCCCCAATGGGATAGCGATAATAGTCTGCTATCCAACTGAAAAACGGAATCATGGACGGCGGGAACATGGGCGTATCGTCCAAGATATCCAAGATCTTCTTGATACCTGTCTGGTCGGTGGTATGAACGAGGTCGAGGATGTATCCGGTGACCTGAAGGTTCTTGAAAGGTACCAGCACCCTCTTGCCCACCATTGCCCATGGACGAAGCGGTTCCGGCACCTCGTAGGTGAAGGTGTTGGAAACAGGAAGCGCGACTGCTACTTCTATGTAGTGCGTTTGAACAGACACGATCTTTAATTACCACGATACCGCCTTTATATAGATGATACCGGCCTTTAGATCAAGAACAGCATCCAAGATTTAAAAACCGCGAGCATGCAACCCAGGGGAATCTCTTGACATTTATCAGTATTTAGTATACGGGCCTTAATTATCTTAAGGCCTAACAAGACTGGAAATAACTCATATCAAAAGAAGGAGGCATGAATCATGAACATTGCAGTTTTGAGTTGCAAGAACATCAAGGATGAAACATGCTTTGGCTGCCATCGCTGTCTAATGGGTTTTGACAAAAGAGAAGGAGAGTTTGAAAGATACAAGGATAAAGATGTCAAACTCAGGGCCCTGTTACATTGCGGTGGATGTCCCGGCACATCTCCGGTGCTTCGGTTGGTCAACCTGAAGACCTGGATGTCGCCCATGGGGGAAAGTATTGATGCCGTGCATATAGGAACCTGCCTGCTCGACAACTGCCCTTATAAGGAGACTATTATCCAAAAAGTTAAAGCCAAGGCCGGTGTCGATGTGGTCGAAGGGTCGCATCCCTATAAGCCCGACAAAGTATTCGGCGGCTGAGCGGGATAGTCTCATCAAAAAACAGGAGATTTAACCTAATTTTGAGGAGGTAGCCATGAATAAGAACCGTTTAATTTGGACTTGCTCTGTTTTAGCTGTTTTTGCTTTTTGTACTACTTGCGCTACTCTTACCACCAGTTACACACGGGGAGAGATCAAGGGGCCCCTGCCAAAAAAATTCCCCCCACCAGAGAAGTGTGCGAAGTGCCATAACATTCCGATAGTCTATGAAGAACTTTCCCGTGGGCCACACAACAAATTGAAGTGTCTTGACTGCCACATCCCCGGGAAGGTGCAGAGGGCAAGGTATGAAAGCAAAGACTGCAGCTTCAGCCGGTTGGGCTATCATGAGAGAGGGGGCAATTGGATTGAATGTGCGGACGGCAACCAGTCTTGCTTGCGGTGTCATAAAGCCATCAGTAATACAGCGGAAAAATGCTGGTCCTGCCACATGCCCGAAGGCGGTATGGATGAACTTGTTATTTTAAAAGATAAAAAAGCTCCTCGCACACCCGAAAACATAAGGGAGACCAAGAAAATTGCACATAGAAATCATACTTTTAAGCGTCATGGAAGGTAGGATTACTTATTATCTACCCTCTTCTTAGATCTTTATTGGCGCCGCAGTTTGTCTTCTTGCCAAACCAAAACCAATGTCGAATCAGGGATTTGTTAGAAGGCGGCTTTTATATAATCGACCCCGTTTTTCAGCAGGCGTATACCATCTGTGAGCTCAAAGTCGATCGATTTATCCTGCCGTTTCACAGATTCTTTCACGCGGGTCCAATCGGGATGGTTGGTCCAGTGGTTAAAGGCCTCGGGGTGCGGCATCAAACCGAATATGCGGCCGGTCGGGTCGCATATTCCGGCAATGTCATGGGCTGAGCCGTTGGGATTGAACGGGAATTCTCCATGCGCGGGCTCGCCGTTTGGAGCGGCATACCTGAAAACAACCTGCCCGTTATCAATAAGACGCTCAATCACCTTGGGAGACGCATAGAATTTCCCTTCACCGTGCCGTATGGGAAACTCTGTCCGGGTGAATCCCTTAGTAAAGACACACGAAGAGTCCGGGTTGCCAAGCAGGGAGACCCAGTCATCCCGGAAATTTCCGCAATCATTGAACGTGAGTGCGACGTTTCTTGCCTTATGATCCCCGTCAAAGCCGGGAAGAAGCCCCAGGTTTACCAGGGCCTGAAATCCGTTACAAATCCCGAGTATAAGCTTTCCGTCCCCTATGAATTCGTACATCGCCTCGTTGATGTTTGACTTGAGGCGAACCGCTTCAAGCACGCCCGCCCCATGATCGTCTCCCCAGCTAAAACCCCCGTCAAACACAAGGATGTCATAGTCTTTGAGGACGGCTTCTCCTGAGATAAGCGCATTAATATGAACGCGCGTCGAGACCGCCCCGGCCAGTTCAAAGGCATACGCGGTCTCAAGGTCGCAGTTCAGGCCGTAGCCGGTAAGGACCAGTACATTGACGCTTTTGTCGTGAGTATCACTTTGTGTCATTTGGAAGTTCACAACCTAACCCGGACAAGCCGGAACCAAAACAAAAGAATCTTATCACGAAAGTACGAAAGTACGAAAACACGAATTTCATCATTAAGAGACTAACTGTTGGTTTCACACCAGCTCACCAAAGGGTCGTTTCCAGGCCGCCTTCAGTTTCGAGATTGGAACATGGATCATTGGTTTTTCTTTTAGGCTGTTGATCACCAGTTCGGTCTTGCTTGAGACCTTGCCGATACAGGCATGGGGCAAAGTATCAAACAGTTCTTCAAAGGATGAACGATTCTTGGGATCAATGGTTACAATGAATCGGCCCGGCGTCTCTGAATAAAGGATAACATGGTCTTGTTCGGCCCCTGTTGTCAATACCCTGGAAAGATCGATCTCCATTCCAAGGCCGCCGCCCATGGCCACTAAAGCCAGGTGCACCCCGAGCCCCCCGCGGTAGATGCCGTGGCAGGATGCAACCAGTTCTTCCTGGATGGCCCGGCTCAAGGCTTGATACAGTTTCATCAAGGACCCGGGCCGTAGCTCAGGCACATTCAGCCCCACATGACCGAAGTGTTCGTAGTATTCAGACGCGCCCAGCTCATTGCCGGTTTCGCCAAGCACATAGACAAGATCGCCTGCAAACTTGCAATCCATGGTAATACATTTAGTAATATCTGAAACAACACTGGTGCACGAAAACTGGAGTGTGGGCAGGGCGGAGACCTTATGTGTTTCGCCTTTTCCGTCCTTGAGGTAGCCGTCCACGTACATGCTGTCCTTTCCTGAAAGGAGCGGAATCCCGTAGTCTGCGCAAATATCCCTTAAGGCCCGGTTGGCCCGGACAAGTTGCGCGGCCTTGTACTTGCCGTCCGGGTTATCGTCCGGGTCATACTGTATGTTAGGCCAGCAAAAATTATCCACGCCGCCGATGTGGTCAGGGTCTCCCCCAACGGCCACCACGCGCCGGACCGCCTCATCAATAGCGCAGGCTACCATGTGGTAGGTGTCGATCTCAGAATAGGTCGGCAGCAGGGCCTGGGCCGCTGCCAGCCCCTGGAAAGAATCCAACACGGGCCGTATGACGACCGCGTCGCTGATTACGTCTCGATCCTTTCCGACAAGGGGTTTGATCACGCTTGTCCCCTGTACCTCATGGTCGTACTGACGGATGATCCACTCTTTTGAACAAATATTCGGCCCGGCAAGGAGATCGAGAAGCAGGCCCGGGGCATTGTCCGGCGCGGCGAGCTCCGGCTCGACAAGGCCCCGCATCTCCGGAGGTGTCCATTCGGCTTCAAAGGTCCACTGTGGAAAGTGCGAGGCGAGAAAATCGATGTCCACATATGCGCACGTCCGGCCGTCATAGGTGATGTGGAGCTTGCCGGAGTCGGTGTAGCTGCCGATGACCGTGGATTCCACCGCGTGTTTTTTGGAAAGGGCCATGAATCGTTCTTGATGCTCCGGCGTAACTGCGACCGTCATGCGCTCCTGGGATTCCGAGACCCAGATTTCCCACTGGTCCAACCCCTCGTACTTTAGTGGGCCCTTTTCCAGCTCAACCACGCATCCATTACTGAATTGGGACGACTCCCCAATCGATGACGACAGGCCGCCCCCGCCATTGTCCGTAATAAAGGCGATGAGTCCTTGGTCACGCGCCTCCAAGAGAAAATCGTGCATCTTCTTTTGCGTGTAAGGATCCCCAATCTGTACGTGGCCCGCGGGGGTATGCACGGAAAAACTCTCTGAAGCCGCTGTCACACCGTGTATGCCGTCCTTCCCCACACGGCCCCCGCACATGATGATCAGATCGCCCGGCGAGGTCGCCTTTTCTTCGGCAGGTGCTCCTTTGATCTGCGAGGGCATCAGCCCGACGGCCGTAACAAAGACCAGACACTTTCCCAGGTATCCCTTGTGAAACAAGACCTGCCCGTAAGGCGTTGGGATGCCGCTCTTGTTGCCCCCGTCTCGCACGCCTTCGATGACGCCGTCCAAGAGACGCCTGGGATGAAGATGCGGTTTGAGCTCCCCATGATAGTCACGGGGCCCAACACAGTACCCGTACATCCCCATGATCAGCCTGGAGCCCTTGCCGGTCCCCATGGGGTCACGGTAGACCCCGACGATCCCGGTTATGGCCCCGCCGTAGGCCTCCATGTTGGACGGGGAGTTATGGGTCTCTCCCGTGATCACGTAGTAGTAGTCATCGTTAAAGCGGCCCACGCCGGCATTGTCCCAAAGGACCGAGATCACCCAGGACTTTTGCTTTTTAATGGCAATAGTGGGTTCCTCGATACAGGTCGCAAAGAGGTTGTCCACAAGCTCGGTCTCGCCGGTGGAAAGATCGCGGTAGTAAAACAGGCCCTTAAAGGTGTTATGGTTGCAGTGATCGCTCCTTGCCTGGGAGATGTATTCCAGTTCGACATCGGTTGGGGTTGAAAGACCGAACGCGCGGCGTTGTTCCAGCACATCCTCTCTGAGAAAGTATGACCGAATCGTGGGGATGTCATTGGGGTTCAGGGCCAGGCCGCGCTCCTTGCTCACGTGCATGAGGGTTTTGTCGCTGTCAACAGGGATATCGGTGACAATGGGTTTATGATCGAGGCGCACCTTCGGTATGATGATCCCGACACCCGTGTCCTGGTTCCAATCCTCTCCGGAAAAGACTTTCCACTGCTGTATGATGTCGTTGGCAAGCAGCTCCCGGGCAATGCGGTCCGCGTGCTCAAAGGAGAGATTGCCGCCCTTCAGACAATATCTTTTTGAGGTGTAGATCGCCTCGTGCGGTTTCAAACCGATGCGAAGAAGGTCTTCCGCTGCTTCCGCGGCCGTGCTTCCGGGATTGTCCCGCACCCCCGGCCTGTAGCCCACCCACAGAATCCAGTCGAAATCGATGGCCAGTGGTTTGTAAGAAGAAATTTGGGTAACGGGATTGGTAAAGATTTCCGTTCGGATGGCTTCAAGCTGATCCTCGGTAAGGTCAATATCGATTGTAAGGATGGAGACCGTGCGAACAGACTCAAGACCGAATCCAAAATAGTCGTTCGCCTTTTTGCAAACGGCAGCACCTTCGGCATCAAAAAGATCAGGTTTTAGAGTGATTTCAAGGCGGGCAGGCATAAGAAATGTCTATCAGAAAAACGGATTGGGTGTCAACGGGCTGTTGCCCAAACAAAATGGTGCTCTAAGGACCGGTTAAGAATACCACTTCACCACAGACGCCCCCCAGGTTAAGCCTGCTCCAAAGGTTACCAGGAGCACATAATCGCCTGCCTTTAACAGGCCTTCCCGGTTGGCTTCGTCAAGGGCAATGGGGATAGAGGCCGATGAGGTGTTTCCGTATTTATGGATGTTAGTGTAGACCTTGTCCATGGGTATGGAGAGTTTTTCCGCTACGGCCTGGATGATCCTGAGGTTGGCCTGGTGCGGGACCATCAATTTTATGTCCGAACCAGAGAGGTCGTGGTGTTCAAGTGCCGACACCGCGATGTCCGCCAGACATGAAACCGCCTTTTTGAAAAGCCGGTTCCCTTCCATCTTGATATAAAAAGGCTTCCCTTCAGCGATATCCAGGATCTCGGGAATCTCGTAGGTCTCCTCAGAAGATGCATAGAGGAGTTTCCAGTAACTTCCGTCAGACCCCAGGTGGGTCGATAGAATGCCGTCATGGTCTGTCGTGGGTGTCAGGACCACCGCACCGGCGCCATCACCCAGCAACACACAGGTGCTTCGGTCTTTCCAGTTTGTGATGGTGGAAAGCCGTTCAGCCCCGATAACCAGGGCGTTCTTACAGCTCCCGGTTGAAATGGCGTTACCCGCGACAGACAGGGCATAAAGAAAACCAGAGCAGCCGGCGGATACATCAAAGGCAACAGCCTTGCTCGCCTTTAGCGCCTTTTGTACAAAACAGGCCGCAGATGGAAACTGACGATCCGGTGTAACTGTCCCCACCACGATCATATCGAGTGTTTCGGCTGGAATGCCTCCCATCTCAAGGGCCTTTAAGGATGCACTTGCGGCCAAATCCGAGGTCTCCTCTCTTTGGCCGTCCGAAGAGATGCGGCGCTCCTTGATCCCTGTCCTGCGCATAATCCATTCGTCGCTTGTATCTACTATGTTCTCAAGCTCTTTATTTGTCAGAATTCTCTTGGGTATTGTGGACCCTGTTCCGACAATGCGTCCCTTTATCATAATTGGTTCTTTGTATGCTCCTTTGTTTGAAAAATTTATGAGGAGGGAAAATAACACATAAAATGACCTTCGTCACCTTATTCTTTTATTTTTATAAAAAACCGACGCTCCCGCCCCGTAACACCAATAACTATTTAATATTATAGCCTTTTGTCGATTATGGTTCTTATTTAGCTGTAATGCGGGCAGCGATCAAATTATAGAGCCACGCGAATATCGCGCCCCCGACCAGAGCGTCCATAAACGCCCATATCAATCCTATAATGCTACCCACAGGACTTATGCTATAACCACGATAAAGACGTCCGATTAATGTTATCTCACCCGTGGCACCATCAAAAGCGATTATCCACCAAGTAAGAAAGAAAAGACCAAACCCCCAAACCAACCCGCATGTCAGTGCGAATGCCTTTATATTTAACTTCATTTCTACTCCTTTCCAAAGACTTGTGGTCATGTCTTGAACAGCTATGGAAAAGTGAGGCTGCGCTTTTCCGTTTGTGCGAAACTTATACCTTGATCAGTGAATCCTCGGTGCCGAAGCTGTTGAGTGCATAGCCGTCCGCGGCCCAATCGTTTTCCCAGCGCTGGCCGTCCAGCAAATACCTGAATCGGTACGTCCGGCCCGTTTTCAGGGAGATCGTGGTGCTGTGCCTGCCGTTTTTTCGACGCTTCATGGGATTGGCGGCGCGATCCCATTCGTTGAATTCGCCGCACAGGGAGGCGGTCTTTGCGTTGACCTCTGCTGGGATGTCAAAGGTCACCCGGCACAAGCGACCTGTTTTTGAATAGGTCTTCTTCAGCATGATATTTCCTCCTTTCGTGTCTTTGCGTCTTTGGGGAACATCCCTTTACAATTTCTTCAAGAGTCCCAGGAGTTCCATTGGCCGCTCGATCACCGCCCGGGCTCCATGTTCCCGCAACTCATCCAGCGGCCGAAAACCCCATAGCGCCCCAACCGGGAACATGCCCGCACGCACGGCTGTTTTCATGTCGACTGCGGAATCTCCTAAGTACAGGAATCGTGATGGTGTGATATTCAGGCTCTCGGCTATTTCAAGAGCACCTACAGGATCAGGCTTCCTCGGGATACCGTCGCGCCGGCCTAAGATCATTTCAAAGTTCCGGTTCGGTAGAAACTCACGGGTACAGTGTTTGGTGAAATCGTCGGGTTTGTTCGAGAGTATGGCCATCTTAACGTGCCTGGCGGCGAGTGCGTCCAAAAGCTCCGGCACGCCATCGTACGGTCTGGTGTTTACGTTCCAGTTGCGGCTGTAATTTTCACGAAATGCCTTGACGCAATCCGCTATGATATCGTTGTTTCGTTTTTCAGCAGGCAGAGCGAGAGAGATAAGCGTAGTCATCCCTTCACCAACAAAGTAGCGATACGCGTCCACCTCATGGACGGGAAATCCATATTTCATCAGGGCGCTGTTCGCTGAGTCGGCAATATCCTCGAGGGTGTCAAGGAGTGTTCCATCGAGATCAAAGATTACGGCTTTGAAGTGCATGACGCGTTTGGCTCTGCAAGGAATTGAGGACCGCCCCCCTGCTCTCCTGGTGAATTCTACTCCAAAGTGCACCACATGTCCGCTTAAGGCGAAAAATTGTGCTAATCACTGCCTGAAATATCGTGTTCACTAACTTGTGCCCATCCATAAATGAATTCTTAAATGGTTGGCACTAGTGTCAGTTTCCAATTCAGAAATGAGCAATTTTTCGCAAGGTCAAGGAAATCAAGGGATTGCGCGGAGGCGTACATTGGTACGTCGCACAAGCAATCCCGCAGATTGACGCCGAGATTGCGGAAAAGGGCCATTTCTGGATGGAAACTAACTTGCATCCCCTTCTTCCGGACTATGGGTTAGACCAGCGACCTCAGCGGTCATATCCGGCGCTCCAAGGACAAAAAGCACATCGTTAACACAAAGTTGTGTTTCTGCATGTGGATTGGATAATATTTCCAAGTCCCGACGTATTGCCAATACCGTAACTCCGTAACGCCTTCTTAATTCAATCCGAGCTAATGATTTCCCAACCAGGGGAGATCTTTCACCAATCCGAAACGTACTGATTTCAACATCGGGAAGCTGAAGATTTAAATCGGAAAAAGATGTCGACTCTTTTGAAAGGCTTCGAAACATCTCGTAACCATCTGATCTCACTTTAGCGATAAGCTTCTCGATTTCATCTTTAGGTATAAGATATTTGGTCAAAACCCGAGTAAAGATCTCCACTGATGTCTCAAATTCTTCCGGAATGACATCGTCGGCGCCTAATTCATACAGGGGTTTCATTTCTTGAAGATAAAGGGTTCGAACGATTAAATGAACTTTCGGATTAAGTCTCCGAACGATTTCGGTAATTCTGCGAGTTGCTGTAGGGTCGTTAATTGCAACTGCAACTATTCTCGCATCTTTGATATTTGCTTGCAGAAGTACGACCTCCTGGGTTGAATCGCCATAATAAATTGGTTCACCCTGTGCCTGTTCTTTTCTTACTGTTTCGGGGTTCATTTCAATGACTGCATAAGGAATGCCTGATAGCCCGGCGGCTCGTGCCACATTTCTACCATTGATTCCGAAGCCGATTATAATAAGGTGGTCTTTTTTGCTTTCAACCTTTATCTTCGAAACAGGATAAAAGCCCGATATTAACCTTTTCGGCAGCGGCAACAGCAGTATAATATCCGCTATGCGTGGCGCCAGGGTTATAATGAACGGTGTCGTCGCCATGGTAAGCACGGAGAAAGCCAGAAACATCTGATAAATATTTCCGGCAAGCAAACCATGTTCAACACCGGCCTTGGATAGAATGAAAGAAAATTCACCAACCTGACCGAGTGCAAGGCCGACCAAAATTGAAGTGCGAAAAGGGAAGCCTAATAAAACCGTTGCAAATCCGGCAATGATGGGTTTTAAAACCAAAACGCCTAAAGTGATCAGCGCAACGGTTCCAGGTTGTCGGAAAAGGAAACCCACATCCAGCAGCATACCAATGGAAACAAAAAAGAAGCTTGTAAAGACATCCCGAAACGGTAAAATGTTTCCGAGTGCGTGATGACTGTATTCAGATTCGGAAATGATCAATCCTGCTAAAAACGCGCCCAGGGCAAGGGAAAGCCCCGCACTGGAAGTTGCCCACGCAACTGCGAGGCATATTACAATTACGCTCAACAAGAAAAGTTCCTTGTTTCGCGTCCGGGCGATTTGATACAATACTTGTGGCACAATCCATTTAGCGCTAACGATCACCAGCCCGATGATTCCGATTCCTTTGGCCACAAGAACGAGGACAGATGTGCCCGAACCCCCTGTTGCTCCGGCTATTAGAGGCGTGACCAATATCATTGGAACAATAATAATATCCTGAAAGATCAAGATGCCAAGAATTGTGCGTCCATGGGGGCTATCAACGACGGCTTTTTCCTGGAGTAGTTTGAGGACAATGGCTGTGCTGCTAAGGGATATAAGAAACCCCATGAAGATCGATACACCAATGGGTTGTCCCAGTTGTCTGGCTATGACAAAAGTAACCCAAAAGGTTAACAACACCTGAAGCGAGCCCCCCAACAGGGCTGACTTTTTGATTCGCAGCAGCCCTTTAAGCGAGAACTCGATTCCGATAGTGAAAAGTAATAGCACAACACCGACTTCAGCTAAAATTTCAACTTCATGAACTGCCTTTATAAGTCCAAGCCCGTAAGGCCCGGCCAATATCCCGGTAAGGAGGAATCCCACAATCGTCGGCACGCGAAGTCGATTGCACATAAAGAGGATGGCAACGGACAGCCCAAATATGATGACAATGTCATTTAGCAGCGGTATTTCCATATTCTAATTTGCCCTCTAATTTCATATCGAAAAGCCCAAAGGTGCAACCCTTGCAGCTTGGCAGCTTGGGGACGTCCCCAAAGTTCTTATATCCTCGAGGGTGTCAAGGAGTGTTCCATCGAGATCAAAGATTACGGCTTTGAATTGCATGACGCGTTTGGCTCTGCAAGGAATTAAGATGCCCTTTTCTATACGCTTTTTTTCTTGACCAGGCGAGCAAAATGTTCAAAGGACCGGTCGTAAGTCCGTTCCGCTTTATCGGGAAAACAACAAGCTGGAAGCTCCCTGCTTTGTACATGATAATTTATGCATTCACAGCAAATTCCCTTACGCGGACACGGCTCGTAAGTACAGTTGCACGACTCAAGATTTTGCTCTTTGTTGCATTCCATAAATCTTCTCCTAAAATCTTATAAGATATTTTAATTTTGCCTAACGAGACTGTCGAAAAACTCTTTTCTTCGCTCCAATTGACCATTTTTGAAGGTTCTAAGTTTGCTCCGCTAAATTGCAAAAACTCGGGCTAACGCCCTCAAACAGTTTGCAATTTTTCGCTTCGCTTCACTAAGAACCTTTATATCAAAAATGATCAAAGTCGCTCATTTAAGAGTTTTTCGACAGCCTCAACCCCTGAGCTAAGCTGACGGCAGACTGACTGCAAAGCAATCGGCCCATGACCTTCACCCTATTATCACACATAACTTTCGTATTTTGGCTCATACATCAGGGACTTGATGTATGCCGGCACATTTTCAGGCTTCGGCTTGGTTGCAAGGCCTTGATCGCAGGCCACTTCAGCCACTGCGGCGGCAATGACGGCTGAGACGTCCCTTATCCTGTCCAGAGGCGGGTAAACGCGGACGTGCTCAAGGTCGGCCTCCGACACTTCATGGGCCAGCGCCCTTGCCGCAACCAGGAACATTTCATCGGTCACATGCTTCGCCCCGCACGCGATTACCCCTAACCCCACACCAGGAAAGATATAGGCGTTATTCCCTTGACCCGGAATGAGGGTTTTCCCGTGCACCTTGACGGGATCAAACGGACTTCCGCTTGCAAAGACGGCACGGCCCTGCGTCCAGGTATAAGCTTCTTCGGCCGTACATTCGGCCATAGAGGTGGGGTTCGACAGAGCGAAGACAATGGGCCTTTCATTGAACCCGGCCATTGCCTCCAGCACCGGTTGAGTAAACATCCCGGGCTTTCCACAGACTCCGATAATCGCTGTCGGCCTCAGTGACTCAACAGCAGAAGGAAAATCATGGAGGAACTCATGGTCATGAGCGTAAGGGAGATTTTCCTGGTCCAGGTCGGTGCGGCTCTTCACGACCAGACCTTTGGAATCCATAAACCAGCACCTTGTTCGTGCGTCCTTCTCGGACAGTCCTTCATCGACCAATGCAGAGACAACCAGATTGCCGGTCCCCAACCCTGCTTCTCCCGCGCCGAGGAACAGGATCTTTTGATCCTCCAGCTTGCATCCGGTAATTCGTAGAGCCGAGTACAGCCCTGCCAGCGCGACGCTTGCCGTTCCCTGGATGTCGTCATCAAAGGTGCAAACCCGGCCCCTGTACTTCCGCAGCAGGCGAAAGGCGTTCACATTGGCAAAATCTTCAAACTGGATGAGCGCATGTGGAAAAATGTCCTGCACCGCCATAACGAACTCCTCGATCAGGTCGTCGTATCCTTGTCCGCGAAGGCGCCGCTGTTTAATGCCGATATAAAGAGGATCGTTGAGCAAGCCTTCATTATCTGTCCCCACATCAAGGGTCACGGGAAGAGAGAGCGATGGGTGAACGCCGGCACAGGCTGTGTAGAGCGCAAGCTTTCCCACGGAAATGCCCATTCCGTTGGCACCAAGGTCTCCAAGGCCCAGAACCCGTTCCCCATCTGTAACCACGATGATGCGTACCTCTTTACAAGGCCAGTTCCGTAAGAGATCAGCCACCCGCCCCTTATCCTTCGCTGAGATGAAGATACCCCTGGGGCTGCGAAAAATATGGCCGTACTCCTGGCACGCTTGCCCCACGGTTGGGGTGTAGATAATCGGCGCCATCTCCTCAATGTAGTCCATGACTACCCGGTAGAACATGGTCTCATTTCGCACTTGGAGCGCTGCCATAAAGATGTATTTTTCCAAGTCCGTCGGTTTTCTCCGAAAATTCTCCAGAACGCGCATAACCTGCTCATCCTGAGTACAGACACGCGGCGGCAAAAGTCCACGAAGACCCAGGGCATCCCGCTCCTCTTCGGTGAATGCCGTCCCCTTGTTCAGGGTTGGATCGTGAAGCAGTTCAATCCCGGTGGGCAAGTTGGTTTTATCAATGCGACTCCTCATTTACCCGATAGCCTCTATTCTTAAATTCAGATTGTCAAGAAAGTCCCTAAGTCCTACCCACAGATGTAATTATATATGAACCCTACGAGAGAATTTCCTTTTTGGATGGTTCCTGAACTTCGGCTCGCAACTTTGGCAAACCATCTGGATAATCATTCTTAACGAATTCAATAAGCTTTTCCCTAACCTCACAGCGCAACCCCCAGGCGCTCGAAGAATCCGGTGCGCTCATGAGCGCGCGCAACTCTACAGTGCGCTCCGTCGCATTCGTCACCTGCAATACGCATACGCGGCCATCCCATAGTTTAGAGTTCTGCAAGATGCGTTGAAGTTCTTCTCTTACCATCTGAACGGGAACGGTGTAATCTACATAAAGAAAGACCGTGCCCAAGATCTCGGCCGAAACTCGCGTCCAATTTTGGAATGGTTTTTCAAGAAAGTAGGTTATCGGCAGGATTAAGCGCCTCAAATCCCAAATTCTGACCACAACATAAGTCAGTGTGATTTCTTCAACCCGACCCCATTCGTTTTCCACGATTACCACATCATCTATGCGGATAGGCTGGGTGATGGCTATTTGAACGCCGGCAAGTAAAGTGGCAATGGATCTTTGAGCCGCTATACCGACTATGATCCCTATGATACCCGCTGAAGCCAAAATACTTATACCCAGTTGGCGAACTTTTGAGAAGGTCATCAAGATGGTAGCAAGTGCCAACACGCCAACAACCACAATTACAACCTTTCTTAATACCTGGATCTGGGTGTGAATTCTTCTAGCTCTGAGGTTGTCCTTAACATCAATCCTGTACTGATTTAGAACAAAATCTTCCAAGACTGAAGTTAGCTTGATTACTAACCATGCCACTGAGATGATAAGGAGGGAGCTTAAGACCTGGGTCAGAAAAACCAAAGTACCTTCCGACACCCTGGTGAATGGCAGGAAGAAATGGATTACCAGAAGAGGAATGATTAGTCGTGCCGGCCCTCGGCAATGCTTCACTAATAGATCATCCAGAATTGTTTTGGTCCCTTTAGACAAATGCTCTGCCGTCTTGAACAAAAGAAGGTATCCTACAAGGCCTGTCATTACTGCTGCCGCCAAGATGCCAATAGGCCAGGCGATACCTTCAAAGTACTGGAAAAGCGTCTTCATTCTACCTCCCCAATCTTCCTACTGGGTATTTATTTCTTCTTTTCTTTTTTCAATTTTCGTTTTTCCTTTGGATTAAGCTGGGCCTTTTTCTGTTGTTCCCTTTTGCCTTTGTCTTTTTTCCCCTTATCACCCATATCTGTTTCTCCTTGCTTGAAAATGACTTGCGCCGGACTGTGGCGGCGAAACCCCGTCTTCAATTGTAGAGGTTAAGCGTCTGTCTCACTCTTAGCACCATAAAACATTTCCTGCAACACACAAGCGACTTGGTCCTAATCAGCAAGCCCTTCGCACGCTCTGCACGAACGCCCCCTTCCCGTCCCCCTTCCTAATGCTTACTTATTTACGGAATGTCCCCTATCTTCCCCATCTAGATGCACCCCCCGCCTTCCTCATTGAGGCTGGTTGGCTCATAATGAGACCTGCTCCTAATGCTTCTTTTTTGCTTGACAGACACAATATATTGTGGTTTAATACCTGTAAGGTTCAATATATAGTTGTCAGATAATATACAACAATCATCCACGAAGAAACCTTACACAGCATCTCTGAATGCCATTTCGTTCAATCAAAACACATCATAAAGGAGGGGGAAAATGAGATTTCAGGAGATTCAAAGAATGGCTAAAGGCATGGGTATTAACCCTTATAGGATGAAAAAGACAAATATAATCCAGAGCATCCAAAGAAAAGAAAACAATATTGACTGCTACGATACCGATAGGGTGGACCACTGTAACGAGACGGGATGCTTATGGAGAAGCGACTGTCTTTCTCTCAATGGTAATGCAAAAGCGAACTAACTTATCCGACATAAGAGTAGCCGAACTGCTTAATAAAAATGGTTGTCTTTCACACAGGCCTCGTAGGCACAGAAGCTGATCAGGCATGTGGACAAGAGACTTCTTCCCCTCAGTGATCTTTGTGAGCTCAAGCAATCCCGGCCGCTAAAGGAAACCGTTCTTAGCGATCTCGACTGCGCAATGGCTGGAGCCCCAAGACAAAGAGCGGGTGTGGAGTCAACCAGAAACCACCTTTGTTTGGGATAACCATAGGGCAGAAACGGATTTTCTCGCTGCTGCCCTGCCATTATGAGGGAGGGAAGGGCTATGAGAAAAATTGCGCTTGTCAATCAAAAAGGCGGCTGCGGCAAAACAACAACAGCGATAAATTTAGCCGGTTGTCTAGCAGGAGAAGGCAGGAAGGTACTCCTGATCGACCTGGACCCCCAGGGGCATTCAGCACTTGGGCTTGGGGTAAAACCTGACGAGATAGAAAAAACCATCTATGAAGTCTTATCAGAGAAAATACCAATAAGCAAAGCCATCCAAATCTTAAGGGAGAACCTGAGCGCTGTTTTCAGTGATGTGGTCTTGAGCGCCTTTGAGCAGGTCATGGCCGGTGTCCCTGGGCGGGAATATAGGCTTGTGCAAAACCTTGAGCACATTGAAAACAATTACGACTATCTCATCATTGACAGTCCTCCCAGCATAGGTCTTTTAACTTTTAATGGTTTGATGGCGTCCAGGGAGGTGATTATTCCTGTTGACTCCAGTTTCTTTTCTCTCCACGGGCTAAGGAAGCTGATAGATACCATCCGGATAATCGAAGAGAAGGTGGAACACCGGCTCTCCATCAAGATTCTGGCCACAAACATTGATCTCAGGACCAACTTCTGTAGAGGGGTGATGGAGACGTTGAGGGCAGAATTTCCTGAAAAGTGCTTTAAGACCGTTATCCATACATGCACCCGATTGAGAGAAGCTGCCATCCACGGAAAGCCCATTGCTGAATACGACAAGCAGTGCGCGGCCTTCCGAGATTATCAAAATCTGACGGAGGAAATCATAGACGAAGAGGCTGAAATGGATGCTGAAATCCGGGGCCATGAGTCTCTCTTTACAGATGATAAGTCGTCTACGGAACCGGTTGAACGGAAAATCGTATTCACATTAGAAGCCCCTGAGACCGCCGCGGTACAGATTGCCGGCGATTTCAACAACTGGATTCCCGAGGCCCTTGATTTATGTGATCCCATGAGCAAGCCAACGTGGCAAAAGATCATCCCGCTCAAGCCGGGTGCCTACCAATATAAATACCTGATTGACGGTTGGTGGATTACTGATCCGGAAAACGATAAAGTAGTTAACGATCCTACAGGACATACAAATTCTGTTATCAATATCTAAATGTTAATTTGTCTGGAATGGAACATAAAAGAACCCACGGGAGGAGCTTAGACAAAGTATCTCATTTTTTCCTGTCCGGCCGGGGTCCCTTAGACCAAGCAAGTGAGCCAACGGGAAAAGAGGTCCGGGCCGATGTCGGTAAAATTGGTCCTCTGCCCGGTGACGTCGCGTTGAAGGAAGGACTCGAAGAAGCGGTTTTCGCCGCACCAGTCAAAGGCAATTTATGCTTGCTTCTTTCTTCAAACAGCCTTATTGCAGTGCAGTCTTGTCTTGCTTGCAACCTGGCCCTGGAATTGGCAAGAAGAAATTTTTCCGTTGGGCTAATCGAGACTACTACCAGACTGCCATACACGTTTTTTCTCTTTGGTGGCTACGAAAACGTGAACGCCATTTTTTGGGAGAAAGGCCTTGATTCTGCCGATTTCTTGGCAATTCTACACAGGCTAAGTAGTAAATCCGACTTTCTTATCATAAACGTCTCCTCTGACATTATCGGATCTCGGGAGACACTTCCCCTTGTGAACCCCTTTTTCATAGTTTCCACGACTGTTCATTCAGAAGAGCTATTAAACTCATATTTGTTGGTCAAACAAATCTCACGAGGTATGCCTGGTGGAAAGATCGGTCTCTTGGTAATGGAAGAACGTCATTCCCAAAAGGGTGAAGCGGCTTTTAGCGTAATGGCGGCGATGGCGGACAAGTTTCTCTCATGCAAGGTTCGTTTTATGGGGACCATTTACAAAGAAACTGATTTATCCTGGTCAACATTTCCCCAACCCCCTTCCCTTCCGGAGACAGAAGACTCCCCCGTTTCTCAATCAATAAGAAAACTGGCGGACAGCCTGACCTCAAAAAAACATATTGACCTGAAAAGGCGGCAGCAATGGTGAAGGCAATTTACGAGGCTGTTACCATGGCCATTCCTAGAAGAGAAGTGGTGTATGCAGCCAAGAATTTCTTAATGCATTCCAATGAAGATGTTGTTCACATAGACAACGTCCATTCTCCCAAGTTCGGGTCCTCAGACTTCTCATTTATCAATAAAGCCAAAACCAATCTGACCGTCGCCAGGCTGAATTATAAAGAGGACCGTGAGAAGTTCCTCATCTCGTCAATTTCATATTATTTTTGGCTTAAGGAATTTATCACAGTCAGTGAGTTTTTTTTCAAGGACGACTGTGGACTTGGCATGTATCTTTTCTCTGACGATTTTTCCCCCGCAATCTGTCACGTGATAGATAACTTGACCAACAAGTTAAGAGTTCACCTTGTTAAGTACAACATCTTGCAAGTTGAAGACCTTGATGAACCAGCAATATATTTTCAACAGGTAACCCCCGAGAACCTTGCCCAAGATATGCCGCGAAAAGAGGTAAAGCAAAAAGAGGCGCCACCAACCACCGAAATCTCGTCTGAAGAATTAAGTGAATTTAACCGGTTAAAAGAGTGCTATTTGACCTAAAGAGATAGCCTCCCCTGAAACTTGTGGCATGATCCCAAAGGAAACACCATGAAACATTTCCTACAACACACAAGCGACTTGGTCCTAATCAGCAAGCCCTGTGCACGCTCTGCACAAATGGCCCCCTTCCACTTTCCTGTCAAGAACGCTCGGAACGAACGTCCCCTATCTCTTGACTTCAATAACCGAACTACGTCCCCTTTTTTTGCCTGGGTATTTCAACGGCATCAATGAGGACACCTGTAGCAATGAATTTTGATGGTGTTTCTATGTCTATCTCAACCTCATCTTCTCCAATAGGAGAGCCAGATATCTCATATTTACGTATCTTGGAAATGTTTTTGACTTTAGCCACCACTAAGTAGTCTGGGTCGCGAAAAAAGCCCAATAGTCTATCTAAAGAATCAGATCTTTCTTTATTAAGGAAATTGCTTGCTTGTTTTTCCGTAATTTGTAAACGAAATGCTATTACGGCGGGGTTAATAAAAAATTCATTGCTTATGACACAAGAAAACTCAATAAAAATGTTGTTATCTGTTTGCTCTAAATCTTCTAAATATCCTTTAAAAGCAATATGCTCATTTGATTGATTAGCAAAATATTTTTGAAGCTCGTATGTGTAAAGATAATCTTTGAACTCTTCCGGCGGGAAATGAGAAATTTCATACTTGCCAATTATATGTGATAATAATTGTTTTTCTTTTTGCCGCTGTTTTTCGACAATCTCTTTTCTTTCTTGTTCTTTCTTGGCTTGTTTTTCTTCGTATGAAGGTCCGCATCCAACCACGAAAGAAAGAGCAAAAATCATAGAGGATATTAATAATAAATGTTTTTTCTTCATTATAGATCCCTCTCCCTTCTAACGACGCAAATCAGTCGCAGCTATCAGCTGTCGGCTGCATTTGCCTTGTTAGGCTGACCTTCACCTTTGTTATTCTCAATATTATTTTCAAGTGAATTCAGAGCCTCATCTCTTTCAGCCCGCCATCGATAGATTGCTATTTCCCCAACAATAATAGAAAATATCCATGTTAAATATGCTGAATATTGGTAAGCAGCATCATGGGTGAAATGCCAACAAGTAGCGAGGATAAGCGCAAAGCATCCCATAACGAGCAATATTGCTACACGGAGTAAAATAGGCTTAACAAAGTAATAATTGAATAGAATCTTTGCTCCTTGTTCCGATTTAGTATCGCCAAACTGTTTGCCCAATATTTGGATTCCGAGATTACGATTGACAGTGGCTGGTCCGTAAATGTCAAATACAGAGAAAAGCAGAGCAACAATTGAATAAATTAGAATGTTTGTGGAATAGGCAATCAAAACCGCAAATGTCAAAGACAATGCTATTCCTATTGGTAGAACTGGGCCGTGAAGGCGATTCACCCGCTCCGTTTTGAAGGATACGTCAAATAAATCTATCTCCTTTCTTACCGCATGAAGATAAAGAAAGAATCTGCCAACAGTGACGATTAGAAGGATAGCACTTACTAGTGCAGCCATTGAGTCGGTTTTGTACAGTTTTGTTAGCTCTTGGCGAGATAATAGGAACAGAGCTAGTGCAACCGTGATAGTAAAACACCAATTTATGTAGTCAGTAAGCTGTTGGTATATTTTGGACATGGGCTTGCCTCAGAATCAGCCTAACCTTTGATATTTGCTTATGCTTGATTCTCCGAAATCCATTCTAATATTTCGATCAGTTACCATAACGCCGTCTCATAGGGGACGTTCGTTCCGAACGTGCCTAAAATCCTTTTTGGCCATAGCGTCTGTCTCAGACTCTTAGCACCATGAAATATTTCCTGCAACACACAAGCGACCTGGTCCTAATCAGCACGCCCTGCGCACGCTCTGCACGAACGCCCTCTTCCACTTTCCCGTCAAGAACGCTCGGAACGAACGTCCCCCTTCCCGTCCCATCCCCTATTTTTGCTCCTTCCCGGTCAATCTTCACCCCGTTGTTAGGCAAAATCGAACTGCGAGTCGACTTAAATCAATACTAAAGAAACAGTATTAAGGGGCATCTGTGATTTTATTTACTATCTTTTGATAATCTTCTAAAACAGGATACTCTTTCAATTTAAGCCCGTCTCGATCCCCCTCAAAAGTACTCTTATGCAAATCTCTAAAGTGGTCCCTGTAAGAAACTATGATTCTAACGTATTCGTAAGAGTCAGACTGTTCCCTGTGTATCTTTACCTTCTCCCCGCGACCAATCATATGTATTGGTTTCGTAAACTGGCTTAGCTTGCCCCGGGATGTTTGTCTGACTGCCTGTTTTTGTTTGTTTTCACCAGGTACTATCAATCTCTGTACAAAAACATTAAAAGCAGGACCATTCCCTTTGTTTTCAATAAAAATATCATAGGCAAACTGTGTTTCAAATTGAGCCATTTCCGGTTCAGCTTTTACCCTTTCAAATTGAACATCAAGAACAGGCAAGAGAGCTGATTTTAACGTAAGAGAGCTGAGTTTATTTTGGATTATCATCTCCTTTTTCATAGCCTGGGTTTCTTCCCAATACTTTATAACGTAATATGCTGTAACAATAAGGGTGAAGAGAACCACAACTTGTATAAGTAGGGTCATTAATTCTAAAAACAAATTGCTCGTCATTTTCATTCTCTTAGTCTCTTATTTTGGTTGCCTAACGGCAAGCTTGAGAGGCGCGTGCTTTTTGCGCGTCCCTCTCAAAGCTTTTGTTAGCATATTTCTTATTACATTACATTTGCATTCACCATTTAATAATCTGTACCTAAAGATTTATTTACGATGTATCTCATACATTCAGAACTCACATATTTACAATTATTCTTTATTCCTTCTGAATCTTCATCAAATCTTTTAGTTCCGTATGTTATGCCGAGTGGCTTCCAATAATATTCGAGTTTATTTCGATGAACCCGAACTCTATCCGAATATTCTTTGTTGTTAGATGGCGTTTCGATTAGGTTATTATTAATAGATTCAATCTTTAAAGATACATTATCAAATACAATGGTAGCCTTGTGAGTCAATTTACTATCAAATGGCAGTTCATCGCATAGAAACTCTATGAAATCATGTTCAATTTGTTTCTGCGATATGAGATACTCATCAAGCAAATTGTGATCTTTCAGTTTCTGAACTATCTCTTTGTGCCTTTGAATAACATCAATAAATTCTTCATTGTAAATATTATCTGGTAGTGAAATATACCAATTCAAACCTCCTCTACAGTAATAACGAAAATCATCAAGATATTCAGCAGCTTTAATTGGATCAGTTTCCGAAGCAATACTTTTTAAGATAAAGCACACATTTTCTACTTCTATTAATGCTTTAGCTGCATTTTTCTTAGTTTCATAAAATGCTTCCGGGATGTCACCCCAGTAATTATCAATTGGCATGTTAAATTCTGGAAGTATGTCATCAAGTGATATTTCAGATGAGGCTAATGTCCAGCTGAGATATTCTCTGTTTTTTGCAAAATCAGCTTTTATAAGTTGTGTCTCAATTTTATCGAGAATTTCCCTCCGTGATGTCACCTTAAACCTATCATCCTTTATTATTCTCCCAGAAATATGG
The DNA here is from genome assembly GCA_013375375.1 of Desulfobacterales bacterium. Taxonomy (GTDB): domain Bacteria; phylum Desulfobacterota; class Desulfobacteria; order Desulfobacterales. The sequence continues at coordinate 1,581 of JABXJX010000007.1, read as the reverse complement.
AATTTTTCATCTCGGTTATGTATGACCTTTTTAAAATGCTCGTCAATTTCCTTAGCTGTTAAAAAATACATTAACGGGTTTTCTTCGTTTCCTGTATGAATAATCAAAAAAAATTCATCTCTAGGGAGACCTTGTTTATCAACGACATATTCGCAGTGTATGTAATGTGAGGTGCTACTTGTACTAATAAATTTAGCCTGAACAACTCCCAATTTGGGTGCATTTCTGTCCAATATATTCCTGTTCGTAAGTCTCCTTTGGATTATAAAGTCAGCACCATGAATATCAATAGACCTTTCTAATATCCAGAAACGATCCAGCAAAAAAGATCTGGTTCTTGCCTCTCCTATAGCTCCATTTTGAGCAACCTTTACCCAAGTTGGTTGGCTTTCCATAATACAATTCCAAAATGCTATTTAAATACACCCCTTATATATGGAGCAGTAAGATGCTAACGCTGAGCTGAGGGGTGCGCATAAAGCGCTAGCGAAATGCGCATCCCTCTCCAGCGAGATGTTAGGAATCAAACAAGTTTTGCTTGATTGGGATCTGCGATTTAGGGCTAACTTCCGTTTGAGCATCCTTTAGTTGATTCTTTGAGGCATACTTTTGGTCTTGCCTTTGATGCTTAATTCTTTCCCAGACGTATTCCCCTGGCCCATTGTAGAGAAGATAAATCTTACCAGTTTCTGAAATTTCCAACGCAATGAGATATTTCGGTTCTTTTCGTATCGCTACCGAACCTCTCCCAGTGCACCTCACCTGGATATCCAGATTCCTTTTACCGCCAGACCAAGTACAGTTATGTTCCTCCATGTCAGAACCAAATTTAAGCCCAAAGGCGATTTTGGCTGCGATCTGCCCAATAGCACCAAGCAGGTGTCCATCTGGCGTACATTTAGTGATATTGAACTCTCGACCAAGTTCGTTAGCTATATCGTATATCGCCGCAATCCTTTTCTTGAATTCTCTTGTTTCCATTTTGCTTCCTAACTTTGATGTAGCGGGACAACAGGGACGTACATAAATAACTATCCAATTCGAATATAAAGTTATTTATATATTTATGAACGTTATATAGTAAAACAACTACAGTATACACCCCCAAGGGTAGTCAAAAGAAAAAATATTATCGCCTTGTAAAAAAACAACCTCCAGATAGCATAGGGTTACCCCAATTACAAACCCTTAGACATGCCAAAAGGAGGTTGCCATGAACGTTGAAGACAGTATCAGACGGGAGCAGTTTTGTCAAATTATCAGCGAAATCCGAGGTTCTCATGAGTATTTGATTGTAGGCATAGACGTTGCCAAGGACAAGCATCATGCCTTTATGGGCACGCCCACCGGCAAATCGGTTCTCAGAAGACTGATTTTTGAAAACACTATAGATGGTTTTTCCAAATTGCTGACTCAGGTTGAAGCTGTCAAAGCTCGAAATGGCCTTAGCAAAATCGTTTTCGGCCTGGAGCCTACCGGCAATTATCACAAGCCGCTGGGCAGACACTTGATCCGTTGTGGGTGTAATGTTGTCTTGGTTACCGGCAATGCTGTGAAAAACAACCGGCAGCTTATCGACGA
>JABXJX010000195.1 GCA_013375375.1 Desulfobacterales bacterium | reverse complement strand
GCCCCGGCCCGCCCCCGTGAAGATCACCGTCTGCCCATCGACGATCGGTGTGGCGGCGTTGTAAGCCCTTCTCTGGGGCGCGAACGGGATTTGCCACAAGAGCTTTCCATCAGCCACGCCGACGCCCACGACGCTTTTCTCCGTAAGCGTCACGATCTGCTTGGTGCCTTCCACGGTCAACAGGGCGGGCGAGGCATACGCCGGGCCTTCGGCGGCCCATTTCCACTTCTGGTTGCCGGTGGCCAGGTCGAATGCAATGATCGCCCCATTGTCCTTTCCGCCGAGGTGTGCGATGCACATGCCGTCCATAATGATCGGCGACATCGCCGTGAAGAACTGCGGCACGACCTTCGGGAATGGGTCCTTGCGCCACACTACCCTGCCGGTGGCCGCGTCCAGGCAAGAGAGGACCCCGCCCACGCCCAGCGTCACGACCTTTCGTCCATCCGCCACCGTCGGTGAGCTTCTGGGCCCCGGGTGCCGCCGAGCCGCTCCGGTTACTTCCTGTGCCGCGTATTTGTCCTTCCACAGTTCCTTTCCGTTCGCTGCATTCAGACACAGCGTTACCTCATCCCCACCTTGCCGCGTGAAGACGTAGAGCTTAGTACCCACCAGCGCGGGCGTCGAATCGCCCAAACCCACCGTCGTCTTCCACGTCTGCGTGAGCTCTTTCGGCCATGTCTTCGGCCATGTCTGCGGCTCCATTAACCAGGTGACCGTTTTTCCATCCCGATTGGGTCCTCGCCACTGTGGCCAATCCTGCGCGAAGACGCACCGCGCGCCGATCAGAATCACACAGCCCACCGTCACGGCCCTCGATAAATTCGTGTTTTTCATGGTAACCTCCATTTCTATTCCTGCCCAGAAGCCC
>JABXJX010000067.1 GCA_013375375.1 Desulfobacterales bacterium | reverse complement strand
CGATCTAGAATAGGCACCGCAAGCAGACATATATGGAAGGCAAAGGTCACTATCGTAAAAATGGGACGCTCCCGGGAGTTTATATTGGCAAACGGGATGATCCAATGAAGAATCGAACGTAAGCCATAGTACAGGCTGAAGTACTCAAAAACAATGTTGTCCTTCTTCCTGGCCAACAAAAGCATGGAGATCAGCCGATACGAGATGCCGCCAAAAAAGAGTATAAAGGCCACCCATGCAAGGGGGCCACGGACAAAATTATAAAGACCATGCATTTTTTCCTCCCTTCGCTTAACCCGTTATCTCGGTTATCGGCAGAACACGACGAAAGTATTTCCCACCTTCGATCGATCGAACTAAAACCTTGCTTCCGTCCGGACTGAAGGCTGGATTCCACACTTGCTCGCAGTCACGTTTCCAGGGTTTGCCGTTCATTAGAATAGTCTGTCGTCCCTTCTTTTCCACCTTGACTGCGACATTGTGGCTGTCCGGGCTGAAGATGGGTTGCCAGACCATATCATAGGTGCCGTTCCAAACAGTATCATCTACGAAAACGGACCAATCATAGTCCTCTTTACCAACTGCAGCTATCCTTGCCCCATCCGGGCTGAAAACAGCGTCCGTAACCATATCGCCGAATGTTGTCCCCCATGGCTGGCCATCAACAGCTATTGTCCACCTGCCGTATTTTGACGCCACAATGGCCGCCAGTTTCGAGGCATCCGGGCTGAACATCTGATGCCAGCACTGGACAAAACTACGATCCCAGATAATCCTGCCGTCTTGTGCCAGGGTCCACTTGCCGGCGATTCTTACCGGCGCAACCACAGCTCCGGTCTTTGGGTTGAAGATTGGTTCCCAAACGCAGGGGAATGTCTTTGACCATGGAGTGCCGTCCACAACAATAGTATAATCATAAAGACTGGTTCTGACCTCTGCTGCCAGCTTTGTCCCATCAGGGCTAAAGGCCATGTTCCAGACATTAAAAAAGTTCTTGTCCCAGGCCTTGCCGTCTGCAGCTACCGAGAAGCATCCCTCTTGGAACTTAAAGACCTCGGCCTCACCAAAGGGTTTTGTTTGAACAGCACCCGCCGTATGCGTGCCATCAGCACTTATCGCAAAATTTGTCATGTTGGCGAACAGGCTTTCCCAGGCTTGGCCATTGACAGCCCCACCATACTGCCCGTCCTGCTGAATAAACGCGCAGATATTCTTGCCGTCTTCGCTGAACTTGACCTCCATGACATAGCCGAACGAGTTTTCCCACGCCTGGCCGTCCACGGCAACCGTCCATGCCATATCTGCCGAGACAATACATGTGAGCCGGCCGTCAGGCCCAAACCGCAGGTGCCAGATCTTGTCAAAGGTGTTTTTCCAGGGCTCTCCGTTTACACACACGCTGAATTCGCCTTCCCCTGACTTGACGATAGCGGCTACTTTCTCTCCGTCAAGGCCGGCCTGGAATTCCTCGACCCATTCAAACTTATCCTTCCACCCGCCTGTATCGGCGACCAGCTTTTCACCGGTGTCCCAGTCCCAGCTATTTGAATCAACCATTGCCCCCTCCTTCTTGTCAGCTCTTCAGGATAGGTTAGTCTCGTTTCTACCTTTTGGCACCTGGTGCCTGCATTGCCAGGTAACGTTTAGAGGTTTATGATGCGGTACCAAACTTATGTGTCGATTATTGAATAATATTCCAAGAATGTGTTCCTTTATCAAAACGTTATAAGACTGTCAACAAAATAATGTGCCGAGGAGACAGGAAAAACCTTAAACGAGCTGGAATTACTAAAGGAAGCATATATAAACAGTGTTGCCCAAACAGCCGTACATCTGTCGGCCGTCAAGTGGGATCTCTAAGAAAGATTCCACTTGACGAATGACAAGCATCGCTGCATTATCCATTGTAAACAATATAATGCTCTTATTTAGTAAATCCGAAATCCCGGAAGGGCGTCCTAACAGGGAGGAGAAGAGTGCGATGGAACGACTAAAAAGGTACATAGGTTCCAAGATTAGCTTAGACAATATTAAGGATGCGGAAAACCTGAAGGCATTTGGGTTTGCCTGTCGATATTTACCGGATCCCCCTGAAGACTTTGACGAATTCGAATTTGTCACTGATTTCGAGGGAATGAACAATCTTGGGTTAATGGTAACGGTGGAGATGGCAAAGATTAAGAAAATATTCTTTGGATTATTCTCCCCAGATGACCCGGATATTGTCAGTGCCCTGACCGAAGACCAATTGAAGAATTTTCTTGATCAGCGCGGTGATACGTTGATTCGATTCTTCGATTACATCACACAATGACCCGCATCAACAATTCAATTAAGACGGAATTTTAACAGAACTGACGGGCTGTTAAAATCTGCTTATCTCTATGTTATGAAGTCAATTTTGATTTTACCAGCCGGACAACTTTGTTTACAGCGTCTTTAACATGAGGTGTGCATTCTTCTGAAAAGTTTGTAATATCAGCCGCCTCCACGGCAATAATCAATACTTCAGATGGGAGCCTCTTGCCCAGGATTTCTTCTCCGAGGCCAAATATTGTCAGGAAATCGATATCATGGGATGCTGAGAGATGAATGGGTACAACCGAAAGAATGTCTTCTAAGGACAGCTCGTGAATTGTTCCGGGCGGCGAACCGGTAACAATAGCATCAACTATAATAAGGCGATCGCACTCTTCGATCATATCGATCAGCGCTGACCCGCCAGTCCCGCCTACACTTAAAACAACACCGGATGGGATATCTTCTGCCTTCAGGCATTCTATTACATGTATCCCCACACCGTCATCGGAGAGAATAGAATTGCCGATGCCAAGGACCTGTGTTTTCACGTCTGGCTGTTTAAATTTCGCGTCATTCTTCTGGACACTTTGCCGTTTTTGATCAAGCGCACCTCTAAGGGTATTTGCCCGGGAAGGCAGTGAGTAGCGCAGGCAAGGCAGGGATCATACGCGCGGAATGCCATTTCTACCATGTCAAGCACAGTATTGTCTGCAGCACCGTTCTTAATCAGCTTCTGAGCGGCTTTTTTGACTGACATCCCCATTGCTGCATTGTTTTGCACTGTTGCCACTATAAGATTGACCTTTTTTACTATTCCGTTGCTGTCGGTGACATAATGGTGGTAAAGCGTACCACGGGCGGCCTCGACTACTCCTACCCCCTCGTTCGGGGTTTCAGTCGGAACCGTGCGAACGTCAGGACTTGTTATCTCCGGATCTCTGGCAAGACGTAATATCTCCTCGGAAGCAAAAAGATTTTCAATCAAACGCGCCCAGTGAAATGCCAGGGTATTGTGTACCGGCTTGCAGCCAAACAAGGAGAACATCTTCTCGTACGCCTCCTGTGCAAGCGGTGTGGCCATACCATCTGCAACATTAAGTCTTGCGAGAGAATTCACACGATAAACACCGCTTTCAGCCCCGTCAACCAGTCCCTTCCAGCCGACGGCATTCAAAAACGGGAATTTCAAATAAGACCATGGCTCAACGTGTTCGCCAATGTGATCGAGATAATCCTTTGCCTCGAACAGCGCAAATTCTTTTCCCTGCGGATCAACCACGCGAATTCTGCCGTCATAAAAATTCACCTTTTTGTTATCATCCACGAGACCCATGTAGTAAGTTTCATGATAGTAGGTATCTCCGGTAATCAGTTCCGCGTATTTTTTATTTGCCAGTACAAGGTCATCAAAGATCTTCAGGGCTGTCCGGGCAAAAGTCACCATGGATTCACCCATTTTCTCGATCTCAGCTCTCTCATCTTCGGTGATAGGTTTGGATAGACCTCCCGGCAGTGATCCTACCGGATGAATGGGGTGACCGGCGATTATTCCCTGTATTTTCTGAGCATACCCCCTGTGCTTAATTACTTCTATTCCTATATCTTTCCCTACAGCCTCAACAAGCCCCAGGATATTCCTCTTTGCCGGATCAGCATCTGCTCCGGGTATAAAATCAGGTGCTGCAAGGGCAAAGAAATGGAGAATATGACTGTGTGAGATATGCGCATTGTAGAAAAGCTCACGCAACTTTTTCGCTGTTGAAGGAATTGTTATATTATATACTGCATCTGCTGCCTTAGAGGATGCCATGTGATGCGCTCCGGGACATACTCCGCATATTTTAGGCATAATGCGGGGCAATTCCTCTACCGGGCGTCCCTGGCAGAACTTCTCAAAACCTCTCAGTTCAACCACCTGAAAGTAGCTGTCCTTAACATTGCCGTCGTCATCCAGGATGATGTCTATCTTTCCATGTCCTTCAAGCCTTGTTATCGGAGAGATGGTGATTCTTTTACCCATGTTATTGATCTCCCTATCTGACAGATTCTGGTTCTCACAAAGAGACAGTCCCAAGCTCAGTTACTATTTTCCAACGTCCTTAACAGTTCGGTTAATAAGTGCGCAAGGGAATGTAAAGCGATAAAAAGTTCCGAGCGGGTCCTTGATATTATTAACTGCAGATTTCATTTGTGCTCGTGTAACAAAATCCTCTCCACCTGCACCGACAATAGATCCAAATGTGGAAAGCGCCTCCGCCCCTGGGTCTAACAGTTTCTCCGTGGAGCCGAAGCAGCCCCGGCAGGGCATATTGGCATTTATGCAGGTAGCCCCGCATCCTCCGCGGGTAAATAGTCCCATACAAAGAATACCCTGCTCCAGAAAACACAGTTTCTGATCTGCAACTGTTTCGTGCGGCCTGACTATCTTTGTAATACGCTCTTCTGTCTTGGTTTTAACGCGTTCGCACTCGTCGCACAGCGCCTTGCCGGAAGCGATTACAGTCCCTTTGGGAGGAAGCTCCTCTCCTTTGGCGTAACCGGCAATAACATTCACTGCGTCAAGAATACGCTCTGAAGGAGGAGGACATCCCGGAAGATAATAATCGACATCCACAATCTGATGAAGAGCCATTACAGTATCAAAAAACTCAGGAAGGGTAAGGGTTTCCCCTTCAACATCACAGCTTGTCTGGGGGGTAACGTTGTCGGGATTAACTGTTGAAGGAGTTTCTTTATAGGCGACGTCAAAAATATCCTGTCGGTCGGAAACGTTAGCCAGCCCTGGGATACCGCCGAAACAGGCACATGCTCCATAGGCAATAAGAACTTTGCACTTCTCTCTCAACATCTCGGCATCCTCAGCCTGTTCCGAAGTCCTTACCGCGCCATTGAAAAGCCCGATATCAATGCTGTCCTTTTCCATGGCAAGTATATCTTCGCGCTTAAAATCCATTGCAACCGGCCAATAGACGATATCGGCAACAGCAACAATATCGAAGATCTTCTCTTCAATGTCAAGAAGTGAAACATCGCATCCACCGCATGCGCTTGCCCAGTTAACGGCGATCTTTATCTTATCATCCATTTGCCTGTCCCCTTTCAGACGCCATAGATTTATTAAGCATAAGCACAGGATTGGGCCCCAGTTCCCTGAGCTTTTCGTTCATCTCGTTTAGTGTGTCAACAAACTTTTGAGACTGCGGGACTCCAATGTAATCAAAACGAAGTCGACTGCTGTCAAGGCCGAGCTGACTCATAAGGTTCCCGAGAAGTTCCATCCTCTTGTCAGTAAGATAGTTTCCGTTCACATGGTGACAGCTTTGGGGCGGACACCCTCCGATCAGGATTCCATCAACCCCCCTGCGAAACATCTCTACAATAAGGGCGGTATTAACCGAAGAAGAACAACGGATACGAATACTCCTGTAATTGACCGGTGCCCGGAGGCCGTTCGCCCCCGCAAGATCTGCACCGCAATAAGAACACCAGTAGCATAGAAGGGCCATAATCTTTGGCTCTCCCTCATTAACTCCGTCAAAAGCGACATCCACCTGGTCAAGTATCTGGCTGTCCGTAAAGTTTATCAGTTTTGCCGCATGAGTCGGACAGGCAGCCGCACAAAATCCACACCCCTGGCAAAAAGCCGGATCAGTAATCACTCCCTTTTCTGTAATAGTAATCGCCCCGTGGGGACATACGGTTTCACATATGCGGCAGTTTATGCAAACCTCAGGGTCAATAGTGCTGACAAATTTCGGCAGCTCCTTTTCACCCTTGATAAGATAAGGAAGGGCTGTCATTGCTGCGGCCTTTCCCTGCTCCACAGCCTGCTGGACAACCTTCGGGCCTGTAGAAGCGCCTACCATATAAACTCTGTCAACAAAGGTCTCAGTAGGCCGAAATATCCGTGGCTGATTCTCCATCGGAAAACCAACTTCATCAATAGCGATCTTAAGCTGTTTAGCGAGAGCATCGGTTCCCTTTTTCGGGGTCTGAGCAGAAGCAAGAACCACCATGTCCGCTTTAAGCTTAAGGGCTTCATCCTTAAAAACATACTGACCGCCGGAAGATGATGTCTGGTCATCGAGTTGATTAAGATTGAGGATGAGGCTCTGATCTTCATTTTCTTCAACAGAGTCAATATTGCCTTTAACAAACTCTATTCCCATTTTCCTTACACTATCGTACAGATTTTCAAAGGTTCTTTCATAAGTACGGATGTCATAATAGTAGATAATGGTGACCTCGGTTTCCTGCATGGTCAATGCAACTCGCTCAGCCTGCTTCATGGTGATGCCGCAGCAGGTCTTGGAACAATAGGGTACTCCTTTACCTTCTTTTTCCCGTGTTGCTCTTGACCCTGCGCAAAGGACAAACACAATATGCTCCGGTTCCCTGCCATTTGACGGGCATTTTACACCCTTATCAAGAAGGCGTTCAAACTCCATTCCAGTAAGCACATTTTGTGATCTGTAGTTGAATTCCGTGTTTTGTTTTAGATCATATGAATCAAAGCCGGTGGCAAGAAAGACCGCCCCAAAATCATCCTCTTTGATCTGAGTTTTTGCTTCAAGGTTAATAGCGTTTGTAGGACAGACATTAACGCATTCCCCGCACTTTGTACAAAAGTCTTCGAGAATATTATAAACATCGGGAACTGCCCGCGGGAAATCTTTATCAATAGCCTTTCTGGCAAAAAGCCCCTCATTAAAGTCACTGGTCGCATCTTCAGGACAAACTTCAGCGCATTTGCCACATGAAATGCATTTTTCAGGGTCTACATATGGTGCACCCACCTCTATGCGGGCGCGGAAATTGCCGTCAACCTTATCCAGTTGTTCAACTGAGGATTGAGTATAGGCATCGATCAGAGGACTTAATACCGCACCTGACGCCTGCACCGGCCCGACACAAATGCTTACGCAGCGGCCAGACCAGTTCTCGGTCTGAAAAAGATAGGGAATCTGGCATAATCTCCCTCCAAGATAGGTGCCGCGTTCAACAATCGTAACCTCCTTGCCAACGCCGGCTAAATCCTTAGCTGCTGCAAGTCCCGCAGAACCACCTCCCACGACCAAAGCCTTTTCAACAATCTTTACCGCTGGTTCCCTTGGTACATCCAGCATAAGCCGCGCATGAGCCATCTTAATAACGTCTAAAGCCTTGGATGTAGAGGCCTGACCTGGTTCATGTATCCAGGCACACTGTTCCCGAACATTTGCCACCTCAAAAAGAGCCTCGTCAATATGAGCATTTTTCAAGGCTTTTACTATCTTTTCTTCAGGGAAACGAAGGGATGATCTGGCAGAACACCCCACAAATAAGAGACGATCGGCATCGGCATTCATAAGATCTTCCGTCAAAAGGGCAATCTCCTCCTTAGCGCACAGAAAGCCGACATGCTTGACAAAAACAACATTTGGAAGTTTCTTTGTTTCTTCCTCAAGGTACTGCGTATCAATATTGTCTGAAATTTGTCCTTTACAATCGCAGATCCAGGCCCCGATTCTTGGTTTGTCCATGACAACTGCCTCCTCGATTATGTGCTAATTCAAGCTTAATAATCGCACAAAATTACCTATTAATTTTACCCCTTGCTTTGGCCCGAGTTATAAGCATATACTTAAAATTGTAAAATAGACGCTTGCCTCTGGCGTGTCAAGTGGCGTGTCAAGTCTTTTTCGTGATATTTCCCCGTAAGGCCAACCATCGTCCCATAGTCACAGACAAGGTTATAGACGTGTTTATACAAATTATACAAATTGAACCTGCATAAATTGTAATACGTGTTATTCTTTTATTTGGGGCATAAACTCTAGCACCTGACCCAAAAGGAGAGATATTAGGACCCTTTGACGATACGGCAAATAGCCTGTCTGGGGGCAAACTATCAGGAGGCCACAAAAGTATAAAATGAAACTAACAGATATCTTGCCTGTTGAAAAGTGGATTGAGCTTGAAAAAGATATCTACAACAGATACGGTCTTAATGCTGCTGTTTTTGATAAAGATGGCAACAGAATAACAGAGTGTCAAAGATGGGCAAACAGGCTGTGCCCTGTTGTTAAGGGAAATGAAAAGGGGCGGAGTTTTATTTGTGCTGTTGCCAACCAGAATATGATTGTACAGGCGACGCAGACAAGAAAACCGGTTAAAAGAGGTCGAAAGCCTTTCAGATGATATTAATAAGATAACAGCAGATGAAATAAAATCAATCATAACATATGTGGAGGAAGAGATAAGAGTGGTTATAAACGACTTTGAGAGAAAGGAAAGGATCGGCTTGAAATGATCACCAGATCGATGGAACATCGCTCTCGAGGCCGTTCAGAGTAACTTTACGATCCCCTCCACCATCTTCTTACCGTCTCCGAACAGCATCATCGTGTTGTCTCGATAGAATAGCTCGTTGTCGATGCCGGCGTAGCCGGGCGCCAAACTGCGCTTAACGAACAGCACTGTATGGGCCTTTTCAACGTCAAGGACCTGCATGCCGTAAATCGGACTTGATGGATCGTTCTTAGCGGCCGGATTCGTGACATCGTTCGCCCCGATAACAAAGGCAACATCCGTTTGAGCAAACTGGTTGTTGATTTCTTCGAGTTCAAAGACCTCATCATAGGGTATATTTGCCTCGGCCAAGAGGACGTTCATATGTCCCGGCATGCGACCGGCAACCGGATGGACTGCATAGGATATCTTAACACCCTTTTTCTTCAACATATCCGCCATCTCGCGAAGGGCATGTTGTGCCTGGGCAACCGCCATACCATAGCCGGGAACCACGATAACTGAACCCGCGTTTTTCAGGATAAATGCCGCATCCTCGGCATTGCCCTGTTTTACGGGCCGTTGTTCGACCTGGGCTCCGGAGACCTCGGACTTACCTCCGAACCCGCCCAGGATAACATTGAAAAATGAGCGGTTCATACCTTTGCACATGATATATGACAGGATCGCACCTGATGAGCCGACGAGTGCACCCGTGATGATCAGGGCAGTGTTTTCAAGCGTGAAACCGATGCCGGCCGCGGCCCAGCCCGAATAGGAGTTAAGCATTGATATTACGACAGGCATATCCGCGCCGCCGATCGGGATGATGATGAGCACGCCGAGGGCGATGGTGAGGGCCGTCAGAGACCAGAACGCAGTGTGTGCCTGGCTTGTGCAAAACCAGACAATGAACCCTATAGTTACAAGGCCCAAGAGTGCGTTTAAAGGATGCTGACCCCGGAACGCGACGGGCGCACCCGACACAAGGCCCTGAAGCTTTGCAAATGCGACAACTGAACCTGAAAAGGTAATGGCGCCGATCGCGACTCCCAGCGACATCTCGATCAGGCTTGAGAGCTTGATCTGTTCCTGCGTGCCGATGCCGTAAGCCTCGGGAGTATAGAGTGCTGCTGCTGCTACCAGCACCGCCGCTACACCGACTAAACTGTGGAAGGCCGCAACAAGCTGCGGCATGGCGGTCATCGGAATCCGCCGTGCGATGACGACTCCCATGATGCCGCCGATTGCGATACCTGCTCCGATCAAACCCCACGTTAAGCCGTCTGAAAACCGGACGTCGGCAACATAGAGTGTCGTGAGCACTGCAAGGACCATCCCGGCCATACCGGCTAAGTTGCCACGCCGGGAAGTCTCAGGTGAAGAAAGGCCGCGCAACGCCAGGATGAACAGGACACCCGCGATCAGGTAGGCGATTGCCGCGATGTTTTGCGTCACAGTGTGTCTCCCTTATTTCTGTTTCTTTTTGTACATACCCAGCATTCGCTGGGTGACAAGGAATCCGCCGAAGATATTTACGGATGCAAGTATGAGAGCGACAAAGCCCAGTGCCTTTGATACGCTTACCGTGCCCCCGCCTCCCACTTCTTTCATGTTGACGGCGACCGCCAGCAGGGCGCCCACGATGATCACAGACGAGATCGCATTTGTTACGGACATGAGTGGCGTGTGCAATGCGGGCGTGACGCTCCATACCACGTAGTAGCCGACAAAGATCGCCAGCACGAAAATAGAAATCCTAAAGATAAACGGATCGATTTGAGCGATTTCAGCCATTAGTTTCCTCCTTTATCGAGCCTCGAGAACTTTGAAAAACTTCTTTGAACGACAATCATGAACTTTTTGGGGTACCCATCCGGACAAAGCGAACGGCCCGCTTTATCTGTCAGCCGCCAAGGGGGATCTCTTTTTGAGTCAGGTCAGGCAATATTGCCTGATAGCTTCCTCAACGGCACCATATTCGACATACGGTCCTGACCCATCTACAAATGAGCGTTTATGCTTGTAGGGCACATTGACGTGTGCCTGGTTCGTGAAGTTCGTTACATTCTGCTACTAACTGGCAGGATGAGAATTGACCTGACTCAAAAAGAGATC
>JABXJX010000066.1 GCA_013375375.1 Desulfobacterales bacterium | reverse complement strand
CTATTTTGACATGGCTTATAAGCTGGTACAATACGGCGAGCGTCCTATCATGAAGTTGAGCACAGATAAGGTGAACCTGGCAGGCAAAAAGCAAATTTTTAGAAGGACCAATGCCAAGGGGCGGTTTGTAGAAGATATTATCGGCACTGACGATGAGACAATCGAGGGGGCCGGTCCTCTGCTTGAGCCTGTTATGCAGGATGGAAAGCTACTTGGAGCACATCCGTCTTTAGAGGAAGTCCGGGAGCGATTCAGAAGAAACTTTCAAGCCCTTGATGAGAAATACAAGGCATTGGACGGGGCTAATCTGTATCCAGTGAAACTCAGCGCCCGCCTTAAAGCACTCCAGGTGGCTGCCTCAAGCTAACCCTCTCACGGATAGGTTTTTTACTTGTACTTGGCTTTTAGGCAGATCTTTGGTAAAATTGTATGGATTTTCAAAGCTCTCACCTCGTTATTCTCAAAAATTTGTAGGTTATGAAAAAAGGAATTACTGTTAGTCACCGTCCTCAATGGAAGACTCACATCGGCTTCCTGCTTGCTGCTATCGGCTCGGCAATCGGTTTGGGCAATATCTGGAGGTTCCCATACCTTTGCTACAAAAACGGCGGAGGGGCCTTTCTTATTCCTTATTTTCTGGCTCTTGTCGTTGTGGGCATCCCTTTTATGATCATAGAGATCGGCCTCGGACATAAGATGAGGGGTTCTGCCCCGGCTAGTTATGCTAGAGTAAGTACTCGCTGGGAGTGGTTGGGATGGTGGCAGGTCATATTCGTGATGTTCGGAATACAGCTTTACTACACCGTAGTTATTGCCTGGTGTTTTTATTACTTCCTCTTGTCGTTTGGCCTGAGTTGGGGGGCAGATCCCAACAATTTTTTCTTCAATGACTTCTTGATGATTAGCAAGGCACCTTTTGAACTTGGAAATATACGGTCGCCGATCCTAATCTCTTTGGCTATCGTATGGTTTTTAAACTGGCTCATCGTATTTAGAGGCGTAGAAAAGGGGCTGGAGAGGGCAAATAAGATCTTCATGCCGCTTTTGTTCTTACTCATTCTTGTTCTTGTGGGATGGAGTATCAGTCTGCCCGGTTCATCCGAGGGGATTGGTGTATACCTGAAGCCTGATTTCGAAAAATTGAAAGATATAAGGGTATGGATAGATGCTGTTTCGCAAATATTTTTTACCTTGAGCATTGCTTTTGGTATCTTGATCACCTATGCTTCTTATCTGCCTAAGAAGAGTCAAATAGTAAAAGACTCTGTAACGATTAGCGTTGCCAACTGCTCTTTTTCATTAATAGCAGGCCTCGGAGTATTCTCTGTACTGGGATACATGGCCCACAAGCTTTCCCTCCCGATCGATAAAGTGGTGAGCAAATCAATTGGTCTTGCATTTGTTGTTTTTCCCAAGGCAATAGGGATGCTTCCTGCTTTTTCTCAACTGTTCGGAGTACTTTTTTTCAGTTGTTTGGTAATTGCTGGACTGTCTTCTTCGGTTTCTATTCTGGAAGCCTTTACTTCAAGCATTATTGATAAATTCCATTACTCGCGCAAGACGGTTGTCTCTGTGCTCGCTGTTGCAGGATTCTTCGGAAGCACCATATTTACGACTCAGGGAGGCCTTTTCTGGCTGGATATCGTAGACCACTTTCTTACTCAATATGGATTGGTTTTGGGAGGTATCCTGGAATGTATTCTCATTGGCTGGATTTATAAGGCTTACGTTTTGAGAGAACACATTAACAGTGTTTGCCAGTTGCGGTTGCTTTCGTGGTGGGATTATGCGGTGAAAGTAGTAATTCCAGTAACCTTGGCAGTAGTACTTGTTAATGGCTTTGTTAAAGAAATAACCACTCCTTACGAGGGGTACCCGTGGCTCGCGCTAATTCTCATCGGAAGAGACTGGGTAATATTTACACTCTTTTTTGCTATAATTGTTGCTGCCAGACCCTGGAAGGAGTATCAATAAAGACCTGCCGATGTAAAAAAAGTGAGGCCTGAGTTTTGCATTCCCTGATGCCTTTGCAATTTGCACTTCCGGCCCTTCGCTCAATTTGACAAACATTCAAAATGCTGCTATAAATATATTAAACACACGCATTCTTACCCCTGGTAAACGTCCTCACATAAAATACATGATCGAATTTATGAGTTAGAGCTTAGTAACGGGTTGGTTCTCATGAAGAGGATAGGAATCGTCATTAAAGCCCAGGAAGAGGCGATTGACAAGGCCGGGGAACTGGAAGCTTGGCTGAAAACAAAGGGGATTGATGTGCTCACCAGGCAGAATGTTCCTGCACCTATTACCTCGAAAGAGGGCCTGGTTGAAAATATTCCAAAAGCGCCCTCTGACCTTTCCTGCATTGTCGTATTGGGCGGCGACGGGACCTTCTTGAGCGCCATTCGGTGGGTACAGGATACGGGCGTTCCGGTTCTGGGAGTGAACATGGGGGATTTTGGCTTTCTCACTGAAACCTCGGCCGACCGGCTTTTCGTCATCATGGAAGATATCATCAACGATGAGTTTACCATCGAGGAAAGAATCTTATTGTCAGCACAGGTTTTGCGAGATGGTAAAAAGACCGCCTGCCAGGACGTTCTCAACGATGTTGTGGTCAACAAGGAAGCCTTAGCGCGTATAGTCCACATACATACCTATATTGATAATGATTACCTTGCAACCTTCAAGGCGGATGGTCTTATTGTGGCAACGCCTACGGGCTCGACCGCGTATTCACTTTCAGCAGGCGGGCCGATCATATACCCCTCGCTCAAGACGATCATGCTTACCCCAATTTGTTCCTTTACCCTGACCAATCGTCCCCTGATCCTGCCTGACACCGCGACTATCAATATTAAGATAGATGAGCCGGACTCGAATGTTTTTTTAACATTCGACGGCCAGGTAGGGTTAGACATTACATATCAAGATTCCATTATTGTCCAAAAGGCTCACCACACGATTCGTATGATCAGGCCGCCAGGCCTGAGCTACTATGACGTGCTGAAGGCCAAACTGGGATGGGGCCGGCGATAGTGCTCAAAAAGAGATCGCGCTTCTTGTTTTACCAAGGAATTAAAAAGGTTATATGTGGCGGAGAAACATTTCGGGGCGATCCTTAACATGCTGATATGTTTACATTTTTTGGTAAGTGTTTAATATTGATTGACATTCGTTTAAAGATCCTATATAATTCTGAATTAACAGATATTTATTTCAGGAGGACCTTATGACCAAAACGCAACTTATAGAGGCCCTGAGCAGGGAGACAGGGCTCTCAAGGACCAGGGCCAAGGGGGTCGTTGAGCTGTTCTTTGATGAGATGTCTAATGCCCTTGCTGTGGGCGACCGGCTCGAGATCAGGGGCCTTTGCAGCGCCTATGTGAAGAGTTATAAAGGCTATACCGGCCGAAATCCCAAGACCGGAAAACCGATTCAGGTGAAACCGAAGAAACTACCTTTCTTTAAATGTGGTAAAGATTTGAAAGAAAGGGTCGATTATAAAGAAACATAAACCCAAAAGAAGGAGGGCAGTCATGAAGACTTTGAAGACGAGTTTGCAAACGGCGGCCAAGGAGCTCAGGGCTCTGACAAGAAAGGCCGAGCAAATGGCGAAGAGGGTCGCCAGGCTTGAAAAGGCTCAAGCTGCTGCCAAACGTAGAGCCAAGGCCAAGCCTGCCAAGAAAAAGAGGCCTGCCAAGAGAAAGAAGACTGCAAGAAAGAAAGCCAGGCCCAAGGCAAAGAGAAAGACTGCAAAGAGAAAGACTGCAAAGAGAAAGACTGCAAAGAGAAAGACTGCAAAGAGAAAGACTGCAAAGAAAAAGACTGCAAAGAGAAAGACTGCAAGAAAAAAGAAGTAGTAGTGCTTACAGCTGCTGACTTCACGCTCAATCTTGCGAAGCTCCCCGCTCACGGGGCGGGGAGCTTCGCTGTTCTACACGCCCAGCCAAAAAAAGCCGAGACCTTTTCAAAAACCCCCTTTTACCCAATCTCTTCTTATTTACAAGGGTTAATTTTCCTGGTGCCCCCGGCAGGAATCGAACCTGCGGCACAAGGATTAGGAATCCTTTGCTCTATCCACTGAGCTACGGGGGCAAAAACGCATTAATCGGGCAGGTTAAACATCAGCAGGTAACACTGCAAGAAGGGTTATTGTATTCTAGATGTTTCCGTGGCGTAGTGAATGAAATCATCGATTATTTCAAGCTTTTCATACTGGTGCTGCACAATAGCGCAGCGAATGTTTAATTGGCACCAATGCCGGCAAATGGTGTCGTGTGAATCGTAATGCCCAAAGCAGTCGAACCTGCCTTCTAAAAGTTCTGAATCAAGGATCTTTTTTTTCATGATAATGTCAATAACGCTGTCATCTCCTGATGTATAGAACCATTTGTCGCTAATATTTCTTTTTTGTCAATGCTGTAAGATCCATTTGAGAAGTCAGAGATTGTTGCACCGGCTTCCCGGGCTATAACCATCCCTGCTGCCGTATCCCATGGGGCCAGATTTTGTTCCCAGAAACCATCAAACCTGCCGCAGGCTATATAACATAAATCAAGGGCGGCTGATCCGAGCCTGCGAATCCCCTGGGCAGCCATTAAACATCGCTCAAACCGGTCAATCAAGGGGCGGATCACGGACCGGAGGTTATAAGGGAAACCTGTTACCAGCAAGCTCTCACCAATAGTCTTTGTGCTGGAGACATGAATGGGCCGGCCGTTGAGTGTAGCACCTTCACCTCTGGTACCGCAGAAGAGTTCTTGTGTAATCGGATTCAGGACTAAACCAAATAATATCTTCCCTTCAAGAGCAAAAGCAATCGACAGGCTGAACTCTGGTAGGTGATGGGTGTAATTCGTCGTACCGTCTAAGGGGTCTATGATCCACTCATATTGGGATGTGCCGGGAGTTACGCCGCTTTCCTCTGCCAGGATGATGTGGTCCGGAAACGCAGTCCTGATAAGCTGGATAATGGCATTTTCAGAGGCCAAGTCGGCCTCGGTCACCAAATCGATGGCGCCCTTTTTTTCTACTTTATGGGTTTTTCCCCAGTAATTGTGCAGAATTTCGCCTGCTCGAGCCGCGGCAGCCACGCCGATGTCCTTGATTCTTCCCAGATCCACAAGTAAATTTGTATAGAATTCTAAATACTATGTCAATTAAAATAAGAGCTGTTTGTTCTTTGAATACAAGACGAAAAGGTTTTGCTAAAGACCGAGCAAAGGCCGGGGGAAAGGATCTTAAATTCGATTGACATATTAGAAAGTGTTCGATAACCTATTCAAAATACGTCTAATTGCTAACTATGCTCTATGCGGAAAACCTCTATGTCTGAAGCCTTGGAAGGCCACCTGGAACGGATTGTGTACTTTAACGAGCACAACCACTACACGGTAGCCAAGTTAAAGGTAAAGGGAAACCCGGACCTGGTCACCATAGTAGGCCGGCTGGCCGGAATAATGCCTGGGCAGGTGTTGGAGGTTTCCGGATCCTGGGAGACCCATCCCAAGTACGGCCGGCAGTTCAAGGCCGCCTCTTACAGCATCAGCCTTCCGGCCCACATGCACGGGATTGAAAAATACCTGGGCTCGGGCCTGATCAAGGGGATCGGCCCGGCAATGGCCAAGCGATTGGTAGGCCGATTCAAGGAAAAGACCCTTGAGGTCATTGAGCATTCTCCAGACAATCTCCTTGAGGTGGAAGGCATTGGAGAAAAAAAACTTCAGGTTATCCGTGAGGCCTGGGAGGGCCAAAAAGATGTCAGGGATGTTATGATCTTTCTTCAGGGCCACGGGGTGAGCACCGGCTACAGCGCAAAGATATTCAACCAGTACGGCAAGGATGCCATCCGGGTAGTCAGGGAAAATCCTTACAGCCTGGCATCCGACATATTCGGCATCGGATTTCTAATAGCTGATCGCATTGCGGAAAAAATCGGTATTGCCAAAAATGCTGTTATAAGGGCCGAGGCCGGCATCTTGCATGTACTGGAAAGAATGTCTGACGAGGGACACGTATTTGCCCTGTATGATCAGCTACTCGATCGGGCCGGGAGACTCCTTGAGATAGACCGCAACGTTCTTGAAACGGCTGTTAAGCATCTGGCCGAGTCCGGACACATTGTCCTGGAAGACTTTCAGGGTGAGAATGATTTGTCCAAGACTGTGACGGCGGTCTATTTGAAGGCTTTTTATACTGCCGAGGTGGGTCTGGCCGACCGCCTTAAGGCCCTGCTTTCCGTGCCGGTAAAAGGCCTTGGCATGGATGCCGGGCGTATAGAGAAAGTTGTCTTACGCAGATTGGCCGTTAAGCTTTCAAAAGAACAATGGGTCGGCCTGCAAACAGCGCATTCCAGTAAAGTATCTATTATCACGGGTGGACCCGGCACAGGCAAGACCACCCTGGTCAAGGCCATCCTGGCGGTCTTTGAGGCGGCCGGGAAGCAGGTCCTGCTTTGCGCGCCGACTGGCCGGGCGGCCAAGAGGCTCTCGGAAGTTACAGGCCATGAGGCAAAGACTATCCATCGTCTTCTTGCCTATAACTTCAAGAGCGGCGGGTTTCAGAAAAACGAAAAAGACCCTCTCGATGCCGATGTAGTGATTGTGGATGAGACATCGATGGTAGATGTTTTTTTGATGTATCACCTTATAAAGGCGGTTCCCATGACCGCTGTTCTGATACTGGTTGGGGATGTCTATCAGCTTCCGTCCGTGGGGCCCGGAAATGTATTGCGGGATATGATCGACTCCCAACAGGTGCCCGTCGTATTCTTGAAAGAGATCTTCAGACAGGCACGGGAGAGCCTGATCATCGTAAATGCCCATAGAATCAACCAGGGGTTTGCTCCGACCATTCCGGACTCGAACCGGGGCACAATGGAGGATTTCTACTTTATTCAGCAAGAGGATCCTGAAAAAGTTCTTTCAACGATCCTGGAACTTTGCAGTGAGCGGATTCCGGATCGTTTCAAACTTGACCCGTTGTCGGACATTCAGGTGCTGAGCCCGATGCACAAAGGGATTATCGGTACAATAAGCCTTAATCACGTGCTTCAGAAGGCCTTAAACCCCTCCGATGATATTGTTGAGCACACGGGACGCACCTTCAAGTGCGGGGACAAGGTGATGCAGATCAGAAACAATTATGCAAAAGATGTCTTCAACGGAGATATCGGAACCATCAAGCGGATCGATCGGGATATTCAAAAGGTCATTGTACATTACGAGAGCCGTTCCGTTGACTATGAGTTTGATCAACTCGACGAGCTTGTACTGGCTTATGCCGTGTCCGTGCACAAATCCCAGGGTTCGGAATATGGGGCCGTGATCCTGCCGGTAATGACTCAGCACTTTATTTTACTTCAGAGAAACCTTATATATACCGGTGTGACCCGTGCAAAGAAGCTGGTCGTGCTCATCGGAAGCAAACAGGCCCTGGCTATTGCACTGCGCAACGACAGGCCGCAAAAACGCATGACCCGTCTTTGCGATCGGATGCAGTGAGTTGACAAAACGAATTCAGGCTTCAGGCCTTGTAATCTCCGATAGAAAATCGCCTTTTTTTGTTATTGATAAGAGTAAGCTAAAGCCTAAAGTTTAAGAATTGGAATAAAATATCAATCATCAATCATCAATCGTCAATCGATGGTCGCAGGGAGGATTTGTTGTGAAAAATATCTTGATTGTCGGCGGTGCCGGATACATTGGTTCCCACATGGCCAAGTACCTTTCCACGAAGGATTACATGCCGATAGTTCTTGACAACCTTGTTTGCGGCCACCGCGGGGCGGTAAAGTACGGCCCTTTTTTTGAGGGTTCCATTAGTGATTCAAACCTGCTTCAAAAGATATTCTCAGACTATCCTATTTCAGCCGTAATGCATTTTGCCGCCTTCTGTTATGTCGGGGAATCCGTAAAGGAACCGGCAAAATACTACCGGAACAATGTGGCCGACACCCTTGCTCTTCTTGAGGTCATGGTTGAAAAGAATATCGGCAATTTCATATTCTCATCTTCATGTGCCGTTTACGGGGAGCCGGTTGAAATCCCTATTACCGAAGACCATCCTAAAAGACCGATCAGTCCTTACGGCAGAACCAAACTCGTGGTTGAACAGATACTGGATGATTTCAGGGAGGCCTATGGACTGGAATCAATTTGTCTGAGGTATTTTAATGCAGCCGGGGCAGACCCTGATGGTGAGTTGGGCGAAGATCACAATCCTGAAACACACCTTATTCCCCTGGTTCTTAAAACCGCGCTTGGTCAACAACCCCGCGTAGACATCTTCGGAGATGACTATCCAACCCCGGACGGCACATGTGTTCGGGATTACATTCACATCGAGGACTTGGCTCGGGCCCATCTTCTTGCCCTGGAGAGGTTGTTGACATGCTTGCCGGGCGGAGCATACAATCTTGGGAACGCTGAGGGTTATTCGGTGAAGCAGGTGATCGAAGTTTGCCGGCGCATAACCGGCAAAGAGATCCCGGCAAGTGTGGTAGAAAGACGTTCCGGCGACCCCGCGGTCCTTGTCAGCTCGAGTGAAAAAGCGATGAGGGATCTGGGCTGGAAGCCGCAATTCCCCGACCTTGAGACTATCGTGGAAACCGCCTGGACCTGGCACAAGAATAATCCAAATGGCTATGATACATGAAGACGAATCACGTTCGTTGGATTTATTGAGTTACTGAGGCGAAACTTTTGTATCCGACATTGGTTTGGGGTAATGATGACTTTTCTTTCGTTCCAAGTCTCCCTTCACCGACAGTCACTATAGAAAAGACATCATTACCCCATATCTAAGATGTCGGGTAGTTAACGTATCTTTTAGTAAGAACACAACGAACACAATAAACAGGAGTCCCGCAAGATGGATGATATGCCAAAGAATAATAATGTTACCTGGTTCGACGGGTACGTCTCGCGCGACGATCGGGAAAAGCTACACGGCCACAGGGGAGCGGTCATCTGGTTCACAGGCCTTTCGGCTTCGGGCAAATCAACGATTGCCCACCTGGTGGAAAAGGAGCTGCACCGCCGAGACTGTTCCACCTATGTGTTCGACGGGGACAATGTTCGTCACGGGCTTTGCTCGGACCTGACATTTCGTCGTGAGGACAGGGAGGAAAACATCCGTCGCATCGGCGAGATGGTCAAACTCTTCGTGGATGCAGGCGTCATTGTCTTTACAGCTTTTATTTCTCCCTATCGTCAGGATCGACGGAAGGTTCGCGCCCTGCTAAAGGATGGACAGTTTCTGGAGGTGTATGTGGAATGCTCGTCTGAAGTGTGTGCCACACGCGACCAGAAGGGTATCTACGCCAAGGCCAAAGCCGGGATCATCAAGGAATTTACCGGGATTTCCGCCCCCTACGAAGTGCCGGAGAACCCCGATTTGATTATCCGCTCTTACAAGGAGGATGCATCCGAGGCTGCAAAACGAGTGATCAAACTGATAGAAGAGAGTAAGCTCGTTTAGCCATTCCAAAATCCGCAATCAAAGTGGAGATAGCAAATGAAGGTTCTTATGACCGGCGGTTTAGGGTTTGTCGGCACCCAGCTTTCCGTCCGTCTTCTGAAAATGGGACACCAGGTTACTGTTGTTGGCCGTGGCCAGGGGCCTCGTGCGTATACTCCACAGGATGCCGGATACGTGTCTGCGGATACGACGGTCAAGGGCGCATGGCAAGATGAAGTGAGAGATCAGGACGCTATTATCAATCTTGCCGGGGCCTCCATATTTACGCGGTGGAACAATAAGACCAAAAAGCTCATCTATGACAGCCGTGTTCTTACCACGCGCAATGTGGTGGAGGCCATGCCGAAAGGGAAGGGGGCGCTGCTTTGCAGCGCATCAGCGACCGGATATTATGGTTTTAGGGCCGATAAAGAATTGACGGAAGATGATACCCCGGGAAGTGATTTCCTGGCCATGGTCTGTACAGACTGGGAACAGGAAGCCCGTAAGGCAGCGGGTAGTGGCGTTCGGGTTGTTATTACCAGGTTCGGGATCGTCCTGGGCGAGACAGGGGGCGCATTGGGACAAATGGTCCCTGCTTTCAAGAAATTTGTTGGAGGACCATTGGGAAGCGGCAATCAATGGTTTCCCTGGATCCATATGGAAGACCTGTTGAACGCTTTTATGTTCGTTTTTGACAATGAAGATATCAACGGCCCGGTTAATTTCTGTTCACCAAATCCTGTCCGCAATAAGGCCTTGGCCAAGGCATTGGGAAAGGTCCTGTCGCGGCCGTCATTCTTGACGACACCTGCCTTCATGCTCAGACTGGTACTCGGAGAATTTGGGTCTGTCCTTCTTAAAGGCCAGAGGGCCGTTCCGGCTAAACTCATCAAACACGGTTTCAATTTTCGCTATCCAGAGATCATGGGTGCACTGGAAGAGCTCATACTAAAAAGGATAAGGTAATGGAGCAGGGCAGAGTCCTTAACGTAGCCATTGTGGGCGGCGGCCCCGGGTGCAAGGCGATTATGGATATGATATTCGCCGAAAAGCTTCACGGGCTTCGGATGAAGCTTATCGGGGTAGCATGTACCAATCCAAAGGCTGAAGGATACCGGTACGCTCAGGAGAAGGGGATTTATACAACAAAGGATTACCCTGATCTGTACAAACTCAAAGATCTCGATATGCTCATCGAGCTAACGGGCCGTGAAGAGGTAGCCAATGAGATCTCGCGAACCAAGCCGGACCATATCCGATTGATGGACAATGTAGCCGCTCGTCTCTTCTGGGATGTTTTTCAGATTGCAGAAGAAAGGATTGCGGGGCGCAGAAAGGCCGAGGAGGCGTTGCGTGAAAGCGAAGAGCGCT
>JABXJX010000194.1 GCA_013375375.1 Desulfobacterales bacterium | reverse complement strand
ATTATTCTTATGCGTTGATTTTTTCTGATATCTAATTGTTCAGCATCCTCCGGATTTATAGCCGCAAACACATCTGGGTACTCCCGGCTGAGTGTTGCTGAACGCCTGGTCATTGTCCCGCTGTGCCAATGCCAGTACAGGCTTCCTGTGGCGAGTGTGAAAGGGTATTCCTCGTCAGGTGGTTCCACAAGTGGAATGTCTTCGACCGGGGTGAAATGTTCTTTTCCCCTGCCGTTCTGTTCAGTAAGTGGAAAGATTATCTTGCCCTCTTCAGAAAAGTCGCGTCGTAGAACAGTTGTCCCGGGATGTTCCTTATCGGAGCAGGGCCACTGCAACCCCCATTCTTCATCCAGCCGTTCGTGACTGATGCCTGCATAAATCGGAGTAAGACGTGATATTTCCTGCATAATTTGTGCAGGGGAATCATAACTCATCCTGTATCCCACACGGTTTGAAAGTTCAGCGATAATCTTCCAATCTGGCAGCGCCTCACCTGGCGGATTGACTGCGCCCCTTACTCTTTGAACTCTTCTTTCTACATTTGTAAAAGTTCCATCCTTTTCGGCAAACGAAGCCGCTGGCAAGACAATGTTAGCAAATTCAGCAGTTTCTGTCAGGAAGATATCTTGAACAACCAGAAATTCCAGCTTCTTTAGTGTTTCTGATGTGAGTCCAACATCCGGAGCAGTCACAAGGGGATTTTCACCCATTATATACAAGGCTTTGAGCCTTCCCGGCGAAAGCATTTCCAGTATAGAAAGGCCCGGCGTAGCAGGCAGCTTTGTATTCCACTCAGCTTCAAACCTGGCCTTTTCGGCTTTGCTATCCACCGGCTGATACCCCGAATAGAACCCTGGTACCGCCCCCATATCCGCTACTCCCTGGGAGATCGGAAG
>JABXJX010000065.1 GCA_013375375.1 Desulfobacterales bacterium | reverse complement strand
ACCCAGAGGCTGAAGTTCGGGCCGTGTCTGATCTGGTAGATGAGTCGATCAAGGCCGGCTTTTACAATATTGATATCGATACCTCTACCCTGGTGGATCTAAGTCAGCCCACGGTGGACGAGCAACAGCGAAACAACTTTGAGGTATGTGCCAACCTAACGGCATCAATCAGGAATCAGGAACCTGAGGGGACCACTATCTCTGTCGGCGGCGAGATTGGTGAGATTGGTGAGAAGAACAGCGATGAAACTGAGTTGCGCGCCTTTATGGACGGCTATTATCGGAGCCTGCCTAAAGGGATGACCGGACTCTCCAAGATCAGCATCCAGACCGGCACGGCCCACGGGGGAGTCCCTCTTCCTGACGGTACCCTTGCACAGGTAAAAATCGATTTTAATGTGATCAAAGAATTGTCAAAAGTTGCCCGCGATGTTTACGGCATGGCCGGCGCAGTCCAGCATGGTGCATCCACTCTACCGGATGAGGCATTCAACCAGTTTGTTCAGAACGAAGCCGCAGAGGTCCACCTGGCGACCGGCTTTCAGAACATCGTATACGATCATGAGGTCTTCCCAGGTAAACTTCGCCAACGCATCTACGATCACATAAAAACCGCTCACGCAAAAGAGAGGAAAGAGGGGCAGACAGAAGAACAGTTTATATATAAGACACGGAAGAAGGGTTGCGGCCCTTTTAAGGCGGAACTCTGGGGTCTGCCGGAAGATGTGCGAGGTGCCATTCGTTCGAGTCTTGAAGACAAATTTGGCTTCCTGTTTGACCAGCTCAATGCGGGAGACACCATGGAGCTGGCGGCTCGCTATGCACCCCACATAGAAATGCACAAGGGCCTTGATGACTATGGAGTCACGGCGAGCGTAGCGGAAGACACCTCTGAACTTGCGGACTGATTGACTATGGTTGCTGCAAGCGCCTGTCTTATAGGGTATCCCTGCCGCTACGACGGCAGAACGAGTCCCAGTGAAGAATTGGTGAACCGGTCTGCCAAAGAAGCCGTGCTCCCCATATGTCCGGAGCAACTCGGGGGCCTTGCGACCCCAAGAGCTCCTTGTGAGCTCCACGACGGCGATGGCTTCGATGTACTGGACGGTCGTGCGAGGATCATGGACCGTGATGGGAACGACCTCACCCAGGCCTTCCTGAAGGGCGCTTTTGCAGCCCTGAAACTGATCAAGGAAAACAACGTTCAATTCTGTTTTCTAAAGGACAAGAGCCCTTCGTGAGGTGTCGGGGGCCGATCAGGGGATCGGCGACCTGTCGGGGTGACAGCGGCACTTCTTATCCGGCAAGGGATCGAAGTAGAAGAGGTGACAGCCACAGCAATAGATAAGGACTGTAGGTGAGAAAGATTTGCATCCCGTTATCTTATGTGTTAAAGGCACATAGCCTGTTCATTGGATTTTAGATTTTTGAAAATCTATATGTTACGCTGTAATTTTTAAATAAAGAGGAGTGCAAAAACATGGCAAAAGTATGTGAAATATGCGGAAAAAAACCTATGACCGGCAGCAATGTGAGCCACGCCCACAACGTCACAAAGCGACGCTTTTACCCCAATTTGCAGCAGGTTCGTGCTGTCCGGAACGGCCGTGTGAAGCGAATCAAGGTGTGCACGCGGTGTCTGCGCTCAGGCTTGGTCGAAAAACCGGCCTAAACATCACTCTCAGGCCGAAAGTCGGCCCACTTTTATGACATACCTGATCTTTTTGATCAATTTGATCACATCTTCCAAGTGATCGGCACCCGACACAGAGATTGTAAAATAACAATCCGCCCGCTTGTCTGCCCGGGTATCAACCTTGGCATCCAAGATATTGGCCTTGCCCTGGCTGATGGCCGCGGTAATACTGGCCAAAAGGCCTATCTTGTCGTCACACAGCACATGAATCCTCACAGGGTAGAACTCTTCGGTCTTCGGCGCCCATTCTAATTCGATCCGCCGCTCCGGATCCATACTTAGGGCATGCGGGCAACCGGTGCGGTGAGCCGTGATCCCCTGACCCCGGGTGATATATCCTACCACAGGATCACCAGGCAGGGGATTGCAGCACTTGGCAAAGCGAACCAATATGTCGTCAAGCCCCTTTACCAGTATGCTTGACTTTGGTTTTTTTCCGCGAATACGCTGCGTCAGCCTGGTAACAACGGTCTCTTTTTCATCTTTTAGTTCAAATCTCGGGAGCAAATACCGGACCACCTGTAGAGGGGTTACCTTTCCGTATCCCACGCCCGCAATTAGGTCATCGGCGGTTTTGTACCCAAGCTCATGGGCCGCCTTTTCGATCTCACCTGATTTCAAATACTTATTCAGACTCAGATTATACTTGCGCAAGGCCTTTTCGCACATCTCACGTCCCAGCGCCAGGCTTCGCTTCCGCTCTTCTACATTAATGTAATGACGCACCCGAGACCGGGCCTTGGCCGTCCTCACAAAACTCAGCCAGTCTTTGCTGGGCCGGTGCCTGGTCGAAGTGATAATTTCGACCCTTTCGCCGGTCTTTAGTTTGTATTTTAAAGGAACTATTCGGCCGTCCACCTTGGCACCAGTACATTGGCACCCCACCTCAGTATGGATGGCATAGGCAAAATCGACAGGAGTGGCCCCTTTGGGGAGGGTCAACACGTCGCCACGAGGTGTGAATATATACACCTCATCAGGAAAAAGCTCGATCCGCACGGTCTCCATGAATTCATCAGGGTCCTTGAGATTCTTCTGTTCCTTTACCAGTTTTCTAAGCCAGGCAAAGACGGCCCCCGTCTTTTCATCAAGACCCACCTTCTCCTTGTACTGCCAGTGGGCTGCAATCCCGGCCTTGGCCACACGATCCATCTCTTTTGTGCGTATCTGAATCTCCACGCGCTCCCCAAAAGGGCCGATCACCGTGGTGTGGAGGGACTGATACATATTCGGCTTGGGGATGCCGATAAAGTCCTTGAAACGTTTTGCTATGGGCTTCCATATGGAATGGATGATCCCGATAGCCTGGTAGCACTGCGGTATTGTATCCAAGATGATACGGAAGCCGAGGATGTCGTACACCTCCTCAAAATCGACGCTTTGCTTTATCATCTTCTGATAAATGCCGTAGAAATGTTTGTGTCGGCCTTGGACCTCACATGGAAGATCGGCTTCCTCCATCTTCGTCTCGATAATCTCTCTTATTGTATCGATATGCTTTTGTTGCTCATCCTTTTTAGTTGCCACCTGGCCGGCGATCTCGCGGTACGGCCGAGGAAAAAGATACATGAACGCGATATCCTCGAGCTCTGTTTTGATCCCATAGATACCGAGACGATTTGCGATTGGGGCATAAATGTCGAGGGTTTCCTGGGCTATCTTGTTTTGCTTCTTTTCGTTTTGGAACTGGAGGGTGCGCATGTTGTGGAGCCGATCGCACAGCTTGATGAGAACAACGCGTATGTCATCGGCCATGGCAAGGATCATCTTTCGGATGCTTTCGGCCTGACGGGTCTCGGAACTCCGAAATGCCAGACGACTCAACTTTGTCACGCCCTCCACAATGTGTGACACCGGTTCGCCAAACAACCCGGTTAAGTCTTCCATGGTTGCCTTGGTATCCTCCAATGTATCGTGCAGAAGTCCCGCAGCTACACTAACAGGGTCCAGCTTCAGTTCGGTCAACAGCCCGGCGACCTCCAGCGGGTGAGAGAGGTAAGGCTCTCCGGAAAGACGCACCTGGCCTTCGTGGATGCGGGCCGAATAAACATACGCCCTTTCCACTAAATCCAAGTCCGCCTCTGAGTTATAGGCAATGATACGGTCTATGATGTCGGTGATTCTGATCATGTGATTATCGGCATTCGTTGAGGGGTAGCGGTTAAGCAGCTCGTTTAGCGCAAAGCTTCACTTCGTGTCGGGAACCGGCACACGACGGACGTAACGAGCAACGCAACCGTCAGCCGACAGACGTCAACTTCTTCTCTAATATGCCTTCGCAAAGATTACGCGCATAGGGCTCTTGCCC
Source organism: Desulfobacterales bacterium (assembly GCA_013375375.1). Lineage (GTDB taxonomy): Bacteria > Desulfobacterota > Desulfobacteria > Desulfobacterales. The sequence goes on along the minus strand of JABXJX010000065.1, from coordinate 6,858 downwards.
CCACAGGCGATACATGTTCCGGTCTCCTTTTCCGCATCCAAGGGAATGCAGCGAATCGTCACGCTCAGGTCCTCTTTAATCTTTTCCTCACAGGCTTGATTCCCGCACCAATGTGAAAGGGCAAATCCACCGTGGATCTCAGGTCTTTCCGAATTCTCAGGCGTAAAAAAGGCATAAAAATCATCTTTGGAATCAATCTGTTTAGTATTCTCTTCCCTTAGTCTCAAAGCCCGATCAAACAGGTTCTTTTGAATCTCATCCAGTATCGAAACAATGGTTTTGACAAATTGACCCTTGGGGATCGATTCCTTCTCGCTGGGCCCCCTGTCCCTCCGGCCCAAAAAGACCGAGTCCTGAGCGATATCCCTCGGTCCTATCTCCACGCGGATTGGTATCCCTTTCTTGATCCAATCCCACCCCCTGCCGCCTGTCTCCCTACAATCGATCTCGACTATGATCTTGCGTTGATGATAAGTGATCTCTCTCAACTCCCGGGCCAGGGCATGTGTATAGTCCATAACGGCATTTCTGTGCTCGGGTTTTTTGATAATGGGCATAAGCACTATGTGAGACGATGCAATCTTGGGGGGCAGGACCAATCCATCGTCATCGCCGTGTGTCATAATGATAGCGCCGATCAGACGCGTGGAAACCCCCCACGATGTGGTCCATGCATACTCTTCCTTTTCCTGCGTTGACTGGTATTTGATCTCAGAGGCCCTTGCAAAATTCTGTCCAAGAAAGTGGGAAGTCCCGGCCTGGAGGGCCTTTCGATCCTGCACCATGGCTTCCACGGTATAGGTATTGACCGCGCCCGGAAACCGTTCGGATACCGTCTTCTCACCCTTGATGACCGGAACGGCAAGGTAGCTCTCTGCAAGCCTCTCATAAATATCAAGCATCTGAAGGGTCCTCTCCATGGCCTCGTTAGGGCCGACATGGGCGGTATGCCCTTCTTGCCAGAGAAATTCACTGGTTCTCAAGAAGATGCGAGGCCTCAGTTCCCACCTGACCACGTTACACCACTGATTGATAAGGAGTGGCAAATCCCGGTAGCTGCTTACCCACCTGGAAAAAGACTCCCCTATGATCGTCTCGGACGTGGGCCTCACCACCAAAGGTTCCTCCAGCGGTCCTGCGGGGACAAGTCCCCCGTCTTCGCCTCCTTCCAGGCGGTGATGGGTGACTACGGCACATTCCTTGGCAAATCCCTCAACATGTTCTGCCTCTTTTTCGAGAAACCGCTTTGGGATGAACAGGGGAAAATAGGCATTCTTCACCCCTGTTTCCTTGAACATATTATCCAGAACATCTCTTATGTTTTCCCAGAGGGCATAGCCCCACGGCTTGATAACCATGCATCCCCGTACGGGTGAGTTTTCAGCCATATCGGATGCCTTGACCACCTGCTGATACCATACAGGATAGTCTTTAGCCCTTGTCGGCGTTATGGCAGTCTTCGCCTGTTTTCTCATATTGGTCCTTTCTTACTAATGAAAACGTTTTGTGCCCAACATTTGTTTGGGCTCATGATCTCTTTTCTTTCGTTCCGAGTCTCCCGGGCTGGTGTTTTTTGCAACTTATCTGTGGGGGCATTCCTTGCCCCCTCCGCATTCTCCCGCAAGCGGGAGCTGCGGTTTCCCCCACAAATAAGTCACAAAAACACGGCGCCCTCCCGCCAGTCACTCCAGAAAAGACATCATGACCCCAGTGTATGATGTTGGGTAGCTAATGTACTTTTTAGTAATTGTCGCTTCGCGCAGATACCCGATGCCGGATGTCGGATTCACACAACGATTATCAACACATCATCGGGTATCAGGCATCCGGTATCCAGCCATTAATCCCTAATATTTTCATATTTCTCAACCTCTTTCAGCAGGACCTCAACCAACTTCTCCTGAGGAAACTTCCTGATCACCTTTCCCTTTTTGAAAAGTACCCCATGACCTTTGCCGCCCGCGATCCCGATGTCGGCCTCTCGTGCCTCGCCTGGTCCGTTAACCACGCATCCCATAACGGCAAGCTGCACAGGGGTAGTCTTCGTGAGCAGGGCCGACTCCACGTGCTCAACAATCTCAACCAGGTCAATCTCGCACCGGCCGCAGGTAGGACACGAAACTATGTCTGGGCCACGCTGACGGATCTTCAATGCCTTCAATATCTCATAGCCTACTCTGACCTCATCCACTGGGTCCCTGGTAAGGGAGACCCGGATGGTGTCGCCAATACCCTCGGCAAGCAGGATCCCAATACCCAGGGCGGACTTGACAGTGCCTGAAAACAGGCTGCCCGCTTCAGTAACACCAACATGGAGAGGAAGGTCGGTCTGAGAAGAAAGCAACCTATAGGCCTCCACGGTTCTCAGCACGTCCGATGCCTTGATGGAGACCTTGATGTCGTGAAAATCAAAAGACCTTAGCAAATCAATGTATCGCAAGGCGCTCTCTACCATTGCCTGAGGAGTGGCGCCCCCGTATTTCTTGAGGAGTTTTTTTTCAAGTGAACCCGCGTTGACCCCCACGCGGATAGGAACACCACGCCCCTTGGCATCTTTGGCCACTGCCTTTACCTTCCCGGCTGCCCCGATATTGCCCGGATTGATCCTCAGGCCGTCCGCACCGGCCTTCAGTGCCGCCAAGGCCAACCGGTAATCAAAGTGAATATCAGCGATCAGCGGGATGGAGATTTCTTTCTTGATCGATTCGATCGCCTCTGCGGCCGCCTGATCCGGAACCGCTACCCTGATAAGCTCGCAGCCCACGGCCTCTAAGCGGTGAATCTGCGCCACCGTGGCAGCCACATCGTGGGTATAGGTATTGGTCATGGACTGGACGGCGATCTGGGCGTTGCCGCCGATCCTGACCCCCCCGATCGATATCTCTTTAGTCTGTTTACGTCTTGCAATGATAGACATGGTCGGTAGTGTCCAAGATAGTTTGATCTCTATTGAGACAACCGCGCCTTGGGCCGTTTGCCTTGCGCCCGCCAAGGGAACCTAAACGGGAAGAATATTATCTAAATTTATAAATTTAGCAAAATCTTTCTCTTTCTTCAAGGGAAATAGCCTGTTCCCATGCTCTGCGAAGTCCGACATATCGTCCGCCCGGCGAGGCCGATTCTCTACTGATCCGGGCGGCAATCGAATGCCCTCATAAATAGAACAAGGTAGTTTGAACAACCGGCCGGGGCCGATCCTTGGACGAATTCATTCCGAGTCTCCCGGGCTGGTGTTTTTAGGCGCCCTCCCGCCAGTCATTCCGGAAAAGACATCATTGTGCCCTATCTGCGATGTCGGGTAATTAATGTACTTTTTAGTAAGTCGAGACCTTGAATGGGATAAGTCTGAGTTTAGACTATTCTTGGTAGGTGCCGAGGAGTGAGGTTGCGAATTTAGACTCCTGTAGATCTTTCCATTAGAATTCTTTTATAGATTCTGCATTCTTTGAAATGTCCCCCGCAATAATACATCGCCTGGCTTATATTCTGCCTCTTCGTCATGTCATAGCAGTAACAGGCCTCATGAGGATCTTCAGTAAAAGGGCAGAATTCTGTCAGACTTTCTTCATTTCTCTGGTTATCTTGGTTCCTTGTCTTATTCATTAGTAAGGGCAAAAGATGTTTCTTCTTCCTGATCTGTGAATGGGGTTTCGTGTTGGTTCCATATAAATAGAATTCGTTGCGGTTTACGAGTTACGGATTCCCAATTTCTCAATACTTGATGCTGGATACTCGATTACTGACTTTTTGACATTTCAGAATTACTAATGCGGGTCTTTAAAAGAATCGACTACCTTCCGGCCTGTTTTGGCGCCATACCTGCCTGCAACTATAAAATATAATGATCAATATGCGCCTATCGTAATGCATTAACGCATTTATCGTGCCAGAAAGGAATATTTGTGGGGCATGAAGAAAAAGAACTGTAAATCCAGGATGTTAAACAGGAAAGGCTTTGATGGGGAATGTATTGCGAAGGTTCGGCTTGTGGATTTTGCTATCCCAATTTGGGACACATCACAAGGAAAAATATGTTAATTCAATCAGTTAGGGCTCGTTACGCCGTTTTGGGATGGTCCATTATTGACTGCTATGGAAACTTGAAATTTGAAACTGGGGAAGGGGGCAGAAGTTTGAAATGGAGTAGTGGAGCGGTTAGGCATTTTTACGAATTTATCGAGTTTCAAGTTTTCCATACACCACCACCCTATTCCTCCCCGCCTCCTTGGCTTGATACAGGGCCTGCCGGGCCGTCTCAATCAACCGGGCAGGCGACTTATCACTGCCGTCTCTGTATGATGCGATGCCTATGCTTACAGTCATCCGGAACTGAGATGAATTGCGTTGAAACTGACGTGCGGCCACTATCTCTCTGAACCTCTCACCGAAATTTCCGGCGTCCTCGGTATCCGTATTGGGTAAAATGACGGCACACTCTCCACCTCCATAATGGTATGCCAGATCGCTGTGCCGAACGTATTCAGTTAGCATTTTGCCGATCTCAGCCAGGGCCATGTCGCCTGCGGGATGACCATGCGTATCGTTGATCGTCTTGAAATGATCCAGGCCTATCATGCAGAGCACCATCTCATTTCCATACCTCTCGGCTCTTGACGTCTCCCGTTCAACTGACTCCATAAAATATCGGCGGTTATAAAGTCCTGTCAATTCGTCTCTGGTGGACACCTTGAGCAGCTTCGTCCGGGCCGCCTTTATTTCTCTCTTGAGACGAGCTTTTTCCAGCGTGTTGTATATGGTCCTGGAAAGATATTTGTAACTGACACTCCCCTTGGTCAGATAGTCATCGGCGCCGGCCTGGATCATCTGTGAGGCAATCATTTCATCGCCCTGCCCGGTAATGACTACCACTGGCATCTCCAAGCCCTCTTTTCCCATTCGTCTCAGAAAATCAAATCCGTCTCCGTCAGGAAGAATATAGTCTAAAAGGACCAGATCAAAACAACCCTGTTTCAACACCTGAACGGCATCTTCAATACTGATTGACCTTGAGAGGGTGATCTGATTATGATCATTAATAATAGCATTGATCGCTTCAAAGTCATCATCTGAGTCTCCCACTGATAGGACCCTTATCTCCTGGTCAAAGTTTATAATAGAGCATATGTCAACGTATGGTTTGGTCTCATCACGACGTATGGTACGTATCTTTTTTACGATATCAGATATCCGTTCGCCGGCACCTTCGATTCTATCCATATGTTTCGACAATTTTTCCGGATCGTCTTTATGCGCTCTCATCAAGTCTATACTTATTAAAAGACTTGTCAGAGGCTGGTTCAACTCATGGGCCGCGGCCCCTGCCATCTGAATCAGTACCTTGAGCCGTTCTTCCTCGACGAACAATTTCTGCTGTTCCAAAATCTGCTGGTTGGCCTTCTCTAATTCTTTGTTGGTTTTTTCGAGGACTCTCTTCTGGTTGTACAACTCAAGAAATGTATTGACCTTGCTTCGTAAAATGTCCGGGTCCAGCGGCTTGAACAGGTAATCCACCGCCCCTGTTTCATACCCTCTGAATACGTGTTCTTGTTCTTTGTTGATAGCGGTTACAAAGATAATGGGGATGTGCTTTGTTTCCTTGTTTCCCCGCATCAATTCGGCAGTCTCAAACCCGTCCATCTCAGGCATCTGGACATCAAGGAGAACAAGCGCAAATTCATGCTCTATAGTCATGGCAAGGGCATCATTGCCGGATGTTGCCTTTATGACACTCACGTCAGGACCCTCAAGAAGTTTTTCAAGTGCCAGAAGATTTTCAGGCCTGTCATCCACGATAAGAATGTTCGGTTTTTCTGTTTTGTTCATGGCAATCCCTTTCAGTCAATAAACCTTCCCAGCATCGAAAACAGCTTCTCCACATCAACCGGTTTTGCCAGGTAGTCTGTTGCACCGGCCTCGACACATTTGGCCCGGTCTCCTTTCATTGCCTTTGCGGTCAGTGCGATAACAGGAAGGTCTTTGAACCGTTCCTGTTTCCTGATTTCTCCCATCGCCTCATATCCGTCCATCTCAGGCATCATGATATCCATCAGTACCAGATCAATGTCCGGGTTGTCGTTTAAGCGTTCCAGGGCTTCTTTACCGTTTTTCCCGAGCAATACCTCCATGCCTTTATACTCAAGTATCTTTTTGAGTGAAAACAAATTCCGCATATCATCGTCCACGACCAATACCTTCCTATCCGCCAGAATCGATTCAGTGCGGGTTGCGGGTTGTCCTTCCCTTGAGCTTTGAGCCTTCAGCTTTGAGCTCTCTTCCAGTTCCTCGTTGGAGACCTCAAACCCCAAATCTCGAGTTTCCAGTTTCACTCCTTCCATTGTCTCCGGAAGATATAGCGTAAAGGTACTCCCTTTGCCCTCTTCGCTCTTCATCCGAATCTCTCCCCCCAGCAATTTGGCAAGCTTTGTTGCAATCGAAAGCCCCAGCCCGGTTCCGCCATATCTCCTGCTTGTGGTGCCGTCGGCCTGCCGGAATGCCTCAAAGATCATTTTTTGTTTGTCTTTCGGAATACCAACCCCGGTGTCAATAACGGAAATTGATACGGCCTTTGCGGAATCAAGACCGCTCTCTGAGAGGTCGGTTCCATCAATTAGTTGATCACCGGGACGGTCGATAGTAAGGATAATGCCTCCCCGGCTTGTGAACTTGAGCGCGTTGGAAAGAAAGTTCTTTACAATCTGCTCAAGCATTTGATGGTCCGTGCGGATAGCGCCCGGCGACCCGGCCGCAAGTTTTACCTCCAGACTCAATCCCTTGTCCGCGGCAACAGGCTGAAATTTTTGTTTCATGGTACCGGCAAACGCCTGAAGTTCTATATCTTCCACGCTAAGTTCAGTCTTA